>NZ_BAJW01000122.1 GCF_000613905.1 Acetobacter persici JCM 25330
TGGGCGGGCTGGGTCTCGGCTCAGCCAGCCCCGCGCAGGCGCGCGCCATGATGGCGGAAGTCCGCGCCAGAACGGACCGGCCCTTTAACGTCAATCTGTTTGTGCATCAGACACCCCGGCAGGACCCGGACCGTGAAGCCCGCTGGCTGGACTGGCTAAAACCGGTTTTTGCAGAATACGGGGCGGTGCCGCCTGAAAAATTATCTGCGTCCTATACAAGTTTTCTGGATGATCCGGAGATGATGGCGCTGCTGCTTGAGGTCAGGCCAGCCGTTATCAGCTTTCATTTTAGCCTGCCGCCCGCAGCCTGTGTGACGGCGCTCAAACAGGCAGGCGCAGTCCTGCTGGCGAGTGTCACCAGCCCGGCGGAAGCCCGCGCGGCAGAAGCGGCCGGGATGGATATGGTCGTGGCGCAGGGAATTGAGGCTGGAGGACACCGGGGCATTTTTGACCCCGATGCACCGGATGATGCACTGGGCACCTTCGCACTGGTGCGTCTGCTCAGCCGCCAGTGTCATGCCCCGGTGGTGGCTGCGGGCGGGCTTATGGATGGGGCCGGTCTTGCCGCAGCGCTGGATCTGGGGGCTGTGGCAGCCCAGATGGGGACGGCTTTTCTGCTCTGCCCGGAAACAGACCTTGAGGACGGGTACCGAAAAACCCTGATGGGGCAGGCAGCTTTTCATACCCGTCTGGTTAGTCTGATATCTGGCCGCCCTGCTCGGGGCCTTTCCAACCGGTTCACCGCGCTTGCGGAACAGGCGGATAAGCCCGCCTGCCCGGATTACCCGATTGCGTATGATGCCGGGAAAGCACTGGCCAAAGCCGCCCGCGCACACGGGGATGCAGGTTTTGGGGCGTACTGGGCCGGGCAGGGCGCGCCACTGGCCCGCGCAGTGCCGGCGGGGCGGTTGATTCGGGAAATCTGGTCGGACTATCAGGACAGCGTGCAACAGCGGATACGCTCAGCGGAGCGCACAGGGCAGGTCTGAGACCGGCCACTCCGGCCAGCGTCAGTCTGAGAGGATCTGGTCCGCAAACGGGTCCGGGTTGTAGCCAACGCCTGTCAGATACAGGCCGGTTGGCGGGGCTGTCGGGCCTCCCGCCGTGCGGGAGCGGGCTTCCAGTGCGGCGGTAATCCGCTCCGGTGTCCAGCGTTCCCGGCCGACAAGGATCAGCGTTCCGACCATGTTGCGCACCTGATGATGCAGGAAAGACCGCGCGCGGGTGCGGATATGAATTTCTTCTCCCACCCGCTCTACGGTCAGACTGTCCAGCGTGCGGACCGGGTTTCTGGCCTGACAGGCGGCGGCGCGGAAAGACGTAAAATCATGCGTGCCCACAAGCCTGTCCGCTCCGGCGCGCATCAGGTCCAGATTCAGGCGGGCGCGTACATGCCACATATGGGTGGCCCCAAGCGCCGGAGGGGCCGGGCGGTTGATAATGCGGTACAGGTAGGAGCGCCATGTGGCGGAAAACCGCGCGCTCCATTTGTCCGTGACCCGTGCGGCCTGAAGCACGGCGACGGTGTTGGGCTTGAGGTGATAGCTCAGCCCGTCCCGCACGATATGGGGGGCGAGGTTCATATCCGCGGGGAAGTCCAGATGCGCGACCTGCCCCGTGGCATGGACCCCGGCATCCGTGCGCCCGGCGGTAATGCTGGAGACGGGGCGTCCGTTCGCCATACGGGTCGCGGCGGCCTCCAGAAGGCTCTGGATAGAGACGCCCTCATTCTGCTTCTGCCAGCCGACCAGCCCCGTGCCGTCATATTCAATTTTAACGGCCCAGCGCTGGAACGCATCCCGGTTTTCCGTCGCAGCGTGTGGGTCAGACGGGAAAATGGGCGAACGATCCAGCAGGACCAGCGGCGGCTCTGTCATACGCTGTCTGGCGCAGCGGGGGGCGTGTGGTAGAGGCGGGTGCCAGCGGGAACAGGCTGGCCACGCAGGAAGGCTTCTGCGTCCATCATGCCGCGCCCCGGTTTTTGCAGGCGCGTCAGGCGCAGGGCACCCTCGCCGCAGGCAATGGTCAGAGCATCGTCCAGCGCGGTGCCGGGCGGGGCTGTGTGCATGCGGCCCGGCAGCGGGGTGGCCGCACCAATTTTCAGCACCGTGCCATCCGCCTGCACGGTAAAAGTGCCGGGCCATGGCGTGAGGGCGCGAATACGCAGGTCCAGTGCGCTGGCGGACTGGGACCAGTCGAGACGTCCGTCTTCCCGCGTCAGCATGGGCGCATAGGTCACGCCCTCTTGTGGCTGCGGGATGGGGGCAGGGTGGTCTGCCAGAACGCGCACGGCAAGCTGGCCCCCAATGGCACTCAGCGCATCATGCAGGCTGGTAGCGGTGGTCTCAGTTGTAATCGGCACGGCCTCACGCAGCAGCATGGGGCCGGTATCCAGCCCGGCTTCCATCTGCATGATGGTCACGCCGCTTTCTGTATCGCCTGCCAGAATGGAACTCTGAATGGGGGAGGCCCCGCGCCAGCGTGGGAGCAGGCTGGCATGAATGTTCAGGCAGCCAAGGCGCGGCGCATCCAGCATGACCTGCGGCAGAATGAGGCCATAGGCGGCCACAACGGCGGCATCAGCCTTGAAGGCGGCGAAAGCGGCCCATTCTTCCTCATTTTTGCGGAGCTTTTCCGGGTGACGCACCGGCAGGCCGAGGGCTTCCGCTGCCTGCTGCACGGGGGAGGCCCGTAGCGCCTTGCCCCGGCCAGCGGGGCGCGGAGGCTGGGAATACACAGCGACAATCTCGTGCCCTGCGGCATGGAGGGCGTGCAGGGCAGGCACCGCAAAATCCGGCGTGCCCATAAAGATAAGACGCATGGTGTCCGGCCCTCCGGCTTATTTCCGCTTCTGTTCCTTGGCCAGCCGCCGCAGGATCATGTTCCGGCGCAGCACGGAGAGGTGATCCACAAACAGGATACCTTCCAGATGGTCAATTTCATGCTGCATGCAGGTGGCCAGCAGGCCGTCCACTTCACGCTCCATGACATCGCCACTCACCGTGCGCCACTGGACGCGTACTTTCTCCGGCCGGGTGACTTCCGCGTACTGGTTGGGCAGGGAAAGGCAGCCTTCCTCCCGCGCGGCCAGTGTTTCCGTCTCGGCAATGACTTCCGGGTTGATCATGACAATCGGCTCACGGGCCTCTTCCTCGCCCAGATCAACCAGCGCAAAGCGGAGGCCAAGCCCCACCTGCGGGGCGGCCAGCCCGATGCCGGGGGCGGCATACATGGCGGAAAACATACTGGGCAGAACCCGGCGGATATCCGCCATATCTTCCGGTTTGACCTCACGTGTTTTGCGCCGCAGCACAGCATGCGGGGCAATGAGGATGGGCATGGGAGCGGCATCTGCCGCCGCAGCGGAAAAAGCTGCGTCTGTCATGGCTGCGTCTGTCATACGCCCGATTTAACCTCCCGCGTCCGCCTGCGCCAGAGGAAGATGGTCAGGATGTGCCAAAAACCGTGGGAAATATGCCGCACTCGCGACTCAGATGATGCAGGAGCGCGCCTGAGCGGCCTGTTCAGGCATGCGTGGGCCTCCGTGCAGTCTTGCGTTTGGCCGCGTGTCTCCCATATCGTGAGGAAAGCCGGGTGCCATGAAGGGCCCGGTTTCTGTCTCGCTCAGAAAGGGGAGGCTTTATGTCTGGCAGAGTATTTGGCTCACCCATGTTCCTTGGTTTTGACCATCTCGAGCAGATGCTCGAACGGGCCAGCAAAGGCAATGGCGATGGGTATCCACCTTATAACATTGAACAGATAGCCCCCAACGGGCTGCGCATTACGCTGGCGGTGGCGGGATTCCGGATGGATGATCTCCAGATCACGCAGGAAGACAACCAACTGGTTATTCGTGGGCGGCAGGTGGAAGATGGTGAGGAGCATGTGTATCTGCACCGTGGCATTGCCTCCCGCCAGTTCCAGAAGGCTTTTGTGCTGGCTGAAGGCATAGAGATTGGCGGAGCCTGGCTGGATAACGGCCTGCTGCATATTGATCTGTTCCGCCCGCAGCCG
Organism: Acetobacter persici JCM 25330; assembly: GCF_000613905.1. Taxonomy (GTDB): domain Bacteria; phylum Pseudomonadota; class Alphaproteobacteria; order Acetobacterales; family Acetobacteraceae; genus Acetobacter; species Acetobacter persici. The sequence goes on from NZ_BAJW01000122.1 coordinate 4,015, forward strand.
GAAGTGCGCGTCAAGCGGATTGAAATCATGCAGCCCGGCAGCACGAAAACGGCGGCCGCTGCGGCAGGTGGTCTGAAGCCCCGCTCGTCCCGCATGCTGCATAAGGTGGTGGAGGACTGAGCCGCCGGGCGCAGGCTGGCGGATCTTTTTCCGCCGGACAGCGTTGGTTTTCTAGAAACGGAAAGGAGACACCATGAGAGTCACGACCCGTAACGGACGTGTTGTTCTTATGCCCGATGAGTCGGATAAACCGTTGGATGTCCATCAGCTTTCCGAAAAACAGTTTCGGTCTCTGGGGGTTGCCAATGTCGCCTACGTGCGCCCGGCCCTGACAGAAGATGGCGAGGAAGCTGCGCCATTCACGCTGCTGACGGCTCCCCGCTGGCCGTTGTAGAAGATCTGGAAACCGCGTGGGGGGTTATTCTTCAGCACGATATGGTGCCCGCCAGCCTCCAGTAACTGGCCTATTAAAAAACCCTGCCACGGGACGGATGAAAAATCCGCTGTGTGGCAGGGCTTTTTTGGGCGGCAGGTGCTCAGGGCGTCCTTCAGGACGGCCCCGTATCCACCCACCCGATATTTCCGTCATCACGCCGGTAGACCAGATTGATCTGCTGGTTCTTCCGGTTGCGGAAAAGCAGGATGCTGCATGCGGCAAGGTCAAGCCGCATGACGGCCTCACTCACGCTCAGGCTCGGGATATCCGTGGTGTGTTCCGCAATAATCGCGGCATAGGTCTCCGCTTCTGCCTGAGCCTCATGGTCCGCGCCGTGGTCCTGCCTGTCCTGCCGGGCTTTTGTGGCGGGCGGGGCAGATTGCAGTACGTAGGAGCGGCCGGTTTCCTGCGTGACATCCGCCTTGCTGGTGCGGGCGTGGGTTGTTACGCGGCGATGGTAGCGGCGCAGGCGTTTGGCAATATGTTCGGCGGCATCATCAAACGCGGCATTGGCGTCAGCGGCTTCGCCCTCACCGCGCAGGGTCAGGCCACGGCCCGCATGCACGTTGATATCACAGGTGAAGAAGGACCGGGCTTTGCTGAAAGTCACATTGGCTTCCAGCGCCTTGTCAAAGTATCGTTCTGCAAGGCCGCCCAGGTGAGCATTGACCCGGTGCTTGAGCGCATCGGACAGAGCAATCTGTTTACCGGAAACATGAATATGCATCGGATGTCGTTCCTTGCTGGTTAAAAGCAGGACCGTCTTTGCCTGAGCGCGGAGCCGTAACAGATGCAGCCCTCTCTCAGGCGCAGGCGGTTTGACTCGTCAGACACGGAGCCTGTGCCCGCGTGCCTGAACGTATTTGGGCATGTCCGGGCCGGGTCTGTCTACGGTTTTATGACAGTTTTAATGCAGGAACCCGAAGGGGGCGTGCAGCGTTACGGCGCGAGGATTTCGGCCCGTTTCTCAAAAAACCGCACGCTTCGGGGTTGCTGAGGCGGAAAGCTGGCGCATACAACACAGAACAGAGTTGCAAGCCAGACAGGATGCCATGCTTTTAAGATCCAGCCCGCCCGTCAACATGCCAAAGATGCGCCGCAAGTGGCGGGTCAAGGTGATGATCCTGCTGGCGCTGCTGGCCGCTTATGGCAGCATCATGTTGTACATGACGCATTACAAGCCGCCGATGGAACGGGTGGTGATTCCGGTGGAAGTGGTTAAGCAGAAGCCCAAAGCCGGTCTTGCAGCACCTCTGGCACCAGTACCGGAGATGCAAGCTGCTCCGCCGGTGCCTGAGATGGAGCCGCCGCCGTTACAGATCAGAGGGCGTCGTTAAAACCACCCATTCAGGGTAAACGGCTCGTCAGACGGTCCAGACGATTCTGGCGCATGGTCTCCATGAGGCCGCGCCTTACAGCGAGAAGCTCTCGCCCAGATACACGCGGCGCACATCCTCGTTCGCGACAATTTCTTCCGGTATGCCCTGCATCAGCACCTGCCCGCTATGCATGATGTAGGCGCGGTCGATCACTTCCAGCGTCTCACGCACGTTATGGTCGGTAATCAGCACACCAATGCCACGGTCTTTCAGGTGCGAGACAAGGTCACGGATTTCTCCCACCGCAATGGGGTCAATCCCGGCCAGCGGTTCATCCAGCAGGATGTAATGCGGCTGGCTGGCCAGTGCGCGGGCAATTTCCAGACGCCGCCGCTCACCGCCTGACAAAGCGAGGGAGGGGGAGCGGCGCAGATGCGAGATACCAAATTCACTCAGCAGCCCGTCCAGCATCACTTCCCGCTGGTCCGGGTCACGCTCCACCACTTCCAGCGCGGCCATAATGTTCTGCTCAACATTCAGCCCACGGAAAATGCTGGCTTCCTGCGGCAGATACCCAATGCCCAGCCGCGCACGGCGGTACATGGGGAGCTGCGTGATATCCGCGCCATCCAGCGTGATGGAGCCGGTATCCGGCTGCACAAGGCCCACAATCATGTAGAAGCTGGTGGTCTTCCCGGCCCCGTTCGGCCCGAGCAGCCCCACGGCCTCGCCCCGGTGCACTTCAATGGAGACGTTTTTCACCACCTCGCGCTTTTTGTAGGATTTGCCAATGCCATTGGCAAACAGGCCCTGTCCGGGGCGGTGCGGGGCATTCAGGTCGGCCGGTTCAGGCCCCGGCCCGATGATCTGATTGTCCACGGCTTCGTCCGAGGTCCAGCTGATCTCCTGCGTCATCTGTTATTTCCTGTCTGATCCGTCGCCATTGTTCGGCACAACCAGCCCGCTTACGCGGCTGCCGGGGCGCTCTGTCATGGTTGCCAGACCTGTATGCATGTTGATGATGGCGGCAGCGCCCTGAATCTGGTTTGGCCCGCGGGTGATGTGCACATTCCCTACAATGCGGGCAATGCCGGTATCCGGCACGTAGACGCCGCGATCCCCGGTGACGGTTTCCGTCTGGGTGCGGACCCATACATGGCCAAACGCATTGACCTTTTCCAGCTTGCCAGAACCATTTGCCAGCGGGTCGGACGAGCTCTGGCCCGCATCCTTCTTCTGGTCCGCAGGCTGGGCGGACTGGTCCGGCGGAGCGCTGTAGCCCACCAGCACATCCGCGCGGATCTGCCGGTTATCATTGGTGGTGACCGTCGCGTTGCCACGCCCGATGGAAATACGCTGCTGCGAGTAATATTCCATGGAATCCCGCGCCGTCAGAATATCCTGCGGAGTGGTGAGTTTCAGGGCGTTGCCCGTCATCACCAGCACGGCCTGATCCATGTCATACACGGCCTTATCGCCCCAGCCTGATCGGTCTGGGTGTAGATATGTACATGCCCGACGCTTCCAGCCGGTAAATTTCATTCGCGCCGGAGGAATCCGGGTCGCCACCGCCCGCTTTGCTGTCCGCCGGTTTTCCGTCCGCAGGCTTGGTGTCTGCCGGGGTCGTGTGCTGGCC
>NZ_BAJW01000121.1 GCF_000613905.1 Acetobacter persici JCM 25330
CAAGGGCAAGGTCCCGATAGGTGATCAGATCAGCTTCGGTGGGATGAAAACGGGAGGGCGTAGCGTCGTCTGAAGAACGAAACATTATTTATTTTCCTGAAGGAATGAAAACAGGCGCGATATGAGCGCGCCTGTTGAGGGAAGAAACGGGTGTGAGTGCGGGCGATGATGGAAAGCGTCAGTCGCAGCAGGGGCTCTCGCCATCCAGCAGCTTGCTCGTCATCCATCGTCGCCCGCAACAGATTGCGTTCCGCACGCCATGCCGTGACCCGCGTTCGTGTATCGGGGTTGGTATCAAGCCACGTCTCTACGGTTCTCCGCCGTTCGGAAGACAGAAGATCATCGACCCAGGCTTGGAGATCGTCCTCAGTCACGGGGCGGTCGGGCCGTGTCATTTTACCCTCCTGAGCATGGGAAGCTCCTCATGTTCGACAAGCCGGTGCAAGGCCGTCCTGGCCCGCGACAGCCGGGACATCACTGTACCCACCGGCACCCCCAATATGTCCGCGACCGTCGCGTATTCCAGCCCTTCGACACCGACCAGTATCAATACCTGTCGGTGGTCGTCAGAAAGACGTTCGAAGGCGCCCGCCACTTCCTTCCATTCCAGATGGGGAATCTGCCCCGCCTCCTGCATCGGTTCCGGATCGGTCGTTTCCATGAAGGAAACCAGACGCCGCAGACGCCGCCAATGGCTGACATTGAGGTTATGCGCGATGGTGAACAGCCAGGGCCGCAGATCAGGCCGACAACGCACCTGATGCATCCGGGTCAGGGCACGCTCCAGACAGTCCTGCACCAGATCGTCGGCCTGATGCGGGTCACGTGTCAGCACACGGGCATACCGTCTCAGGGCCGGTACGCATGGCGGCTTTTCGGCTGCTTCGCGCGCATTACACGAGCCGAAGTCCAAACTCAGTCGCCGCATCGCTGATCTGGAAAACCGGCTTGGTACACGTCTGATCGAGCGGTCCAGCAGGCGCTTTCGCGTCACGGATCTTGGTCGGGCATTTTATGAGCGCTGCCGTACTATGCTGGATGAGGCAGAAGCTGCGGAAGCAATCATCAGCGTAGCCCAGGCTGAGCCAGCGGGCGTCGTTCGTTTCAGCTGCCCGACCGGCATGGTTGCCGTGATCAGCCATCTGATGACAGGCTTTCTGGATCGCCACCCCAAGGTGCGGCTGCAACTTCTGGCGGTGGATAGGCCAGTGGAGCTGATAGAGGAGCGCATCGACCTCGCATTGCGGGTTCGTCTGGCTCTCACCTCGGATGCAGCTTTGACCATGCGTACACTCGGGCGCTCCACACGTGTTTTAGTCGCGCATCCGCGTGTCGCCGCGAGCATCAGAAGCCTGTATGATCTGGGACGTGCACCGCTGTTAACAACAAGCGACGAGGCAACAGACTGCATCTGCCTTTAGTGAATACCCACGGCGAGACCCATGAAATACGCCAAATACCACGGTTCGGTTCGCAAGATATGGGCATAGTGCGGGATGCGGCGATTGCGGGACTAGGGGTTGCGTGGCTCCCGGATCATTTCGTTCGAGAACCACTGGAAAAGGGCCTGGTCGTACAAGTGTTACCGGACTGGACGGGCGCGGAAGGGATCGTCCATCTCGTATTTACAACCCGGCGTGGGCTGCCTTCGGCAGTACGTGCGTTCATCGATCACCTCGCCGCTGGATTCCCAAAGCGTCTATAAGCGCTGTGCTTTGGCGTCAGAGACGGCCGTTTCTGGATACTGAGGTTAATACTGATAATGCCCTAAATGTAGGCTGTTCAGGTTACTCAGCTGCTGATGCTAGGCATTATTTCTGGTTTCCCTGATACACCTCTACGGGGCTAACCGGCGTTAATGTCGTTACTTCGATGAAATAGCTTCCGTGTGAAAGCATGGGTTGGGTGACTAGCACTACAGTTGCAGTTTGCTTTGTTCTCTAATTATTCATGTCTCCCATACTTTCCATAAGGTTCGAATTTCGGGCTTTCTACGGCGGGAAAAACCATTCACTTGTTTCTAGTAAAGGTCAAAGAGTTTGGGGACGCCATCCCATGGCGAATACAGGTTCTGACCGTTCCAATACCTTACTTTCCCGTTGTAGAGGGATCTTTTCGCACGAAATACGGTATCGGCCGTCAAGCGCTCAAGGCACGCTGCTCCAATCTCGGGCACCTCATATCCCCTCTGCCCGTAGCCGTCATCCGAGATCGTCTGTGAAGGAATGACCATTAGTAGCGCCGCGTGCTTCGTTTCTTTCAGGATGATCGCGAATTGGTTCATGATAACCGAGTAGCCAATTGACGTATGGACGATGCGCGGGTCTCGATGGGCGAGATTTTGGAGTAACAAAGATACTGCTTGGGGCGTAACCAGCTTCGATTTGTCGCGGATGATCCCTTCGCTCGCGTCGCGACACCAATCGCGAACATCGTCTGAAGTCGCAAGCGTCATCGGGATGCGGGTGCGGCCAGCAAACCTTCTCGCTGAGGGAAGGTAGTTGGAGGTGGTGACAAAAATACTCTTCTGAGCGGCTTCGACATCGGCAACACCATGGAGCGCTGCGACCGCAGACATATTGATCTTATGTTTCGGTGCATAGCGCTTGGCTTGGACCAGTGTCAGTATATCGCCCAATGGATCCCGCTGTAGTAGGCGGACGTCGATGCCACCATCATTCGAGCCAGGGCCAAGCTCGCATGTAAATCCTTGGGACTGGAAGATTCGGAAAAGCAGCGTCTCGAATTCCCGCCAGTTCAGACGGTGGAGATCCTCCGGACGTTTCGCGAAGTGCGAGTACAGCTCCTCATAGACGTCCGCGACGTCCTGTTGGATTAGTCCGCACACCCACTGCCAGTTCTCTCGATTGAGGAACGGCTGGAACAACGGGCTAGTGTCCTGGGGATATATGTGAGCGCTGAAACTATCATTTCGCTCATACCAGAAACCCTGACGCTCGAGCAGTTCGCAGAACTCCATGTCAAGGCCATGAAAGTCACCGTCGAGCGCGCGTCCGAGGTCCCCATTGAAGTATAGGATCGTGACGACGGGGGTCTCTTCGGGTTCTCCTTCGATCCGATCAGCGTAGGACTGGAAGCCACAGTCGAACCACAATTCGTGACGTGTCGCCCACTCCTGTATCGAGCACTGTAGCTTGTTTACCACACCGTCAAGTTCGGCATCGGATGGTGTCTGCGTGGCGGGGTTGGGATCCTGTCCTCCGTCAGACATGGTCAGGTTCCGCCCCCAATTTACCACGTAGCTCTGTTTCCGCTGTGCGCCGATCGACAGTCATCTACCTTCTTCTCGCGTCCTCATGAGGCGGCAGGCAAGCACCTGCTTACCCCATCGCGTGGCAAACGTCTCGGAAATTTCGAACCAACTCCCGTCGTTGCCGGCTCCGTGGTTGCGCCCCATGCAGGAGCATTGACACTCATGTCCAACCGCGTTGAGGCAGGCTGGGGAACACTTCTCCTGCTCGCAGTAAGGCTGGACTACGTAGACTGCACCGAAGGTTGCGAGGGCTCGTTCCACGAAGTCATTGAACCACGACTTGGGTATTTCCCAGTAACGCTCGTCGGCAATCCAGACGGGCAAGGTACGTCGGTTGTTCCGCAGCCAAGCCCGGTTTGTCACTGCGTAGGGTAGCCGCAGTCGCAGCAGTTCGCCCTTGCCGGTCCTACGAAGAATCACGGGGATTTCCCGTTGGTTCCAGATATCGGTGAGTTGCTCTGCGTTCATCTGATGTCCCATAGGTTCATCTCGGAACGGAGGGCGGTCAAACCACGATAAAGGATAGCTTGACCTTGCTTCTTTTGCACCTGCCTGAAATCACTCATCACCGTCAAATAGTTGGATAAGTCATGTCTGCTATGCGGAAAGTGAACTGGGGAATTCTCTGTCAGAGGTGAGGGCGGAAGCGACTAAAGCCGTCTCTCAGAAACCAGTTAACAGTAGATCAATAGCCTGAGTGATTTCATCCTGATAAAGAGACAATGACGTCACGACTTTTTTCAGATCACGGTCAGATACAGCAGCCATAAACTGTGTCATCATAACGAACGACTGGTCATCGAATACAAAAACCGGATTCAGTCTCTTTGCCGGTTTGGGTGCCACTTTCTGTGACAAAAGCGGCACCACGATGCGGGTGCCCAACTCGTCCAGCAGGTCTGCCTGCACATCTAAAACGAAACGCGCCTCACCTCGTCCGGCCAAACAATACACATCAAAACGGGCCATTCAGAAGTTCCGATAATCCGCCAGAGGAAGACCATTCTTTTCGACATACTGTCGGGATGCTTCAAGGGAGGAGCGATTTTCTGCGAGCCATTGTTGAGCACGAACCAAAGCGATCGCTGATTTCAACCCCTGTTCGCAGGCCTGAGATATATTGAGATCAAGCGATTTGGCTTCTTCGAGTAACTGAGCAGGTAACGTCACATTAGTGGGACGACGTGACGGGGTGGTAGAATGCACGCGAACCATAGCTTTGATCCTATTTACATGAGAACTGAAACATAGCACATGCTTATACGCATTTCCATGCGCATATTATCATCTCGATATATGCTTGCTTTCAGAAAACTCCAGCAATTCCTGTTACGTCTGACATGAGGCAGAAGCACCTCTTACCCCCTAACCGGCCGTCCAATCCTCAGATCGCACCCCATCTACCCTCGTAAATTCTCGTAAGTTTCCAGTCACAACGACAAGCCCCCTGCTTCGAGCGTGCCCGGCAATCATCAAATCGTATGGGCCGATGACACAGCCACGCTTTTCCAGCTGTGCCCTGATTTCCGCTGTATGGGCTGCGGCGGCATCATCAAACGGCAAAACAGACAGACGTGCGGCAAAATGCTCAACCTCACGTCGAATCTTTACTGGATCGTGAGATTTTTCGGCTCCGTAGAGAAGTTCGTAAAGCACGACATCCGAGATGCAGAGCGCCTCGGCGTTATCATTGAAACGCTCACGCAAGCCTTGCGGACGATCGCGCAGGACGCGGATGCAAAAATTTGTATCCAGAAGATAACGAAGCATCAGAAGCTTTCGCGTTCCTGCATCCTCGGCTGATCGCGCTCAGGCAGTGGAGTGCCTGGCGCGGCAAAGAAATCGTCCCAGGCGGCATTCGCAGGCGCGATTATGCGACGCGCACCGTCCGGGATGATCACGACGTCTTTCAGGCTGACGTCAAACGCAACCGCTTTGGGAAGACGCACGGCCTGGGAGCGATTGGACAGAAAGAGCGTCGTGCGGGTGAGCATCGTAACCTCCATTTGGGATATGCCGGAAGTATATCCAAACTCTTGCCGGGTAGCAATGGAATTCACTCACCATACTGGCCAGACCATTTTCCCCCAAGCCTGCTCTCAGGGCACGGCGATCAATGACCAGAATCCCTGTTTGCGCTTATGTGCGGTTTTCAGCCGGGTCATGAACATTTCATGGGATTCCATGCCTTCAGCCATGGTCAACATGGGTGCAAGTCGCAGACAGGAGGCAAGATCCTTTGCGGCATAGGCGTAGTAACGGGAAAGCGCCCTGTCCAGCACGGCCTCGACCAGCAGGCGGTAAAGCAGTGTCGCTTCGTTGGGATAAGATTCAGATAGACGTTCCGCTGCCGGACGCAGCGTCCCGTAATCCCGTCCGTCCAGTTCCGCTGTGTGATCCCGCACGAGACGGGCAGCATCGTCGAGCGCTGGCCATTCCAGAAGAGTAGACAGGGCCGCGCTTCTATTCGGAAAATTCCGGATGTGATCGAGCGCCTGCTCTTCGGCGTCGATCGCATCATAATCGCTGAGATGACGCTGATAGGCTTTCCAGTGCGGCAGGCTCAGGCGTTCCCGAAAAACGTTCCATCGCAGAGCCTGAGCTTTGTCTCGGTCTCCAACTGCCTCGTATGCTTCAATCCGCAGATCGTCGTTTTCCTTGTAAAAGTGAGAGTTCTCTTCAGCTTCCCGGTCGAGCCAGTCAAGTGCCTCCCGGGCGCGCCCCTTGTCCAGCAAGCGGCGTGCGACGTCGCCGGTATAGGCATACTGGCGGTCACTCAGGCTGACAGCCTCACTATATGCATCGACGTCGTCCATGGCATCGGCAAGATCCCGCAGGTGCCTGATCACCTGCATACGCGCGATGTCGGTATGATAATCCCCCTTCCCCTTTGATGCAGGCAGGTCGCGCAGTCGTGCCAGAAGCATAGTTCTGAGCATGGCTGCGCCCGTTTCGCCCAATGCCGTGCCGCACGCGGCGAGCAGACGATCACAGGTCCCATACCCGTCATCATCGAGAAGCGTGAGAAGGTCTGTGACAACGATGGCGGGATCCCGGTTGGCCTGTCGTCCCCAGAGAACGCCAAGATCAGAAGCGGCCTCCCGGAAGACGTCCGACAGGTATCCGGAACTGTCGTCCGAGCGCTCGTACACGGATGGGGCAATCTCCACAAGCAGCCTCATGGCTGAAATGGCCTGCCCGACATCGGCAGAGGCAACGTCACCCAGGATGGATTGCCGCAAGGTATCAAGTTCAGCAGCCAGAGGACGGATCCTGTCCCAAGGCAGAAACCCACGGGAACGCTGGATCGTGCGCAGTCTCTTTTCGATCTCCTTGCCGAGTTTATCCTTCGCATGAACCGCCGTCAGCGCCATGCGAAGCTTGCGGGTCAGTGCGGTGTCCTGCCCTGCCAGTTCGACGAGCAGGTCCGCAAGTCGGTCCGCACCAAGCACCTTCAGATTATCCTTCGTGACAGTCGTGCCGACTTTCGCTGACGCACGGGACTTGCGAGGGATGGGCTTTTCAGAGGGGTTTCGAGTCATGGAAACAGATTATGGCTCTGTCCCCAGGAAGCGCAATCGCCCAGTGTTGGTCCGGCGTATCAGGGCCTTCCTCTCATCGGATAAACGATAGGGCTTTTCCGCGTCCGTCTACAACGACACAGACCTTGCTGCCAAAACCTCCACGTGAGCGACCAAGTGCTTCACGATCGCTTCGACTGCCTCTGAGTCCCCCTTTTTGGCGGCTCCCGCCGCCTTGTGATGCGCCCGAATGTTTGTGCCGTCGAGAAAGACCATGCCGAGGGACGGGTCACCGTCTTTCAATCGCTCGAAAAGAGCCTGCCATACCCCGAGCTTTGTCCAGCGAAGGAAGAGCTGTGCTGCGGTCCACCACGGGCCGAGGTCCGACGGGACGGAGCGCCATTTCGATCCATTCTGGTGCCGCCAGAATATGGCCGAGATGTTCCGACGAAGGTCACGCGGCGGCGTCTTGCCTTTCGGACGCACGGCCTCAATCAGGGGCTTCCAGACTTACCACCCATCATCGGAAATCACAGATTGCATCGTGCTCATCACACAAAGCTATGCACGTCCGCCAAGCTTTCAAGACCCAACAGGCCCTAGCACTACAGTTGCATTTTGTGTTGAGTTCTGAATCTATGGG
>NZ_BAJW01000120.1 GCF_000613905.1 Acetobacter persici JCM 25330
CGGGAGGCTGGCCAGAAGAGTCCGGCTGGCGGCTGCGTCCCGCCGCAGGGCGTTGGCGAAGGGGAGCAGAATGGTCCGCAGTTCATTCGGGCTGGGCCAGCGAGCCCCAACGGGGTAACCGTCCCTCGGCGGCTGGCGCGTCCATGCGAGGCGGGCCTCCGGCCCCCATGCGCCGGTAGGGATATCCCCGCAGACTTCAAAAATGGCACGGCACTGGCTGGCCGCCTGCCCGGCCCCCGGCGGATTGGTGACCAGACGCCCGAGCTTTTTGAGCCATGCGGCGACGTGCAGTTCCGTGACGGGCTGGAGGGCTGTGTGCAGGGTTTGCGCATGGTGGTGCAGGGCCGCGACCAGATCTGGCGGAACGTCCTGCCGCGTGAGGGGAATGCCACCGGCATGAGCAGCCAGAATGGCCCGCACGGCAGGGGGTGGCGCGGTATATGGCGTGACCGGGATAGCGTGTGCGGGTGGCGGAGGAGATGGCCGCGTGTGTGAGGTGGCTGGCGTGACGGCGGGCATGGAATCAGACTCCTTCCAGATCAGGCACGGTGGCCCATGCGGCCATGCGTTGGGCGTGGGGAGAGGCCGGGGGTGGGGTATCCGGTGTCAGGCTGTTCTGCCCGGCGGTGGCGGCGGTAGCCGTTGCGATTGCGGTTGGGGCTGCAGCCTCTGTGGCGGCCTCGGCAGCGAGGCGGTGGCGGATGGTGGCCTCAAGCCATGAGACGGGTTCCGCCGGGTTGAACGCCTCACACTCCGCCAGCACGGCCAGCACGGTGGCGGCATCATCAGCGAGCATTTTCAGCCATTTGCCCAGCAGGGCCCGGCAGGAGCGTTCTGGTCTGCCGGTGACCCGTTTTAAAAACAACAGGCCTGTTTGAATAAATGCGTGCGTGCATCCCCGTCCGGCCCGAACGCAGTGAGGGAGGACTCTGCTTCTGACTCTGCCTCTGCTTCTTGGTGTTTAAGGGGCGCGTGCGGGGCTGTGGTTAAGCCCTCCCCCGCCCCCGGTTGAGGCTCTCGCGGGGACTCTGGCTGCACCTCTGGGTGGGGCGGGGTGACCACGGTGCCAGCCGCCGAAGAGGCACTGGGGGCTGATCTGGCAGCCGGTTTCAGGCTGGGGTTACCGCCCGTGCGGCCCCACTGGGCACCGAGGTCTGACTCCGCTTTGTCCCGCAGCAGGCGGCGGCAGAAAACCAGACCGTCCGGTGTGAGGCTATAGACCCCGGCCTCGCGCAGTTCGGCCATCAGGCGCTGGATCTGGGGGGCCGGAACACCCAGCATCTGCGCAAGCTGGCGGGTGTGCAGCGGGCGATGGTTGACACAGAGATAACCGTACGGCTCGGCCTCGTGCATCAGACACAGCAGGCGCATCCACAGGCCTTGTGCGGCGAGTGAGCAGAGCCGCAAAGCGGGGTCTCGCTCGTAATCCTGCCACCAGAATTTGGACCAGCGCCGCTTGCTCATACCACGTCCCTCCAGTGTTCCAGACCGCGCCAGATGGCCTGTGTGGCGATGGGATGACCGGCAGGGAGAGGCTCCGGGTCACGCAGGGGTTCGTGCCAGTCCTCCTCCTGCGCGTACTGTGCCGGGGTTTCCGCGCGGGCCTGCTCGTACCGCAGGAGCGCCTGCCGCACGCCCTCCATGCAGCGGCCTGTCTGCCGCCCGATCTGCCGCAGGGATTTCCCGGCGCGACGCAAGGTGACCATCTGCTCCAGCAGGGCGGCATCTGTTTTGGGGCGGGCGGCGGTGTGGAGGGCTGTGTCCGGGTGCGGTTTGGCCCCTGCGGCATCAGCGGCCTGCCGGACGGGGGAAGGCTTATGGGAGGGCGCTTTATGGGGGGCTGCTTCTGTGCAGGGAACGGTTATGGAGTCGCGGGTAGAGGGGGATTTATCACATTTCTGCCGTGCAGATTTCGGTAGGGACGATGCTGCGTTACGCTGAGGGACGGGCGGGGGATAAGGGGGGATGGAAGAGGCTGAGGCGATACGGGCAGCGGCGGCAACCTGATGGCGCGAGGAACGGGCATGTGTGGCAGACCGTGCGTGGGGTCCGCACTGGACAGAATGACAAGAAACAGCGGAAAAATTGCCCGAAACAGGCGTTAAAATGGAAAGGGCGGGAGACTGTGAGGCCGGCATAGGCACTCTTCCTTTAAAGAGGCGGTAAAAAAAATGACCCCAGCGCGGACGGTGAGGCTTAAGGGGGACGGTAGGGTGACCAGTCACATACCGTCAAGGGGATAATATGGTGATATATCCCATTTGATCTTTGGGGGATGGCGTGGGATATTTCCCTTATGGATCGCTCATCTGTTGCCAGAGAACTGGAACGCCGCATGGCCCTGCTGGGGCTGACGCAAAAAGCCCTCTCCCGGAATGCCGGGGTGGGGGACACCTATGTGCGCGATATTCTGAAAGGAAAATCCCGCAATCCGGGGGGCGAAAAACTGGAGCGCGTGGCCTCGATTCTGGGTTGTACAGCGCGGGATCTGCTCTTTCCCGCCGGGGGGCAGACTGTTGCGCGGGAAGCGCGGTCCACCTACATTGCAACCCCGGACCAGCCGGAAATTACTGTGGAACTGAACCCGCCGGGCTATGTGGCGGTGCCCTATATCTCGCTCCGGGCGGGCATGGGGGGCTGCGGCTATGTGGAAGACCGGCTGCTGGGACGCCCCAAGTTTTTTGAAGAAGAGTTTGTGCGCGGCGCGCTGCGGGCCTCCCCGTCCGACCTGCGGGTGATTGAAGTAGAAGGCCAGTCCATGGAGCCGATGCTCCAGAACGGGGATATGGTGCTGGTGGATACGCGCAAGACATCCATTATCGAACCGGGCATTTTTGTGCTGTTTGATGGGGATGGCGTGGTGTGCAAATGGGCCGAGCGGGCGCATGAGGCGACGGAGCCGATGGTGCGCATCAAGTCCGAAAACCCGCGTTTTTCCCCTTATGAGGTCCCGGCTGAGCAGGTGCAGATTATTGGGCGTGTGGTGTGGTTTGCGCGGCGGTTGTAATGGGGCGGGGTGTTCCCCGCATGCAGAATTAAAGACTGCGGTGCATAATAGTCGGGCTTAGACAGGTCTCTGGTTCTGATGATCTGTGTGAGTGCTGCCCATGACACGTCCGTCCGTTACAGGACTTTCTAAAAATACCTTTCCAGACAATCAGTCTTCATGGAGGCCTCTGCCGAGGAGCGGGGCCTATGTGCGGGAACAGGTGAGGATGGATTGCGCGACGCTGGGGCAGGTTGCAGCGTGCCTGCGCGGGACTGTGGGGCAGATTACGCCTTTGCTTGAAACGCTCTATTTTTGCGCAGCGCCGCTTGCCGTGCTGGACTGCTGCGCCACGCTGGAGGCGCTGGCGCAGGAGGTAGAGCAGGAGGTAGAGCAGGATGATGTGCAGACCATAACAGAGCACGGCCGAGAGCAGCTACAATTTTTTTAAGAACAATAGCTCTGTTTTTGAGACAGCACTGAGGAGTGATTTCATTCTGTTGCTTTCATGCAACAAATGCGCAGCCCTTTTGCGACAGGCTCATTTTTGTAATGGATATGGAACGGTTTTAAGGCACTCTGAGGGGGAACGGTTCCGAATTGACGGATCACCGTGATGTGGAAGCACGGATAGCCCCTATGAGAGTCAAACGTCGTTTTTCCCTTCTTGTCACTACAGTCTGCACCGTCGCACCCTGCCTGACGGCTGAGGCTGCAACGTCTGCCTCAGGGAAAACCACCCCGGCGCGCACCATGTGACGGCACATTCCGGTACGGCGCACACAACGGGCACACCAGCAGGCGTCAGACCGGCGGCAAAAGTTTCTGCCGCCCCCGTTGCCAGTAAAACAGTCCGCAAAAGCGGCCCGGTCTATGCCGGAGAAGCCGAAACCATTAACGTGACGACGGGCACACATTCCACAAACCGTAAGGCCAGACAAAGCACGTCTCCCGTCACCGTTGTCTCTGCTGCCACACTGAAACGCTCTGGCATGATGAACGTAGCGGACGCGCTGACGCGCACCTACGCCTCCATCAACGTGCAGGCCATGGGCGCGGATTCCGCCGCCCTGACCTCCTCGATTCAGATGCGTGGGCTTGGCCCGAATGAAGTGCTGGTGCTGGTGGACGGCAAGCGCCGCCATAATACGGCAAACATCACGGCCGATGCCGGGCCGCAGTTTGGCTCCACCGGCGCGGACCTGAACACCATTCCGGCAAGTGCTATTGACCATATTGAAGTACTGGAAGATGGCGCGGCAGCCATGTATGGCTCTGACGCGATTGCCGGCGTGGTGAATATCATCACCAAAAAGCAGGATCATGGGCTGCATATGTCCGCGCAGACCGGGGCCAATGCCTATAACGGTGATGGCTGGCAGTATCAGCTAAACGCCGATGGCGGGCTAAAGCTGGGTCAGGACGGCTATATGCATATCAGCGCCCAGATGTACACACCGACCACATGGTGGTGGGGGCGCATGACCACCGCCTGCTGGGAAGCTGGCCGACCAACGCAACAACCACGGGCTATTATAACGGTGTTGTTCCGGGCGCTATGAATGTGCCCAGCGATTCCAACAAGATCATGAGTACGCCTGAAGAAACGCGGGAAAGCCTTGCGATTGATTTTGGCAAGAAAATTACAGACGGTATCAATTTCTATGGGCTGATTACCTATATGCACCGGCATGGGGAAGCGTATGAAAACTATCGCACGCCCAATATTGCGCCGAGCATGTATCCGGCCGGGTTCTCCCCGCTCGAAACGTCTGAAGAAAATGATTATGCCGCAACACTTGGCCTGAAGGGCGACAATTTTTTCGGGTTTGACTGGGATCTGAGCACGACATACGGCGCAGACGGCAACAAGATTGGCAACAAGAACACAGCCAATACAGGGATGCTGGCCAGCACCTGCTCGACCGATCCGGCGTCGTCCTATTATTCCACAGACGGATGTGGCTGGTCCCCCAACACCACACGGGCCGAGACTTACCGCATGGCCCAGTGGACCAATAATCTGGACTTCCGCCGCAACTTCAACATCGCGCATGTTGTGCCGATGACGCTGGCGTTTGGTGGTGAGCATCGTCTGGAAACCTATGAGATCAAGGCAGGCACACCGCCCTCCTATGAACTGGGAGGCACGCAGGGCTATGCAGGCCTTGGCCCGAACAGTGCCGGCAACTGGAGCCGTGATATCTGGGCGGCGTATGTGGATGGAGACTTCCACCCGCTGAAGCACTGGGATCTGGATTTTGCAGGCCGGTTCGAGCATTATACGGACGTGGGAAATACGGTGAACGGCAAGGTTTCCTCCCGTTACGATATCAACCGCTTTATTTCCGTACGCGGCACCATCAGCACCGGCTTCCGTGCACCGACGCTGGCGGAACAGCACTACAGCGCCATGAACGTGAGCCCGACCGGGGCATCCGGCCTGTTGCCTGTCAGCTCCACCGCGGCACAGGTTCTGGGAGCCAGCCCGCTGAAGCCCGAACGCTCCGTGAGCGAGAGTGGCGGCATTGTACTGGAGCCTGTGCGGGGCTTCCATGTGGAAGCGGACGTGTACCAGATCAACCTGCGGGACCGCATTGTGGGCGGTGGCACAGTGAAGGGGGATGCGGCCATTAACGCCATTGAAACCATGGGCTATACGCTGCCACTGAACAGCATCAACGCTCAGGATGTCTCCGCCTACTACATGACCAATGGCGCCAGCACCCGCACCCAGGGCCTGGATATTAAAGCTGACTATACCTTCCGCTTTGAAAGAGCGGGCAACCTGACACTGAGCATGGCGCTGGACCTGAACCGCACCCGCCTGCACCATAACGGCACGGATCGGAACGGAGCATCCCTGCTGAACGCACAGAACATTGCCTACATCACCACCGCGTATCCGCGCAGCAAGATTATTTTGAACGCACTTTATACCTACCGGAACTGGGACTTTAACGTGCGCCAGACCCGGTATGGTGAAACCACCAGCATGCTGACCTATTATGACTGGACGGACAAAACACTGCCCTGCGCAAGTGGCGGAAAACTGGCTTACTCCAACTCCTGCTTTGCGCAGTTCAAGAACTCACCGCGCTGGCTGACGGATATTGAAATTGGCTATCGCTTCAGCCCGCGCTGGCATCTGGCCGTGGGTGTAAACAACCTGCTGAACGTGCGGCCGCGCCGGGTGCCGCAGATTAACAACTCTCGTGGCGCGCAGATTTATGACCAGTTCTCTCTCCAGGTGCCGATTACAGGGGGCTACTACTATGGCCGACTGGATGCGAGTTTCTGAGCCGTCT
This sequence comes from Acetobacter persici JCM 25330, assembly GCF_000613905.1. Lineage (GTDB taxonomy): Bacteria > Pseudomonadota > Alphaproteobacteria > Acetobacterales > Acetobacteraceae > Acetobacter > Acetobacter persici. The sequence goes on from NZ_BAJW01000120.1 coordinate 6,295, forward strand.
GCCTGACAGTAAAACCGGGCACAGGATTGGGGCGGGGGTATGAGACCCCCGCCCTTTTTTATTGAGGAGCGCTTATCTGGTCTGTGATCTTTTACGAGGTTTTCACAGAGTACGCTTGAGTGTCAGACTGATTTTTCCGGTTTCAGCAGGGATTTGCACTGCACGTACGTCTCCTTATGCCGGAAGACAAACAGCAGATAATAATCCAGCGCCCGGCTGCGGCGTTTGGAGGTGTGGGTATAGAACGGAAAAACATCCAGCGGGCCTTCATACCCCGGTGGAATGGGGTCCTGTTCCAGACTGGTTTTGACGCGGAACAGGGGCAGGTAAATATGGGTTGCTCCGGCGTTCCTGCGGACATGCCAGAGGTTTTTACGGAATTTTTTAAGCCGATCCGGCAGAATGAAGATCATGTTTTCTTCAATAAAGTTTTCGTCCGGAGTGCTGTTCCGCAGGTAGCGCATGTCATCGGGCATATCGCAGAAGAAATTATAGCCCTGAATAATCATAATGGTCTTTCTGAATGCCCTGTCTGGTTTGGAAATACCGGTTTAGCGCCGCAGCGCCATACGGATCATCCTGCACGTCTTCCGGTTTCTGGCCGCGTTTGCGGCGCCGGAGATAGAGCACGAGGCCGAGCGGCACAACCAGCAGGCTGCTGTAACGGCTGAGATTTTGCCATTTTGAGCTGTGCAGCAGGATATCCGTCGCCACCCCGGCGCAGTAAATCCCTGCCGCAAGAGTGCCTGCGGCAAGCAGCAGGCTGAACACGCCAATGGCGATTTTCTGCGCGATGCTGTTTTCGGGCATGGTGCCGTCCCCTGTGGTTTCATAGCCTACATTTATAGTCCGCCCGTTTAGTCTGCTCATAAGCGGCGGGACACCCTAGCGGTTTTGTCGCGGTGCCTGAGAGAAGCAGCATACACCCGGCGGGCCGGGGCGTCACGGTGCCGGGACAGCGGGAGGCAACGCGGCCGGGTGCGGCACGTTAGCGGCAAACTGGCGCGGCAGGCTGGCCCTGTGGGCCGGAATGACAGTAAGATGCCGGGGACAAAGCAGATCTGTTCCGCCCTGTGTTGAGACGGTGCAGACTGACCAGAGGACGATGAGGACGCAGATGCACAGACTTGGGACGGACAGCGCGCAGACAGG
>NZ_BAJW01000119.1 GCF_000613905.1 Acetobacter persici JCM 25330
TCCTGCTCAAGCAGCGCGTGCGCCAGCGTGATGTGGAAATGGCCTTCGGGCCGCAGGCCGATCGCCCGCCCGGCCAGCGCCACAGCAGACTGCGCATCCCCTCCGGCCCGCGCCACACAGGCCATAGCATGCCAGGCCTCGGCGTCGGACGCATCCTCGCGCAAAAGCGTGCGCAGCATGGCCGCAGCCCGCTCTGCATCACCTACGGACAGAAGGGCCAGTGCCTGTTCGACCGATGGCGTCTGCGTTGCCATCCCGTTCTGATGGGGCATGTGCTTTCCTTAAAGTCCGTCTGGAGAATGGGAACAGACATTCTTCCCTGACACTCTGACCAAACTTGATCACAGAGAGTTCCGTCCCGCAGGGCGATGCTCTACCCTTCTGAGCACGCGTTGCCACCCTACAGGACCAGATTCCGAATCATGAATAAAGCCTATCAGAGCCTCGAGCGCCATTTTGCCCGCCTGTCTTCCCTCAATGACGCCATCGGTATTCTGGGCTGGGACAAGGAAGTGATCATGCCGCACGGTGCCGCAGAGCGCCGGGCGGAAAATCTGGCCATGCTGGAAGGATTGCGGCATGAAATTCTGACGGCCCCGGACATGGCGGACCTGCTGGCAACGGCTGACGCCGGGGATGATGTCTGGCGCCGCGCCAACCTTGCTGAAATGCGCCGCCTGCACACCCATGCCACCGCCCTGCCGGGCGATCTGGTGGAGGCCAGCGCACAGGCCACGGCCCGGAGCGAGATGGTATGGCGTGAGGCCCGCCAGAATAATGATTTCAAAACTTTTCTTCCCTACCAGCAGGAAGTGCTAAACCTTACGCAGCAGATTGCCCGCGCCAAAGGCGAGGCACTTGGCCTCTCACCCTATGATGCGCTGCTGGACTCGTTCGACCCCGGCACACGCCAGACCGATATTGACCCGATTTTCAGCCGCCTGAGCGCGGACCTGCCCGACCTGATTGCCACCGTGCTGGACAAGCAGCGCAGCCTGCCCCCGGCCCTTCCTCTTCAGGGGCCGTTTCCGGTACCGCGACAGGAAGCACTCGGACGCAAGCTGATGCAGCAGCTTGGATTTGATATGACGCGCGGACGGCTGGATGTGAGCCTCCACCCCTTCTGCGGCGGGGCCACGCATGATGTGCGGCTGACCACACGCTATGAAGAAGCCGATTTCCTCCCCGCCATGATGGGCGTCCTGCATGAAACCGGGCATGCCCTGTATGATATGGGGTTGCCGGAAAAGTGGCTCTCCCAGCCCGTCGGGCAGGCCGGGGGCATGACACTGCATGAAAGCCAGTCCCTCACCATGGAAATGCAGGTCTGCCGCTCCCGCGCCTTTGTGGACTGGGTGGCCCCTCTGCTGAGAGCCGAATTTAATATCCCCGAAGGCACACCGCTGGGAGGCCGACAATCTGCTCCGTCTGGTAACGCATGTGGAACCGGGCTTTATCCGCGTGGACGCGGATGAAGTGACTTACCCCGCCCATATTCTCGTGCGCTATGAGCTGGAAACCGCGATGATCAGCGGAGATCTGGCGGTCAAAGACCTCCCCGCCGCCTTTAATGACCGCCTCCACGCCCTGCTCGGCCTGCATGTGCCGGATGACCGGCGCGGCTGCCTGCAGGATATCCACTGGCCGGAGGGGCTGTTTGGATACTTCCCCTGCTACGCCATGGGCGCATTTGCGGCAGCGCAGATTCGCACCGCCGCCTTCCAGCAGGACAGCCAGATTGCCCCGGCTCTGGCGGAGGGTAATTTTGCCCCGCTGCTGGGCTGGCTGCGCACCCACATCCATGGTCGTGCCCGCAGCGCCTCCATGCCGGACATTATCCGGGATGCGACCGGCGCACCGCTCGGGGCCAAAGCCTGGCAGACCCATATCCAGCGCCGCTATCTGGACCGCGCACCAGACGCCTGATTGCCCTCCTATCCTCCGCCTCTTCGCAGGGTTCTGGCGGGCCATGCGAAGAATGCGGTTGTCGGCGTGGACCAAAAAGGAGGAAACTGGCCGCATGTTTTCGCCGCACACGTACAGCAAGGCTGCCAGAAATTTCATGATGACCAGACGTACCCGGCCTTTTTCAGGGTTCCGCCGCGCCCTCGCTTTGACAACGCTGACCGCGAGCCTTGCCGCTGCCCTGCCCACGCCCGCCGCATGGGCGGTACACATGCCAAAAGTGCCGGAACTCACAGCCTCGGCGCTCACACCCTTTACGCAGTCTGACAAACAGATCTGGGATGCCGTAGTCCCTCTGCCCGATGGCCGGATGCTGTTTGAAGCCCCGGCATGGGTGGGCAATCCCGGCCCGCAACTTTCCGTCCGCAACACGGATGGCAGTTTTACGCCCTACCCGGATGCCGACTGGAACGCCGGAGAGGGGGACAGCGCCAGACGGATTATCGCCGCGGCAGGGCTGACCCTTCTGCCTGATGGCACGCTCTGGGTGCTGGACAGCGGGGTGCCTGACCGCAAGGCTCCGGCGGTGGCGCAGCTAAGCTGATCCATATTGATACCCGGAAAAATATCGTTCTGGGGACGATTGCAATCGAGAAAACAGCCCTGCATCCGGACAGTATTCTCTCTGGCGTCGCGGTCTACGGCAACACAGCCTACATTGCCGACTCAGGGGTTGCGGGCGTGCTGGTGGTTGATATTCCAGCCGCCTCAACACGCCGCTTTCTGGACCGCCATCCGGCACTGACAGCCACGCGGCCCATCCAGATTCCCGGTGGCACGCTCAACTGGGGAGATGGCCGCCCCGCCGCCATTGATTCCAGCATGATTGCCATCAGCCCGGATGGGCGCTGGATTGTGCTGCAGGCACCGGGCAATTACCTCGCCCGTGTGGACACCAGCACCTTTACCGACCCGGACATTACCCCCGCCGCCATGGAAGAAATTGTCACCCAGTGGTACAAAACGCCCTCACTGGGCGGCATGACCATTGGCCCGGATGGTACGCTCTACTGGTCTGACGTCAGCACCGGCAGCATCCTCAGCTACAGCACCGGCCGCATCCCGCGCAGGCTGATTACGGACCCGCGCCTGACCTACCCCGGCACACCGGGGCTGGACGGACACGGGCATCTGTTTGTGCCCACCATGCAGCTTGACCACAGCGCAGCCTTCCAGAACGGTAAGGCCACTGTGAAATGGCCCATCACGGTCTATCAGCTCACACTGCCCACCACCCCGCCCCCAACCTGAGCAGACGGATGCAGAAGGCTACTTCGCGCCGTCTCCCATTCAGGGTATAAGTCTGGCCATGCGCTATATCTCGACCCGGGGGAAGGCTCCCGCTCTCTCGTTTTCTGATGTCCTGCTGACGGGCCTTGCCGAAGATGGCGGCCTGTATCTGCCGGAAACATGGCCCAGCTTTTCACTCTCCGAGTGGCAAGCCATGCGCGGCCTGCCGTATCCGGAGCTTGCCGCCCGGATCATGCGGCCCTTTGTCGGGGAAGATATTGACCCCGGCACTTTGCGCGCCCTGTGCGAGAAAGCCTATGCCGGGTTTGACCATCCGGCCATTGTCCCGCTGACGCAGGTGGAAAATGGCCTGTTTGTGCAGGAACTGTTCCACGGCCCCACGCTGGCCTTCAAAGATATGGCCATGCAGTTGCTGGGCCAGTTGTTTGAACATGTGCTGAGTGAGCGCAACGAGCATGTGACCATTGTGGGCGCAACATCGGGTGACACCGGGTCCGCCGCTATTGAAGCCTGCCGTGGGCGTGAGCGCATCTCCGTGGTTATCCTGCACCCGAAAGACCGCACGTCTGAAGTGCAGCGCCGCCAGATGACGACGGTGCTTGAACCCAACGTGACCAATCTGGCCATTGAGGGCACGTTTGACGACTGTCAGGATCTGGTCAAAGCCCTGTTTGCGGATATGCCGTTCCGCAAGGACATGCATCTCTCCGCCGTGAACTCCATCAACTGGGCGCGCATTGCCGCCCAGATTCCCTACTACGTGTATGCCGCGCTCAATTTTGGCGCACCGGAGCAGGAAGTCTCCTTTGCCGTGCCGACCGGCAACTTCGGCAACATTCTGGCCGCATGGGCTGCCCGCAAAATGGGCCTGCCGGTCCGCCATCTATGCGTCGGCTCCAACCGGAATGATATTCTGACGCGCTTCCTGAACGCGAATGACATGACGATGAAGTCCGTCATGCCCAGCCTCTCCCCCTCCATGGATATTCAGGTCTCTTCCAACTTTGAACGCCTGCTGTTTGAACTGCTGGGGCGTGATGCTGAAGCCTGTGCCCGCATCATGACGACCTTCCGCACCAGCGGGCACATGGATGTTCCGGCGGAAGCGTGGGAGACGTCCCGCACGCTCTTCTCCGGTCTGGCACTGGATGATGCTGCGACGGAAGCGGAAATCAAAGGCCTGCATGACCGCTCCGGTTATCTGGCGGACCCGCACAGCGCCATTGGCATTGCCGCAGGCCGCCGCTTCCGCGAAGCCGGGGTACCGATGGTCGCCATGGCCACGGCGCATCCGGCCAAATTCCCGGATGCAATGGTTGCCGCTACGGGCATCCGCCCTGCTCTGCCCGTGCATCTGGCAGACCTCTATTCGCGTGAAGAGCGTTACCGCACCGTACCGGCCACGGCAGATACCGTAAAGGATGCCGTGCGCGCAGCAGTGCTCTCTAACGCCTGATCTCCTTAAATTCCCCTTTCTTCAGGCCGCGTGTGCGGCCTTTCTTTTCAGGACAAGAATGACCGATCCGATCCAGTTGACCCGTCTGCCCTCGGGCCTGATTGTTGTGACAGAACGTATGGAGCGCGTCGAAACCGTTTCCTTCGGAGCCTATGTTTCCACCGGCACGCGGGATGAAACCGCGGAAGAAAACGGTGTCTCCCACTTCCTTGAGCATATGGCGTTCAAGGGCACGGAGCGTCGCTCCGCCCTCCAGATTGCCGAGGAAATTGAGAATGTGGGCGGGCATATCAATGCCTATACCGCACGGGAGCAGACGGCCTATTACGTCAAGCTGCTGAAGGAAAATCTGGATCTGGGGATTGATATCATTGGCGATATCCTGACCCATTCCACGTTTGACCCGACGGAAATCGAACGCGAACGCGGTGTGATCCTTCAGGAAATCGGGCAGGCGAACGATACACCGGATGATGTGTCTTCGACCATTTTCAGGCGACCGCCTACCCCAACCAGCCCATGGGCCGCCCGACGCTGGGCACGGAAGATCTGATCCGCACCATGAGCCGTGACACGCTGATGCGCTACATGAGCGCGCATTACACCACGGGCAACATGGTAGTGGCCGCAGCGGGCAACCTGCACCATGAGGACGTTGTGCGGCAGGTGGAGCGGCATTTTGCCGACCTCGGCACCACATCCCTCATCCCCGGCACGCCATCCATCTATGGCGGTGGTGAGTTCCGGCAGGAGAAAGATCTGGATCAGGCCCATGTGGTTCTGGGCTTCCCCTCCGTGGGGTACAATGACCCGGATTACTACGCGGCCTGATGCTCTCCCTGCTGCTGGGCGGCGGGATGTCCTCCCGCCTGTTTCAGGAAATCCGGGAAAAGCGCGGTCTGGTCTACTCGGTCTATTCCTTCAATGCGCCGTTCCTCGATGGCGGCGTGTTCGGCATTTATGCGGGCACGGGTGAAAAAGAATGCGCGGAACTGGTGCCCGTGACACTGGAAGAGCTTAAAAAAGTTCAGAAAAACGTGGGGGAAGACGAACTGGCCCGCGCCCGTGCGCAGCTCAAGCGTCTCTGCTGATGTCTCTGGAAAGCACGGGCAGCCGGTGTGAACAGATTGCCCGCCAGCTTCAGCTTTTTGGCCGCCTGATTCCGGTTGCGGAAACAGTCGCCCGCGTGGAGGCTGTCACGACGGAGGATATCCGCCGCGTTGCCGCCCGGATTTTCACCCAGAAGCCGACACTGGCCGCACTGGGGCCTGTCAAACACGTCCTGTCTCTGGACACGATTACGGAGAACCTCGCGGCATGAGCGCACAAACCCTCGAAAAGATCTCTGATCTTGTCCGCCGCGCGCGCCATGCCGGAGCGGATGCCGCAGATGCGGTTTTTGTCTCCAGCACCGCGCTAGGCGCGGGGGTGCGTAATGGTATGACGGAAGAGCTGGAACGCTCTGAAACCACAGACCTCGGTCTGCGTGTGTTTGCAGGTCAGAAAACCGCCATTGTCTCCACCACCACGCTGGACCCGACGCAGTTTGACGGGCTGATTGAGCAGGCTCTGGCCATGGCCCGGATGCTGCCGGATGATAAATATGCGGGCCTCGCCCAGCAGAGTCTGACCGGCACATTCACCCAGAACGCACTGGACCTGACGGATACGGCAGAACCCGATGCCAACGCCCTGCTGGCCCGCGCCCGTGCAGGGGAAGAGGCGGCTCTGGCCGTTGAGGGTGTGACCAACAGCGCTGGCAGCAGCGCTTCTTTCGGCCGCACGGAAGTCATTCTCGTAACATCACAGGATTTTGCCGGGTCTTATGCCCGCACCCGCCATTCGACCTCTGTCTGCGTGCTGGCAGGCAAAGGCGATGGCATGCAACGGGATTATGACTATCACGGCACGGTCCATCTTGCGGATCTGGAGGATGCCGCAACACTGGGCCTGAGCGCAGGCCGCAAGGCCGTGGCCCGCTTGAACCCCACCCGCCCGCGCACCGGTAAATATCCGGTTGTGTTCCACCCGCGTGTGGCGAACAGCTTTCTGGGGCATCTGGTGGGAGCCATCAGCGGGTCCTCCATCGCGCGGGGCACGTCTTTTTTGAAGGACAAGCTCGGGCAGCAGATTTTTGCCAGAGAAATCACCATTACGGATGATCCCACGCGCTGCGTGGCCTGCGGTCCCGCCCGTTTGACGGAGAGGCCGTGCAGGGTAAGCCGCTGGCTCTGGTAGAAAATGGTGTGCTGCAAAGCTGGATTCTGGACACCCGGAGCGCCCGCCAGCTTGGGCTGACCAGCAATGGCCGCGCCGCGCGAGGGTCCTCAAGCCCACCGGCTCCCTCCCCCACCAATCTGGCGTTCCAGCCCGGCAGCGTCACACCTGCTGCTCTGATGGCGGATATCAAGGAAGGCCTGTTCATTACGGAGATGATGGGCTCTTCCATCAACGGCCTGACGGGGGATTACAGCCGGGGCGCCTCCGGCTTCATGATCCGCGATGGTCAGATTGCCGAGGCCGCGGAAGAGTTCACGCTGGCAGGCAATCTGCTGGAAATTTTCGCTTCCATGACATTAGCGGACGATTTGCAGTTCCGTTTTGGCAGTGACGCCCCCACATTAAGTAGATGCCCTGAGCCTTGCCGGGGCCTAACACTGTCCGGAGAGACCAGACACCGTGAAAAAGCGTTTTCTTACGCCTGTTTTAACCGCTTTTCTGACCCTCAGCATGCTTGGTGGCCCGCTGGCGCAGCATGCTGACGCACGCCCGGGTCAGGGCAGCTCCATGGGCAGCCGCGGCAGCCGGACATGGAGCG
>NZ_BAJW01000118.1 GCF_000613905.1 Acetobacter persici JCM 25330
CTTTCAGACCGCCATCCGCAGTTAATTCTTAGAAATGTGCTCCGAGATTGAGTTGGAAAGATCGGCCTATCAGAGCTTCATAATAACGGGTTACGCTGACAGTGCCGGGATATTTCGGCAGAGCATTTGTGATATTATTAATCATGAAATTGGCGTCAAAATTTTTCGTGATTTCGTACCCAAAGGTTGCATTGAAGTAGGCAAAGCTCGGACGGTCATTATGTTCATAAGCCGTTTTGGCAACCTGAACCGCGTATTGTGACTTCCCGTAGAAAATAGTCTGCCACTGCACAGAAAGAGGCCCACGAGTATAGTTCAGGTTGAGGGTGAACAAATCATTCGGGCTACCTGTCGTTCCTACCTGATAATATGTATTCCCCAGATAAGTCTGCGAATTTTTCACATAATGCGTGTAGTTACCGTTAACGGCTACAGTCCCCGCATTTTCTGACAAACCAACACGATACAGAGGCAGAACGTAGCTCAGCGCGCCCTGCAAAGCCTGCATGTGCTGGTTGGCAATGTTAAAATACCCATCCGTGAAATCCGTAATCTGATGTGTGGAAGAGTCACGCGTAAACGTGTTGCAGTAAGCGTTTGACGGGTAGGACGATGAATCGTAGCACGCCTGAATCAGATTTTCTGCGCTGAGAGAGGTAATCTCGTTATTGATTTTGACATCAACAAACGAACCCTTCAGATCAAATCCCCGGATAAAGTGCGGACGAAATTCCAGAGAACCTGTGTAACTATGAGAGGTTTCGTTCTGCAGGCCACGATTACCGCCCGTTGTTCCTTTGACAGTTCCGTTGGTGATGTTGGAGACAAAGCCGCCCGGCACATGCGCCTTGGCGCAGTTCAGAGCGCGGACAGTAGGGTTCGGGCCTGAGTTAACATAAGCTGCATCGCACGGATCATCAGCAGTTTCATAAGACGTACTCTGCGGTGAGAACAGTTCCGTAACAGACGGGTTCCGAACAGACTGTGCATAATTCCCGGACAAACCAAGATCCTGTGTTGGCCACCAAGCGCCACCAAACATATACGTCCAGTAGCTTCCTGTCATACTATTGCGAATGTATCGACCATTTGCCGTAGCAGAAAGGCTATACACTCCCGGAACATTCATCGCAGGAGAGACAAGCGGCACATCAAGCTCTCCAAACGCTTCGTGCGTGTAGTAAGAACCGGATGTGTATGGCATAGCTGTGATGTTACCATACTGCCTGCGGGAACCATCCGCCAGTTCTTCACCCGCGAAGAAACTACCCGGATTGAAGGTATAACCTTCACGGCGATGTTCATACCCCAGATCCCACCGAACATCACCCGCCGGAAGCTTCAGGACCGTACTGTTAATTTCCGCCTGAAAATCGCGCTGCGTATTGCTGTTTTTATAATGTGCATCAGAGATAATGTAATTTTTGGCGCCAAGCGTGAGCTGGTCCGTTCCAAACGGATTGAATGGAGCACAGGTTTCACTCCGGGTTGCCGCGGGCGAATTCTGATATCCGGGCGCACAGACAATGTTACCGCTCGCATCCCGTGTGCTGTTGAGCGCATTGATCAGGTTCTGGGTGTTGATCATGGGCTGCCATGTATCGCTCATATATTTGCTGTACTGCCCCCGCAAAGACCAGTTGAAATGCCGTCCCAGTGCGTTGAAATCCCCTGCCAGACCGCCCTGAAAACGGAACATCTGCATATCCGTGCGATACATTCCGCCATCAAGATCCTGATTCAGACGGGAAAGATAGAACTTGTCCGTCGGCAGGCCATTGGCAGCAAGTGCATTTTTGATCGTCGTCCGTTCGGCATCCGTCAGATATGGATTGTCGGTGCTCAGCGTATAGGCACCGTTTACGTTATGATAACCTGCTCCATAAGAGCCGTCTGTGTTCAGATAGCTGTCCATGTCCAGAGGGCCGTCACCAAAATAGGGTGTTGTCCATGTCCCCTGCCCGACCTGACTACTGGCGCGGCTACGGGCGTACCAGCCTGCCATGTTGCATGCAGATGGTCCGTAAAATCATAATGACCAAGAGTGGTCAGGTTAAGCTGGCTTGAAGGAGCGTAAAGCTGGTTATAGTCACGGGTCGCAAGACCATTGCCGCCCGAAGCATTATATCCTGTTTTTGTAAGATAATTCCATGTGACAGGAACAAGAGATTTGCCATCCTGACTGAACATCAGAGGCTGGCCAGCCGCGTTGGGAATTCCGTCATTTACCCCTTTGTAGATAGGGATATCCGTGCCCGTCAGCCCCGGAATACCGGTAACAGACGCCCAAAGGTTTCTGGCTGAAGGTTCCAGCATATAAGTATAAGGTGTGCTGACACCCAGCGGGCCACGCTGATACGATGTAGCGTTTGAACCCAGTGTATTCGGCAGGTCGTTATACACAACGCCACCGGCATTACGGTATTCAATATCCAGTACGGCGCCACCTTTATCATGGTCAAACGTATGGCCATATTTGAATGTAATTTTTTCAGACGGCGCAATCAGACTTTGTGTCCAGCCACCCTGAGCCGTCATATCCACGCCTGTAAAGTGATCATCAAGCTGATAGTTCACGACACCTGCCACGGCATCAGCACCGTAAGCAGCACCCGCGCCCCCAATGCGGGTATCCATGCTTTTGATAAGGGAAGTCGGAATGGCCGACACGTCCACCTGAGAGCCCGACCCTGCCCCGTAAACAGACGCTGAGGCACCCCCTACCATACGCATTCCGTCAATCAGGGTCAGGGTACGTTGTGAGCCCAGACCAAGCAGAGAGACAAAGGACTGCCCAGCCCCCAACCCCTGCCCACCGATAGGAGACTGGTCCCCAAGAGAAAAGGCCGTGTTTTCACGTAGCAGCGCCAGTCCAAGGTCGGTATAGCCCCGCTTACGCACCTGATCGGCACCAACCGTCACACCGGCCATCACGTTTGTTAGGCGGCTTTGGGACAAACGCGTGCCTGTTACAGTCAGGGTCTCTGTAGAAGAGCTACCGCTTTTCTGGACAGCCGCGACTGTTTTTTCCGAATCTTTCTGCTTTTTTGCCTTCTTGTCTTTTTTGACCTGTTCAGACGGTTTTACAATTTCAGGCACTGTTTCAGCACGAACAAGAGGCGAAAAAAGGAGCGTGGACATAGCCATGGGAAGCGCCAGCCTGAAGCTGGTTGAGCGGACACGTCTTATGGATTGAGGAATAAAAAAATCCTGCCTAGAAAAATTCATATTCCACCCTATTGATTAGTGTTATTTTTATATCGCAAAATTATATCCGTGTTTTCTGCTACTACACGATTCTTGGTGAGCAAATATAAATTTGGAGGACTTCATCATTGCGGACCTGCACTGTGTTTTTACGGCAACAGTCGCTTCTGGCATCCCAGATAAAACCGGAACGAGAACACTATCTCAAATATACCTCAGTGGTATTTCGAGAGGGTTTTGCGGCTCTCCGTCATGGAAAGGAGTGTTTTAGTGCGCCTGATCATAAACACGCGCAGACGGGTGCAAATTGATTATGCTCTTGATCATCTCAACAATGAGCATCTCATGAAGCCTCTAAAAGGCTTTAAAATCAGTCCTGCGGCCCGCGTTGCCCTATGGTGGAGAAGACGGCTTACGTGTGAGTATGGTGAGAATAATTTTAGAGAGGGCCCAACAGTTTATTGTTGAAACATCAGAACAACATGATACGGCTGTGACAGGAAAAATTACAGCACAGTTCACTTTGTACAAGGCGCTGGATACATAAACACATGAAAACCATTCAAAAGCTTTCCAATCGTTCAAGATATTTTCTTTTCTCATGCAGTTCATGGGTATGCCTTACGCTCCCACTTCAGGCGGTTGCAGCGACTGGCTATGCAAGAGAACCGTCCATTGCCGGGCAGACCGTTTTGTTCAACGCTGAACAATCCATCTGGAGCGCTCCACTTGCGGGGGGCAAGGCGCAACGCCTGACAAGTCCTCCGCGTGCCCCACATGACATTGATCCGCACCCCATTCTCTCGCCGGATGGTACACAGATCGCATTTCTGGCTAATGTTGATGGCCCATCAGAAATTTACACCATGCCGACCACAGGAGGCGTTCCGCGGAGAGTAACTTATGAAAATGGCCGGATCCGCCTGATCGGATGGGACAGGAATGCAGGAATTTTATTCTCATTTCCTGCTGTAACCGGACCCTACTATTTTTATAACGTCGCCTCGGTTAATCCAGAAAACGGTAAAAAAACACTTTATCCTCTGGCCAATGCCAATGATGCTGCATTGAGTGATGATGGCCGCTGGATCTATTTCACCCGTTTTGGGCTTGCCATGACACGCGACAACATGCGTGCTTACCGGGGCGGCGGTATATCCCAGCTCTGGCGGTTTGACCTCAAAGGCGGAAAAGAAGCCGAGCGTATCGGGTCTCATGAAGTTAATCTGAACCGCCCCATGCCCTGGCATGACCGCCTGATTGTGCTTTCCGATGAAAATGAACGGTATAATCTATGGAGCCTTGCTACAGACGGATCTGATGCAAAACAGCTTACCCATTTTACGGATTACAGCGTTCTGGAAGCCAGTATTTCCGGAGACCATATCATTTTCCGCAAAGCGGCTGATTTGTATCAGTATGACCTGACAACAAATCAAGTAAAGCCTGTTCCGCTGGATCTGGTCTCGGACAATACGCCCCGCACGCCCTACTGGCTGGCAAAGCCTGCCAAGTTTTTAACGGATACAGATCTCTCTGCTAAAGGGGACGCAGTGGTCTTCACCATGCGCGGACATGCTGTTGTAGCAGCGCCCTCCCCCCGCAGGCAGGTTATTATCGCAACGCCGGATACGGTACGTTTGCGGCATGCCCGTCTGAGCCTGACGGCAAATCAGTCATTGCCTTTAGTGATGTTAAGGGCGAATCAAGCATCTGGCGTTTCTCTGCGGACGGGAGCGGCGCGGGAGAACAGCTTAATGAAGCTGTTGCTGCGGAACCCGTTGATCTGTCCGTCTCCCCTGATGGCAAGAAGGTTGCTCATACCGATCTGGCTGGCCGTTTGTGGCTTCTGGATATCCCGACCAAAAAAGACCGCATTATTGATACCGCCACAACGGATGGCACCAGCAGTTTTGACAGTTTATCCTGGTCTACGGACGGAAAAATCCTCGCTTTTGTGCGCACGCGCGGCTCAAACCTCCGTCGCCAGATTGCTTTTTTTGATACAAGCTCCAGCCGTCTGGAATGGGTGACTGACGGCCGTTATGAGTCCTTCACACCTGTTTTCTCACCTGATGGAAAATGGTTGTGGTTTTTATCAGACCGTAATTTTTCACTGGGAAACAGTTCCCCATGGGGTGACAGAAACCTTGGGCCGGCTTCCCGCACAGAACCGGGATTTATGCGCTTGCTCTGCAAAAAAAGACTCATTTTCCGTTCCAGCCTGCAACGGAGCTAGATGATCCGGAAGATCACAAGGACGACGATAAAAAGAAGGATGATAAAAGCAAATCCGAACCGAAAAAGCCTCTGCCTGCTGTAGAATGGGACGGTCTGGCAACACGCCTTTACAAGGTCCCTGTTGCGGCGGCTGATTATCGAGGGCTCGGCGCAACAGATGAGTTCCTCTACACCCTTGAAACGTCTGAAGAAACAGGCCCCCTCAAATCTATTCATATTGACAACAATGAACATAAAACAGAGATCTTCGCTCCTAAGGCCAGTGATTTTCAAGTGACCGCTGACGGGAAGAAAATTCTTGTTATCACCAGTGATCCTAAAAAAGATGCGCCTGATCTGTTTATTGCCCCCACAACAGCCAAAAAACCTGATGATCTGACCGGGAAAACAATCGACATTTCAGAGATCCGGCTAAGGATTGACCCTGTGCAGGAATGGAACGAAGAATTTCTTGATGCATGGCGCATTCATCGCGACCATTACTATGACCACGCCTTGCAGGGTGTAGACTGGCCCGGAATTCGCAAACATTTTGAACCTCTGCTGGCGCGTGCGGGTGATCGTTCGGATCTGGATGATGTGCTTGCCCAGATGGTGGCGGAAATCGGGGCAATGCATTCCCAGATCATTCCTGCAAAAAGCACTGAAAAACCAGCGACCTCGCTTGTTGCAAGTCTAGGCGCTCACTTGGTCCGGGAGAAAAACGGCTTTCGCATAGACCATATTTATCAGGGTGACAAAGACCTGCCTGACCAGCAGTCTCCTCTGGCCGCACCCGGTGTGGATGCGCAAAATGGCGATATTATTTCTGCAGTTAACGGACAATCGACCGTCAATGCCCCTGATCTGTCTGTTCTGCTGGCGGATCAGGCAAGCAAGCAGGTCCTCCTGACACTGTCCCGCAACGGCAAAGAACACAAAGTTATTGTTAAAGCGGTCAGCGCCAGCGATGAGCGAGATCTGCGCACACGCGACTGGGAAGTTAACCGCGCAGAAGCCGTGGAAAAAGCCAGTAAAGGCGCGATTGGCTATCTGCACTTAGGCGGCATGACGGGTGAAGACATGGAATCCTTTACCCGCGAATTTTACGCCAACATTGATAAAAAGGGCCTTGTTATTGATGTCAGAGGCAATAACGGCGGGAATATTGATAGTTGGGTTCTGACACAACTTATGCGGCGGCCGTGGATGTTCTGGGCGCGTTACGGCAACGCGCCTTCTGTAAACTTCCAGCAGGCCTTTCAGGGTCCTATTGCTGTCGTGACGGATGAACGCACCTATTCAGACGGCGAGGCCTTCGCTCAGGGTATTGAAGCGTTGCACATCGCTCCCGTTATCGGGGAACGCACAGCAGGTGCAGGGGTGTGGCTTTCTGATGGAACACGCCTGATGGACATGGGCAGTGCAAGGACCGCTGAAAACCCGTATTTCGACATGCAAGGGCGCTGGCTTGTTGAAAACAAAGGGGTGAAACCGGATATCGAAGTAGAAAACATGCCAGTTGCAACCTTCAACGGACAGGACCAGCAGCTTGATGCGGCACTCGACTATTTACAGAAGCAAATGGCCACGCACCCGCTCCCTGCCCTGAAACCTGAACCCTTTAAGCATCCTGTTTCAACAGGACAGTAACGCAACGACGTATCGCCAGTTGACCGATGATTGGACGTGTCACGGTTTAGTTTCAGCCCTTTAAAACCGACGAGGTTCATGCAGGAGACGTGAAAGGAGGCGCATGGATCTACCGTCTGGTTGGTGTCAGTGACCTAGGTTTAAGGGACTGCCACCACGTCCAGCCTATGCCCGCGGAAGAAAGGAGATATCCTGATGATGCCTATCCGCTCCCTCAAGCGCAGTTACGTCGCTCAGTATGATGGAAGAACGTCTGGGCGCTCTATTTGCCTGTCGCGCATCGTCACGTTGGACACGCGACGTCCGAGAATGATATTCCTGTTGTCAGGACAAGACACTTCAGAGTGGCGACCAGCAGCGCTCATAGTCATGCTATTACACCTCCCTACTGGGACAGAATTTCTTAGCACTACAGTTGCATTTTGTGTCGTGAGTGAGCGCGGATAGCGC
This sequence comes from Acetobacter persici JCM 25330, assembly GCF_000613905.1. Classification (GTDB taxonomy): domain Bacteria; phylum Pseudomonadota; class Alphaproteobacteria; order Acetobacterales; family Acetobacteraceae; genus Acetobacter; species Acetobacter persici. The sequence goes on from NZ_BAJW01000118.1 coordinate 7,531, forward strand.
TGGCCTGATATGTTCGTCGAAAGACGGACCATCTGAGGATGTGAGAGACGGGTAGTCTGCGTTGTGTAAGTTTTACGACGAGGCGCCTGATTTCCTGAATGGACCAGCGGACGACGATTATCGTGTTCTGCGTTGTGTTTTTTTCGGTTTCAATGAGTTTGCCTGATACCGGACACTTG
>NZ_BAJW01000117.1 GCF_000613905.1 Acetobacter persici JCM 25330
GCCATGCGCCGCAGCGGCCCGCGGCCAGCCGTCCTTCTGCCGTCAGCGCACGAGCAAATCGGCTTCCTCGCTAAAATCACCCCCCGGAGGGCTAGCAGCTTCAGCATGCCGCAGCAGAAGGAGGCGACGGGTCACTTTACAGCCGATTCGGAGGACTGTTTTGCAATCGCTTCATGGTGCCGGATGACTTCATGGATAATGAAGTTCAGAAACTTCTCGGCAAAATCCGGGTCCAGATGGGCCTCTTCCGCCAGTGTGCGCAGGCGGGCAATCTGGCGGGCCTCTCTGGCCGGGTCAGCCGGGGGCATATCGTAACGGGCTTTGAGCGCCCCTACGGCTTTGGTGCAGCGGAAGCGTTCCGCCAGCATGGCAACAAGGGCTGCGTCGATATTGTCGATGCTGCGACGGAGGTCCAGCAGGGCATCAGTCGGGGAGGGCTGGTCGGTCACGGTTTGCACGGTTCTTTGTTTCTGTTTCTGTCTGGCACTGTAATGAAGTGTGTCTTGCAAGGCTATTACACGAAACACTCTTACATGGCGGGAGCTGATTCTTCCAAAAAGTTAGCGGGCACGTCCAGCCACGCCAGATGGCCGCCTTTGCCCGCACCGGTATCTGTAAAGATTGCCTGCCCTCCGGCCCGGCCGGGGATGGTGAGCGGGCAGCCGTTGGTAGACCGCTGGTCATGCCCGCAATAGACCGTATAGCCGGTGGGAATATGGTTGACCCAGTTCAGGCAGCGTTCGGGAAAGCCATCTTTCTGGACACGGCTGGTCGTTTCCCCGAACAGCGCGCGGGAGAGCAGGAACGTCACACGGCCCAGAGCAGGCGGCGGCGGTTCCATCAGCATCCGGACATCAAACGCCCCATGGACAAAGAGCATCCGGCCCAGCACCAGCCATGCGGGGGCGGCTTCCAGCATGTCCAGAGCAAACTCCAGCACGTCCGCGTTTTCCGGCCGGTGGAGTTGCGCCATGGTGGCTTCCAGCGGCGGGTCTGGCCGGAGTTTTTTACCCAGCAGGGCGCGGCCCAGCTTGCGGTCATGATTGCCGATCAGAAACAGGCCACGTCCTTCCTGCATCACGCTGTGCATCAGCCGCAGCACACCGGCGCTGTCCGGGCCGTAATCTACAAGGTCTCCGAGCTGGATAATAAAACGGTCGGTGGCAACAGCGTGACGAAAGGCCTGAAGGTCTCCATGCACGTCTCCCACAATGCGGAGTCCTTTCCGCATTGCCGCTTTCACGTTTTCGTCAGGGAAGAGGCCTGTGTGCATCTGCTGTTATCCACCTTTCTCCTTCCCATGTAGGCGCCACAGGCAGACACAGGGAAGGGAGGAACGGTAATTTTTTATGGGCGCGTGTTTTGTGCACAAGCATGTGACGCGCCACGCCTGCAATTTTCTGCATACGCTACGCGCATCATCCGGCCCCGCAGGTGTGCCGGTGGGAAGGAGCGGCACGATGGGATATAGAGCGCTTCATGCCCGTTTGGTCCGCTTCGCGTCGGAACTGGAATAATAAAGAACAGGAAGGCCTCTCATGAAAGAGCGCATTCGTAATGTCGCCCTGCGTAGCAAAGTCTGTTCGGCAGAAGCCGCAGCCGAACTGATCCGTCCCGGTGCCGTGGTTGGCGCCAGTGGTTTTACGGGGGCAGGGTACCCCAAAGCTGTGCCGGAAGCGCTGGCCGGGCTTATGGAGCAGGCCCATTCACGGGGTGAAGACTATCGCATCAGCCTGATTACCGGCGCTTCTACCGGCCCGCAGCTTGATGGCGTGCTGGCCAAGGCAAACGGTGTTTCTTTCCGTTCGCCCTTTAATACCGATGCCGCCATGCGCGACCGGATTAATAACAGCGAGACGGAATATTTTGATAACCACCTCGGCCAGGTTGCCGGGCGTGCGGTGCAGGGCAATTACGGCAAGTTTGATATTGCTCTGGTTGAAGCTGTGGCCATTACCGAAGATGGCGGCATTGTTCCGACATCCTCAGTCGGCAATTCCCAGACTTTTCTGGATATCGCGAGAAGGTGATTATCGAGGTCAATGACTGGCAGAATCCGGGTCTGGAAGGCATTCATGACATCTGGGACGGCAATGTCAGCGGTATTCCCCCGCGTGACATTATCCCGCTCCGTAAAGCGGATGAACGGATTGGCGGCTCGGCCCTGCGCGTAAACCCGGACAAGATTGTCGCGGTGGTCAAAGCGCATGACAGGGACCGTAATGCCCCGTTCGCAGCACCGGATGAAAACGCACGCGCTATTGCCGGGCATCTGCTTGATTTCTTCAGCCATGAGGTGAAGCAGAATCGTCTGCCGCCGTCTCTGCTGCCGTTGCAGTCCGGCGTGGGCAACGTAGCGAACGCCGTGCTGGAAGGGCTGAATGAAGGGCCGTTTGAAAATCTGGTCGGCTATAGTGAAGTAATTCAGGACGGCATGCTGGCCATGCTGGATTCCGGCCGGATGCGGGTGGCTTCTGCCACATCCTTCTCGCTCAGTCCGGATGCGGCAGAAGAAATCAACAACCGTATGGATTTCTTCCGCACCAAGATCATTCTGCGCCAGCAGGATGTGAGCAACAGTCCCGGTGTGATCCGTCGTCTGGGCTGTATCGCCATGAACGGCATGATTGAGGCCGACATTTATGGCAACGTGAACTCCACCCGTGTCATGGGTTCCAAAATGATGAACGGGATTGGCGGCTCCGGCGATTTTGCCCGCAGCTCCTACCTGTCCATCTTCCTGTCCCCCTCCACAGCCAAGGGTGGAAAGATTTCCGCCATTGTGCCGATGGCGGCGCATGTGGACCACATTATGCAGGACACCCAGATTTTTGTGACGGAACGTGGTCTGGCCGACCTGCGTGGGCTTTCACCCGTGCAGCGTGCGCAGAAAATCATCACCAACTGCGCACATCCGGATTACCAGCCGATGTTGCAGGATTATTTTGACCGCGCCCGTAAAGAGTCCTTCGGCAAACATACGCCGCACCTGTTGCAGGAAGCTCTGTCCTGGCACCAGCGGTTTGTGGAAACGGGGAGCATGGTACCGGCCTGAAAAGGCCGGTGAGGCCAGAGGCGCCGGCGTTTAGCCGGACGCCTGAGTTTAGCTGTCCCGGGCGAGAGTCCGGGGCGCCTGACTGGTCTGCGGTGTCACCACAATGTCTACCGGACGTTCAGCCAGAAACTCATCTGGCTGGAAGTTTGTGGCAATCGGGTTTTCCGTAATCACAGCTTCCGCATCGCGGTGCACCAGCGTGAACAGGTCTGGCGCTGCGTTGGGCGAGAGATACGCCGCATAGGGTGATGCCCTGCCATACGGTGCGCGGCATAGGCCTCCCGCGTGGAATGTACGGGGATAGCGACCAGTATGGACGGGTCTGCCTGTAGGGCGACTTCCGTCGTTTCCTTGCTGGAGGGAACCAGCACCACACGATCCCGCATTCTGGCTTTACGGACCAGCAGCGCGACATCGGTCGGGTTGGTATCATTCAGATCCAGCATCAGCAGCGTATGCGCGCGGCGGGAAGACGCCAGAACCTCGTTCAGCGGGTTTGACCCCGGCACAACAATCACACGCCCATCATCCTGAGACGCCAGTTCAAGCCGCAGCATGCCGGGGTTGTTCTGGTGCGGCAGGCCAGCGGAGGCTGCTGTCATGCTTAGGCCCGTGCCGGGTGTGCAGATGATCAGCCCGTGATGAATACGCGCCAGAAGCCCGTAGGCCTTGGACTGATGCAGCACCAGCCCGGCACAGGCCAGCATGCACACGCCAACAGCCAGCGCCCCTTTGCCAAGGCAGCGTTTGAGGGGGGTCCCGGTGGATTTTCGGGGTTCGTCTGATGTCGTATCAAGATGCGGCATCTGTCTTTAATCCCTAGTCCTGTTGCCCGGCCATGGCGGCGGCGCGGGCAAGGTCAACTGACAGCACACGCTTACGCCGCGTTCCTGCATGGTCACACCAAAAAGGTGGTCCATATGTGCCATGGTCAGCTGATGGTGAGTAACAACCAGAAAACGGGTTCCTGCTTCTGTAACCATGTCCCTAACAGGGAACTGAAACGTCCGACATTGGCATCGTCAAGCGGTGCGTCAACCTCGTCGAGCACACAAACGGGGGCCGGATTACAGCGAAAGACTGCAAAAATCAATGAAAGAGCTGTTAAAGCCTGTTCACCTCCCGAAAGCAGGGAGAGGGTTGCCAGCTTTTTGCCGGGTGGCTGGGCATAGATTTCAAGCCCGGCTTCCAGCGGATCATCACTGCCCACAAGGCCCAGATGCGCCCGTCCGCCACCAAACATGCGGGAGAAGAGTGACTGGAAATGCTGGTCCACCTGCGTAAACACCGCCATCAGGCGCTCACGCCCTTCCTTGTTGAGCGAGCCAATGGAGCCACGCAGGCGGGCAATGGCGGCTTCAAGGTCAGCAATTTCGGCGGCAAGGGTGCGGGCCTGCCCCGAGGCTTCTTCCGCCTCAATTTCCGCCCGCAGGTTGACCGGCCCCATCTCCTCCCGCTCCCGCGTCAGGCGCGAGATCTTGCGGCGCAGAGCACTCTCCGCAGCTTCTGTCAGATCTCCGGTGGGCGGTCGGGGCGGTTCCGGGGTTTCAGCCAGAAGCTGCTCAAGAATGGCCTGAGCCTGCTCGCTTCGCGCTTCTGCTTTCAGCAGAGTTTCCCGCGCTGTGGTGAGCTGGGCTTCGGTTTTGCGGCGCTGTTCGCTGGCGTCCGCCAGTGCTGCTTCCGCTTCCGCGCGGGCCTTGTCGGCCTCGGCATAGGTTGTCTCGGCTTCGGTCAGAGCCTGAAGGGTGGTTTTTTTTAGCCGCTCAGCCTCGGCGGGCAGTTCCGAGACTGTTTCGTGCTCCGTGCGGGCCGCCTCCAGACGAGCCTGCGCGTGGATGAGGTCTGTGCGCGCGCTCTCCGCGCGGGTTGTCCAGTCCTGTATGGCGGCGGTCAGAGACGCCTGCTTGCTGGCTAGCGTGGCTTTTTCCGCCTGCAACGCCGCCCGGAGTTCCCGCACCTGTTCCAGTTCCGCAGAGAGGGCGGCCCGTTGCGCGCGCAGGGTGTCCAGAGCTTCCTCCCCACGTTCAGGGAGGGCGGCTGCGGCCTCTTCCAGTGCTGCGGTGGCGCGGTCTTTCCGTTCTTCCGCCTCGGTCTGTTCTGTCTGAAGTGTTTCCAGACGCGGGGTGAGGGCCGCCAGACGGGAGCGGAGTTCAAGCGAGAGTTCCTGAAGCGTCTGGTGTTGCTGCGCGGCCTGCTGCACTGCGGTTTCCGCGGTGGTGGCGGCCTGTTCTGCCGTGCGGCAGGCGGCTTCGGCCTCAGTTTGCCGTGTCTGGGCCGCGTGCAGGGTTTCTTCTATCTGCTTGTCAGCCTGCCCGGCGGCCAGACGGACTTCCAGATCCTGTAAGGTCGTTTCTTCCGCAGACACATCCTGCCGCAGGCGCTCCCGTTCCGGCAGAAGCGTTTCCAGGCGGGAACTGGCCGTAGCCTGTTGGTTTTCCGCACGGGTCAGGGTGTCCTGTGCTGAGCGAAGCTGCTGTTCCGCCATTTTCAGGGCGGTTCTGGCCCGCTGCTCGGCCTGCTGGGCGGTCGAATCTTTCTGGCGGGCCTGGTCCAGAGCCGTTTTCAGGGCTTCCGTCTGCGGGAGCGCGTTCTGTGCCGCTATGGCGGCGGTCAGTGCGGCTTCGGCATCCTGTTTTGCGGCAACGGCGCGTTCCTGTTGTGGGCGCAGGCCATCCAGCCGGGCGCGGGAGGCCGCGTGCCGACGCTCAAGGTCTGCTTCCTGCGTACGCGCCTGCTGTAAGGCGCGTTCCAGCGTTGCGCGCTGCGCCCGATGCTCGGCAGCCTGCCGCTCCATCTCCTGCAAGGCAACGCTTGCTTTCGCGACAGTCTGTTCAACGCCCGGCGCATCCTGCCGGAGCGTTTCAATCCGCTGTTCGGTTTCTTTCAGAATCCGGCGCTGGCCAAGGCGGCGGGTTGCGGCGTCCGGCTCCCCTGCGCGGGTATAAAACCCATCCCAGCGCCACAGGTCCCCGGCACGTGAGACAAGGCTTTGCCCCGGTTTGAGGTCGGCCTGAAGGGGAAGACCATCCACGCCGTCCGGCAGCAGACCAATGCAGGACAGCACGCGGTCCAGCGCATCCGGGGCCTGAACATGTGCTTTGAGGGGCGTGGCATTACCCGGCAGGGGCGGCAGAGCAGCCGGAAGGGGCAGGAGATGCCAGCCGCGCGCAGCCGTGTCTGCAACCGGAGCATCCAGCCCTTCTGAAAGAGCCGCAGCCAGTGCGGCCTCATACCTTCCGGGATCTCCATACGGGCGGAGACAGGTTCTTCCTCCGTGGCGGTGTCCGTTCCCAGCGCCTGAGCCAGCCCGTCGGCCTGCGCCTGAAGGCGCGTGAGTTCCGTGTGCAGCGCGTTCTGGCGGGTGAGTGCGTCGTTATGGGCTTTTTTCAGCTCTGTCAGACTGGAGTCTGCCTGCGTCAGAGCCTCGGTTACGGTGCGGAGTTTGTCTTCCTGCGTAGCGCGGGCAGTCTGGGCCGCTTTGAGAGTGTCATCTGGCAGGGCATCGGCCTGTGCCTGTTGCAGCCCCCGCGTGAGCGTTTCTTCCTCCTGCCGGGCGCGGTGCAGAGCCGTCCGCGCAGCGGCGCAGGCGGCGTCCACCGTTTTGCGGTGACTTTCGTGCTCCTGAAACGTGCGGCTGGCCTGCGTGAGGGCAGCGGAGGTCTCGCGCCGGGTCGCATCCGCCGTATCCAGCGTGACCGTGGCGGCCTGATGCGCAGTGGCGGCCTGCGTTGCCTTGTCTTTCAGGGCCTGAAGCGCTGCGTCTTCCAGCAGGGCGCCCTGTGTTTCCGCATGGCGTTTTTCAAGCTGGGCCAGATCGGAGCGCAAGGTGGTGAGTTTTGCGCGGCTGCGGTCCAGCGCCTTGCGGGTTTCAGCCTGCGTCTGGCGGGCGTTTTCTGCATCGTTACGGGCGATGGACAGCGCCACACTGGCTTCGGAGCGGGCGCGATCAGCGTCCTCAAACGCTGTGCGGGCAGCGGTCTGGGCGGCGCGGGCCGCCTGCACGGCTGTTGCTGCGGCGGCCATGCTGTCATCTGACGGCAGGCGGTCCTGCAGGGCGGAGAGTTCGGTCTGGAGAGCAGAAACAGCCTCGGAAGCACGGGTAAGCTGGGCGGTGACGGTTTCCAGTTCTTCCGTGGCGCGATGTTTGCGGGCGCGGGCGGCCGCCAGTGTTTCGGTTTGCTGGGCGAGGGTCTGTTCACTCCCGGCCAGAGCCTGCGTCAGATCTGTCTGGCGGGTTTCTGCGTCGGCTGTTCTTTGCGGGAGCGAGGTCTCGACGGCATCTGTTTCAGCTTTTTCCGTGTTCAGGCGTTCCAGCGTGCTGGTGGCATCCTCCACGCGGGTCTGGGCGGCGGTTGTATCGGCCTCATGCTGCCGGAGGCGTTCTGTCGCACTTCTGGCTTGTGCTGCGGCGCGTTCTTCTTCCCGTGTCACACCTTCCGCTGTTACGCGGCAGCGCTCCAGCACGGTCCGGGCCTCGTCCGCGCGGGCACGGAGGACAGGGAGTTTCTGATTGGCCTCAAATTCCGTTATGACGGCGCCTTCTGCGGCTTCCTCATGCTCTGTCAGGGCATGGCGGGCGCGGGCTGCGGTCTCAATGGCGCGTTCAACCGCCTGCCGGGCGCGGGCATGCAGCACGGCCAGCAATTCGGTTTCAGCCTCGCGCAAGGCGGAGGAGAGTTCGCGGTAGCGGCTGGCCTCGCGGGACTGTTCGGCAAGGCCACCCAGCCGGGTTTCCAGTTGCTGGCGCAGATCTTCCGCGCGGGTCAGATTGTTTTCTGTCGCCCGGAGCTTGAGTTCCGCCTCATGCCTGCGGGCATGCAGGCCAGTAATGCCCGCGGCTTCTTCCAGAATGGAGCGGCGTTCTTCCGGTCGGGCCCCCACCAGCATGGCCACGCGCCCCTGACTGACCATGGCGGAGGAGCGCGCCCCGGAGGCCAGATCGGCAAACAGCGTCTGCACATCCCGCGCGCGCGCGGGTTTGCCGTTAAT
>NZ_BAJW01000116.1 GCF_000613905.1 Acetobacter persici JCM 25330
GGCCGCAGCAACAGCAGCGGGTGCCACAGCCTGCACCGTTGCGGGGGCGCGGGCCACCCGGATGCGGCTGTCTTTCTCCGAGACCTCAATTTCAGTCAGTCCGGTGTCGGTCAGAATTTCGGCCAATGCCCGAATGGCATCTGCGTCCACGAGCAATCCGCTCATTGGTCATCCTCATCTAGAATAAGATCTGTCATTGCCTGCAATGCCAGAGAATACCCCGCCACGCCTAGCCCACATATCACGCCAACGGCGGCGCGGGACACATAAGACATATGGCGGAACGGTTCACGACGGTGAATGTTGGAGATATGCACCTCAATCACGGGCAGGTCCGTGGCCAGCAGGGCATCCAGCAACGCCACGGAGGTGTGGCTGTATCCCGCCGGGTTGATGATGATGCCGCGCGCACGCTTGCGGCATTCCTGCACCCAGGAAATCAGCTCGCCTTCAATGTTCGTCTGACGGAAGTCGATTGCCAGATCCAGCTTGTCGGCTGTCTGGATGCAGATCTGCTCCACATCATCCAGCGTGGCGCGGCCATAAATTTCCGGCTGGCGCTGGCCAAGCATATTCAGGTTCGGGCCGTTAAACACAGCGATGAGGGGTCTTTCCATAGTGTTCCGGGCCGTAGCACGATGCCGGACAGCATCCAAGAGAAGAGATGCCCGAGACCTCTTAATCCTGCGTAAAAACGTGTGTTCTGTTTCTGCTGGCGTGTGTCTGTTGCGGCGGAATGGGGGCGCGGGTGCCACGTTTTTGCCATTTGGGCCGGGCATGCAGGGGGAGAGCCAAAAGGTTTCAGCAGGCAGAAAGCGGTTGCTTTTTGTGCTGTGTCCCGGCTTTACTGGCCGGGTAAAACGGAAAACGGAGTAAACAAGCGGATGTCAGCCCTGCGCCGGGCACTTCTGGGAAGTGTGTTTGTTATGGCCTCCATGGCCTCTGGAGCGGCAGCGAAAGCCGCAGCTCAAGGACCACAGGGGACAACCTCATGGGCCGACTCCGTTCAGCGCGCTCTGGCCGCGCGTGAGCAGCAGGACCCCACTTTTGACGCCCCGGGAGCCGGACACTCCGCCGCGCACGCACACCATTTCCAGAAAGGCATGGCAAGCTGGTATGGCGGGCGTTTCCATAACCGCCGCACGTCCTCTGGCGCAGCTTTTAACAAGGCCAGCCTGACCGCAGCCCACCCGACCGCGCCGCTGGGCAGCAAACTGCTTGTGACGTCTGAAGAGACCGGCCGCTCCGTTGTGGTGACGGTGAATGACCGTGGTCCCTACAGCCATAACCGCATTATTGATCTGTCACAGGCCGCTGCCGCACGTATTGGCATGCTCGGTGCTGGTGTGGCCCACGTGAAAATTGAGACCGCCCCGATTGAAGTGGCGTCTGCTCCGCAGGATGGCAGCGAATCCTTAGATTCCGGTGCCCTGCAGATGGATGCGGCGCAGCCGCAGTCCGGTGTGCGTGTTCTGCACCGTTCCCGTGCGAGATCAGCCCGCCACTAAACCCGGCGACGCACCGAAGAGAGAAAAAGGCCGGTCAGGATGGTCCTGCACCGGCCTTTTATGTGCGCCCGTCCCGCAAGAATGCGGGATTATGGGGAAAATCAGAAGGTCAGCGGCTTGCGGCGTTCACCCCGGGCGTAGATTTCCATCTCGGCATTGAGTTCCGCGCCCATCAGCACAACCCATGCGCTGACGAAGAACCACATCATAATGGCAATGACAGCCCCCAGAGGCCCGTAGGTGGCGTTATAGCTGGCAATGTGCGCCACGTAATAAGAGAAGCCGAACGCCACGATAACCCATGTAATGGTGGCAAAAAGCGCCCCCGGAATAACCCAGCGCCAGAGGCCCGGCGTCTTGCGGTCCGGCCCGAAACGATAAAGCGCGGACATGGCCAGAATCTGGAAGGTGAACATAATCACCGGTCCGCTCCACTGGGCCAGAAACTCGATGGAGCCGGGCGGGGTGGGGATGTTCAGCCAGGCTGGCAGATTGAGCAGGAGCGGGAGTGCCACCATCAGCGCCAGTGTGAGGGCCGCACCCAGCACCGCAGACAGTGTCATGGCCAGCGCTGTCAGCTGAAACACAAAGAAGTTACGGTTTTCCTGCGTGTTGTAAGCGATGTTCAGGGCTGCCAGAATCGATTTTGTGGCCGCAGAGGCAGACCATAGCGCCACGCTGAGCGAGATAACGAGGGTAACGGTCAGAGAGCTGTGTGGCTCGGCCACCAGTGTCTGAATCCGGTCATAAATCAGAGCATAGGCTCCCGGTGGCAGCAAATTCCGCAGGACTTCCAGCTGAGGGGTGACTGTCTGCACATCAAACGCCAGCCCGTAGATGGAAATCAGGGAACTGATGGCCGGGAAGAGGGACAGGGTGGTATAAAAAGCGCAGCCTGCGGCCACGAGGGTCGTCGGGCCGGAAATCAGGCTTTTGAACGTCAGCGTAAAAATGGCTTTCCAGTCCCGCCACCGCAGGGCGGAAGGGCGCGAGAAGGTCGGGTTATGGGCTGATGCGTCTGTGGTCTGCCCCTGTGCGGAGGCCTGATCATGCGGACGCGGAGCGGCTGGATCACAGAGAACCTGCATCGTTTATAAAGCATCCTTTTTGGTGTGCTGTAACGGGCGGTTCCCTTCACGGAAGAGAACGGGGGTTCTGCAATGTTCAGAAGGCTGTGCAGACGTGAAGAAACCGAATGAAGCCCGGTTTTATAGCCCCTCAGGCCTGTTTTCCATGTTTTTTTAAAACTGTTCTTTTTTTGACTTGCGCTTGTGGCGTTCTGGCCTCATATGCACCCCCCTACGCAGCAACGCACGTGCCACTGGCCCTCTGAGGTTACGCAACGACGTCAAGCGTTCTGGCAATCTGGGTTTCCGTTTTTTAGGAGCCCTTCTCTGGTCGCTGGTCCGTTAGACCGTTTCGCAACTCCTCCTCGCGTATTTATCAAAAAGCGATGGAGCCTTATATTGGGGGAATGGGTGGGATGAATCCCAAAATCGCCCGTTTTTTCGCTGAGCAAAAGCCAGCAACGCCTTGCCTCGTCGTCGATGTCGATCAGGTTGAGGCGCGTTATCATGCCCTGACAAGCGCTCTGCCGCATGCGCGGGTGTATTATGCCGTTAAGGCGAATCCGGCCATGCCGATTCTGAACAGACTGGTAGGGCTTGGGTCCTGCTTTGATGCCGCCTCCTGGGAGGAAGTGTCTCTCTGTCTGGAAGCCGGTGCGGCGCCCGATGCCATTTCCTTTGGCAATACAGTCAAAAAAGTCTCTGCCATCCGGGCCGCTTATGAGGCCGGGGTGCGGATGTTTGTGTTTGACTGCCGGGAAGAGCTGGAAAAGCTGGCGGCGCATGCCTCCGGTTCCCGCGTGTATTGCCGCCTGCTGGTGGATAATGACGGCGCGGAATGGCCGCTGTCCCGCAAGTTCGGCACGACGCTCGACTCCGCACGGGAGCTGATGCTTCTGGCGCGTGAGCTGGGGCTGGACCCGTATGGCCTGTCCTTCCATGTCGGCAGCCAGCAACTGTCTTCTGATGCGTATGAGGTGGCGATTGCCCGTGTGGCTGCCCTGTTTACAGACCTCAGCGCCACCGGGCTGGACCTGCGTATGGTGAATCTGGGTGGTGGTTTCCCGGTCCGTTATCGTGCGGATGTGCCGGAAATTGATCATTTCGCGCAGGCGATCAGCCACGCCATGACCACCCATTTCGGCAATGCCCTGCCGGAAATGCTGGTGGAGCCGGGCCGCTTTATTGTGGGTGAGGCCGGGGTTGTGCGGTCAGAAGTGGTGCTGGTCAGCCGCCGTGGGCGGGAAAACGGCCCGCGCTGGGTCTATCTGGATATCGGCCGTTTTGGTGGCCTGGCAGAAACGGAAGGTGAAGCCATTCGCTACGCCATTCGTACGGCACGGGACGGTGGCCCCACAGGCCCCGTCGCGATTGCCGGCCCGACCTGTGATGGTGCGGATATTATGTATGAAAAGACAGCCTATGAGCTGCCTCTGGCGCTGGAAGCGGGGGAACAGGTGGATCTGGAAGCGACGGGCGCTTACGTCTCGACCTATTGCTCCACCCGGTTCAATGGCTTTCAGCCACTGACCGAACATTATATCTGATATGTTTTAACAGGGGAGTAGGCCTTTCAGAGCCTGCTCCCCTTGTTTTATGCCTCTTCCGCCCGGACCAGACACAACGGCAGCCCAGCCTTGTGCGGGCCTGCCTTTGCAGATGGACTGATCTGGCTCAACACTCTCCCGAACTTTTATGACGGATCTGGAGAGATTTCATGAAAAAAACAGGACTGATGCTTGCGGCTCTTCTGGCCTCTGCGGCCCCTGCCGGAGCAGGGTTTGCACAGACCACCAGTTCCGCCACGGCCGCCACAGCGGCTTCACCTGCTGTGGCTGATGCCGCCGCGCAGGATTTTGGACGCCTCTCTGTGGATGGCGGCACGGCCTTTGAAGATATCGGTCTGGCGCGTCAGGCTATTTTTGACGGGGATCTGGAAACAGCGGGTCGGCTGATTACAGACGCCAGTACAGCGCTGGAACGCGCGCGTGCAGACAATACAGCCTTCCAGAAGGCGGAAACAGACCTGCAACCCGCCAAAACAAAAGCCGCACAGCCTGCTCACACGGCGTCTGCCAGCAGCACGCCGGTAGCATGGTTGCCGATTGATGGAGAACTTGTGCTGGACGAGGCAATTGAGCCTTCACCGGAGAAAAACGCGGCGGTTGCAGCCGCCAATCGCCATCTGCGGGCGGGTAATACGGCACGGGCCGGAGAGGTGCTGAAAGTCTCCGGTATTGATGCGGATTATATTATCGCTGCGGTTCCGCTTGAGCAGACCCGCAAAGATGTGTCCCGCGCTGCAAAGGTTCTTAAAGGGAACCCTTATAGGGCCAGTGAAGCCCTGCGGGATGCGCAGAACGCCGTGCGCTATGCATCAGTCAATGTGCAGGCTGTGCCGCAGCAGGCCCCGGCCACATCTCAGGAAAAATAAGCCACGGTTCACCATTGAGGGCCTGTGGTTGGCCCCCGGTTGCTTTGCGGCAGTCGGGGGCTTTTTTTATTTACTGTTTCAGGAACGGAGCGGCTGCTTTCGGGGTGCCGTCCTCAATTGGTAAGGCGGGATTACGGGACCATTCGTTCCATGACCCCATATAAATCCGCAGTTTTTTGAAACCGGCCTGAGAAAGGGCAACATAGGTATTGGCAGCACGTGCGCCTTTGAAGCAATAGATGATGATATCATCATCAGGTTTCAGGCCACGGGATGCGGCAAGGGTGAGAGTTTCTTCTGGAGAGCGAAAAGACGCCTGCCCGTCAGAGACTTTCATGAACTCATACCATTCGATCCACATGGCTCCGGGAATACGGCCTTTCCGTGGGGCAAAATCCACGCCGTACGGGGATGAGCTTTCTGCCAGCCATTCCACTTTGTCACGATTATCCAGCAGGCGGACGGTGGGGTCTGTCAGCGCATGTAGCACATCCTGATAGGTTGCCATCAGGCTATTCTGAAGAGCGGCCGGAAAAACCGAGCGCTCTGGTCTGGTTTTTTCCGTTGTCAGCTCGCCGCCAGCCTGTTTCCATGCCATCAGGCCACCGTCAAGAATACCAACATTGGGATAGCCCAGATAACGTAAGATCCAGTAGCCACGGCATGATCCGCCGTAGCGCGTATGCAGTGCGTCCTCGTAAATAATCGCGGTTTTCTTGCCATCGAGACCATACTCAGAGAACAGGGCTACAAATTTTTCCTGAAGGGTTTTCAGACCGTCTTCTGTTGTTTCTGCAAGATAGGTAAAGATATCCGGCATATTCACAGCGCCGGGCAGATGGCCAGCCTCAAAATCCTTGCTGTCACGCACGTCAATAAACACAACATTGCCCGTGGAGATAAGCTCCTGAACCTGTTTGGGGAAAAAAGAACAGTACCGGACATTCATGGTTTCCACATCTGGTTGAATGTCAGGGGTTTTATCAGTCTCCATGGGGTCCCTGTAGAGGGGCTGTATGCGGTGCCGTTATGAGGCAGGCAGGATGCTCTCAGGCGTCCTGAAAATTCTGCGTCTGTCCGTGGGGTGTTTGAGGAATTAATAATATTTTTTTCAGGATACGAAGTGGCTTTTAATGTGAAATTTTTGTTTATTGTTCTGTGTGCTGGGATGTTTCTGATTTTCGCGTTATAATTTTTTGCAAACATTCTGAAGGAACTCAGTCATGCAGTATCGTGAGCTTGGCCGTACCGGCATTCTGGTCAGTGAACTCTGTCTGGGCACCATGACATTTGGGCAGCAGAATACGGAAGCAGAAGGGCATGCCCAGCTTGATCTGGCTCTGGAGCATGGCGTCAATTTTATTGATACTGCCGAGCTTTATTCCATTCCGCCGCGCGCCGAGACATATGGCGCGACGGAAACAATTATCGGGAGCTGGCTGAAGGCGCGTGGGGCGCGCGATAAAATTGTTCTGGCCAGCAAGGTGGTTGGCCGGAGTCAGTCCCCGTGGTTCAGGCCTGACGGAGAGGAAGTGCGCCTGACGCCGCGCCAGATCCGTTACGCGCTGGAGTGCTCTTTAAAACGGTTGGGGACGGATTATCTGGATTTGTACCAACTGCACTGGCCGGATCGTAAAATCGGTTTGTTTGGTGAAGGTGGGACAACTTTCACAACGGTTTCAGACGCGGATGAAGTGCCGCTGGACGAAACGCTGGGTGTACTGGGGGATCTGGTGGCGGAAGGGAAAATCCGTCATGTTGGTCTTTCAAACGAAACCGCATGGGGGGTTGCAAAATCTCTTGCCTGCGCAAAAGAGGGCGCGCCGCGTGTTGCCTCGATTCAGAATGCTTATAATCTGATCAACAGAACCTTTGAAATTGGACTGGCGGAAATGGCATTGCGGGAGAAAGTCAGCCTGCTGGCCTATTCTCCGTTAGCGCAGGGTTATCTTACAGGTAAATATCTGAACGGTGCACGGCCCGCCGGTGCCCGAACGACGCTGTTCAACCGTGGCCAGCGTTATGAAAAACCGGGTGTGGATGTGGCCGTGGAAGCCTATCTCACTCTTGCGCGGGAAGAAGGGATCGACCCGGTGCAGTTTGCACTCGCGTTTGTGACGTCCCGCCCGTTCGTTACGTCCAATATCATCGGGGCGACCAGCGTGGAGCAACTGATGACGGCGTTAACGTCAGTCGCGGTCCAGATTACGCCGGAGCTGGAGGCTAAAATTAACGCGATTCATCAGGTCCACTCCAACCCGGCTCCGTAAAATAACAGGGCAAAAAGCGGGGGAGCGCGTCTGCGGATAAAGTCCTGACTGAACGCCGCACAAAGCCGCACCCGCCAGATATCTGGCGTGGTGTGGCCTTGCTAAGGCGTCTTGAGAGAGCGGCGTTATTCCACCGCCGCCCGCAGGCCTGCCCCGGCGGCCAGTGGGCAGAGGGGAATGGCGGCGGCAAGGAACGCGCCCAGCAGTTCAAGGTCGGGGGCCCAAGGCAGGCCGGTGCGGGCGGCGTCAATTGCTGCGGCCCCAAAAATCAGGGCTGGCGTAATAAGCGGCAGCACCAGCAGGGGCAGAAGAACACCGCCGCGTCTGGCCCCCAGCACAATGGAGGCCCCCATGCCTCCTATAAGAGAGAGGACCATCGACCCCAGCAACAGACCTGCCAGTAAAATAGGCAGCGTGGCGGTGGGCAGGCCAAGCATGATAGCCAGCGGCACGGCGGCCAGCAGCAAGGGTACGCCGGTGGTCAGCCAGTGCGCGGTAATTTTGGCGAGCGCGACCAGAGAGGGCGGCAGACCCAGCAGCAGGAGCTGATCAAGTGATCCGTCTTCCAGTTCGGCGCCAAACAGGCGGTCCAGCGGTAGCAGGGCGGCCAGCAGGGCGCAGACCCAGATAATGCCGGGCGCATGTGGCGCAGCAGTTCGGGCGAGGGGCCGAGAGCAAGCGGAAACAGTGTACCTGTTAAGATAAAGAAGAGAACCGCGCCCAGCGTGTCCGCGCCGTGGCGCAGGGCCAGCCGCAGGTCCCGGAGGACGACGGCGCAAAAGAGCTCCATCATGCTGCGTCTCCTGTCAGACTGCTATCTTCCGCACCCCACCAGCCCCGGCTCTGGTCTGGCATGCCGGGCAGGGCCAGATGGCTGACTTCTCCTAAGGGCAGAGGGACGTGGGTTGTCGCCACAACAAGGCCGCCCTGCGCGCGGTGGGTGGCAATGGCGTCTCCCAGCAGATCTACGGCGGCGGCGTCCAGCCCGAGGCTCG
>NZ_BAJW01000115.1 GCF_000613905.1 Acetobacter persici JCM 25330
CGGGAGCGACCGTCAGCACACCGGCTGTGGCGGCCGCATGGGCCTGCGGCAGAGCGGCGGACAGGGCCAGACAACCAGTGAGGGCCAGAAAGACAGGGCGGAGTTTCAGCATACGCGAGGTTCCTTTTCGAGATCTGCCAAACAGCATTGCAGGCGACAGGATAAGGACAGACACCCCGGATCAGCAAGGTCGGGCAGCCCTGCATCGGGCGAGGGGATGGAAACGGGTAGTAAAGAGCCCCGAAAGACAGTAAGGCAGAGGCTGTTTCCAGAGTGATCCTCTTTAATTAGTGTGCAGACAGCGTTTTCTCTAGAGGCCCTTTCTTTCCATGCCTTATAAAACCTCTTTATTACCGCAGAATTCAGGCGTTTCGGCCGTTTTCTCTCTTATTTTTGTATAGTCGCGTTTTTTAGCCTGCTTATTTTTGCGGAATGTTATCATGTCGGGTCTGAGAAGATACAGGCGTGGGATGAAGCACGGCATATTGGCTCGGCCTATGAAATGCTGTTCCGGCACGATTATGTGGTCAATTACTGGCAGAATGAGAAAGATTACTGGAATCTGAAGCCAGTCCTGAGTTTTTTACCAATTATTGTGTCGGTCAAACTGTTTGGCAAAGGACTTCTGGCGGCCCGCCTGCCTCTCTTCTCGGGTTTGTGGCGAGTAGTGTCGGGCTATACTGGTTTGTTGCACGTAGATTTTCCCGCGTGGAGGGGCTTTACGCCATCACGCTGTTCTCAACCTGGGCGCAGGCGGTGGTTCTGCATGGCTTCCGGCAGGCGGATGCGGACGCATTATATGATACATTCTACCTGTTTTGCGTCCTGTTCTGCCTGAAACGCACTGGCGGCGCGTTCTGTCTGGCCTGCCTGATGGCCGCTTTGTGTTTTCTCAGCAAAAGCTGGCACACTTTAACGCTGATCCCGCCGCTGGTAGTGACGTATTTCATGACGGGACGCTCCCTGCGTCTGGCCATGAAAGGGATGTTCTGCGGTCTGGCCCCTGTCCTGCTGTGGCTGGCAGCGCGGCTCTCCGAAGATGGGTCAAAATTCCCGCTACGCATGCTGACTTATGATCTGCTGAAACGGGGCAGCATGGCGATAGAGGGGCATAACAGCCCGGCTCTTCTCTATGCGACAGATTTTGTGCAGAGCCATCCTGACCTGCTCTGGCAGCTTGGACTGCTGACGCTGGCCTTTCTGGCTGCCTGCTTCTGGCCCTCGTTGCGGGCAGCCTGTTTCCGCCCCGGCATCCCCCCTGCCGTGAAGGCAGAAATGCTGATTCTGGGAGTGACGATTGTCAGTGTTTTCGGGATGTTCAGCGCCGCACAGACGCGCCTGTTCTGGTACACCTTTCCGGCGTATCCGATCCTGTGCGTGCTGATGACCTACCTCTTTGCGCTTCTCGGGCCCGTTTTAAAAACGCTTGCTGGCGGGATTGCGGCGGTGTTTTTCGTGCTCTCCCTTTCCGCCTGTTTACAGCGGGACAGAGCAACAGTGCTGCCGGTTTTCTACACCCAGCTTCAGGGGGCGGCGCAACTGCCGATCATGCGGGTGCAAAAAGACCTTCTCATTACGCAGGATGACTATGCCGCGCTGCTGACCTACCTGCCTGTTGCGCCGGAGGCGATCCATATCGGCGCGGACGACCATACCCCGCACACTCTGGTGATCCGCCAGAAAGACGCCGGAGCGTGTGAGGGATGCGCGCTGATTTCCAGAGGGGACCGGTTTGATCTGTTTTACCGGGACTGACGGCTGATTCGGGGTGGCTGCCCTGCTGTAAAGCAGAGCGTTCTGCTCTGTTCCTGGCGGTTTGACGGGGAAATTCTCTCTTCCCTTCAATACGGGCTTGGCAAGCCCCCCGCCTTTGCGCTAGGGAGAAGCCCACGGACCCGTAGATCAGCTGGATAGATCGTCAGATTCCGAATCTGAAGGCCGGAGGTTCGAATCCTCTCGGGTCCACCACTTTCCTAAAATATCCAACAAAAACAACAAGTTAAGATGCAAGTTTGCCAATCTTGATTTGGAGTTTGCCAATTTACTCACGGGAAGAGGCGTCTAAAAACGCTTGTACCCCACCCCAACCTGTACTAAGCTCACGGGGCTGCGGCGGCGTGGATTGGACACGCAGTCAGCAACAAAGGCGATACGAGTATGATCCAACTGTCGTATCTAGCCGGTATCAAGCCCGGCCCGCAGCAGCCACGAGGTGGGAACAGCTACCCCACGCACCAGCAGTTCCAGTGCTGGTAATTAACGCACCGGGAACCTTTATTCACCTCCCGCCCGTTGCGCCAAGAGATCGGGGATTGCGTCCCGCGTGGAAAAGGTGGGCAGATGAGCGCGGTGCTGGTTGACTGACAAGGATACTGGCTAAGAGGCTGTCGTGTCACTGCAAGGGGGTGGGAGCTCCCCCTGCCATATTCAGGTTAAAACTGCTGGACCATTTCCAATAGTTGGACCGCGCCAGACCTGGTGGCCTTCGATCAGGCCAGTTTTGTCTTTATCTTTCCAAACCCAACAACCTCATCCCTTACATCAATCTGAAAACGAGCATCTTCGTAATCACTATATCTTGGTTTTTCGTTCTTTTTCCATTTATCAAGAGCGTCCTTCGATGCTGTCATTACATCTTCGTGAGTTGAACAAGGGTGCAAAATATCGGCATTCGTCTGCATAGATGAATCGATTATTTCAACATACCAAAAATTTTTACTTTCAGATCTTCTGATTCTCCATAATATGCTTTCCGGCAGATTATCACTGAGGAAATTTTCAGATTCATGGGTTTCTTTTCGGTTCATCATTCTATCCAGCTATTCAAAATAAGCTGAAATTATGAACGTCCTGACTGGGCAATAAAAGCATAATCTTAATGATACTGCTAATGCGGCCGCCCCAGCCGCTCACAAGCCAGCACCAAAGGCCGACAAGCCGCATAAGGCCCCGATAGGGTAGAGCTCGGCCCCGTGTATTCCACCTGAGACACAACCCCGGCACGCAGCCGGGCAATCATGTGGCACGTCCCGTGGCCGCCAATGTCCACCTCGAGCGACAGGGGTGTCTTGATCGTCAGCGGCCCCTGCACCTGCTGGTCCTGCCGCCACTCCAGAACCTCGCCATCCGGCAGGGGCTCGCGGTTATCCGGCACCCCGGCGCAGGCAATCAGGTCCGCCCGGCCCATGCCGATCAAGTCGTGCCGGGCGCGGGTCGGCAGGCTGGTACAGGCGCAGAGCAGCAGGGTGGCCAGCAGAGGCGGTTTACCCCTCAAACGGATCATCCTTTTTCCGGCCGCGATCAATCGCATACGCGAGGGCAAACGCCCCCGCGATGACGGACAGAACTGCAGCTCCAATGTCGCCCCACGCGCTCATTTAACCGCCAGCGTCGAAAGCGCCGTGGCCTCCTGCGTCGTCGTGACGCTGGTCAGGCTGATGCCCAGCATCCCCTCAAACGCATCGATCACAGTCAGCAACGCATTGAAGGTGGTGATGGCCGTATTGATCACGCCATTGGTGACGGTCTGCTGTGCGGCGGCCAGCCCGGCCCGGAGCGCAACGGCCGCGGCATTGAGGTCCACCAGCAGGGTATCAACCGAGTCTTGGCGCTCGTGTTGTCATAGCTGATGGTCAGGCTGCCGTTGGTCTCTGAGGCAAACGCCGTCAGAGACGCGGACAGCGTGACCCCGGCGGCCTCGATGGCGGCCACGGCTGGCACGCCCATGGCCGTCGCAATGGAAGTGACGCTCAGAATCGTGGTGACCGCGTTAATCCCGGCCTGCCCGTACGCTTTGACCTTGGCGGTATTGAGGGTCAGTGTGGTGGTCTTGCCATTGGTTGCGATCGTGCAGGCAGTCAGCGCGCCAGCAGCGACGACGAGACCGGAAGAGCCCAGAAAATTGCGGCGGGACTGGATCATGATTTTTTACCCTGTGTGATGACGGGAGTCTGGGAGACCGGACCCTGAGACGCATTGACCCGTGCGCCGAGGTGATTGGCGGCCCACCCGAAATTCATTCCGAGCGTGGCAATCAGTTTGTAAGGGATGGTCCATCTGCTGCTGGCTGGTGGCGGCCGAACCGATACAGCAACCACCGCGCACGTGATGATTGCGTAGGAGACAACGGAACTCCACGGCTCCGGGATGGCCGAAAACAAAAGGGGCACCACCGCAGTGATGCCCCCGATCTTGGCCGCGTTGACCGCGACAGTCGTTTTGGAAGTGTCTGTCATTTTCCGTCACCTCTCAGGCCAAGCCTGTAAAATGCGTGATGGCCAATGGTGCAGCGATAAAATGCCCCTTTGGCCCAGTATGGCGCTGTACCCCGCCGGTCGAAATAGTGATCCGCGCCCCCGGTCAGGTCTGGCAGGTGGGTCGCAACCAGACATCCGGCCAGCACCAGAGCCTCCCGAAACTGCGGGTCAGCATCGGCGACGGTCAGGAGTTTGGCCCGGTTGGGATCATCGTCGTCCCAGCAGCTAAACTGCGCGCGTTCCTGGCATACCCCGGCGATGTCATGCCCCCACCATCCCGGATGGGCAGACCGATTGCCGATGACATTGAGGACGGCCTGCATCCCCTGCCGCCCCTCTCCGCGCGCCTCGCCCCATGCAGTACGGGCCGCCGCCTGCACCGGGTCAGTGATTGGGAGTTGCATTGATCTGCGCCTCTATGTGCGGCCGGGTGCGAAAATGGCCCCAGAACGCTGTGTCGAATGTTTGGGACGAGAACAGGGTGGCTCCGAGCATGCCAAGCACCCCGGTCATGATGCCAACCCAGATGGACAGCCGCTTGAGCGTCTGCGTCCGCTCCTGAGATTGGCGGTTGCGCTCCTCCTGCGCCCCGGTCAGCTTGGCAATCTGCTGCGCGAGGCTGGTAAGGGCGGACCGGTCCTGCACCCGGTCCTGAGCGCGGTTGCGTTCCCGCTCCTGCCCCTGCGCCTCGACCGAAATCAGACGCTCCATCATGGCATCCTGACCGGACTTAAAAGACCGGAACTCGCCCTCAACACCATCGAGGCGGCCATGTAATTTCCTGATTTCCTGCGTATGGCCGTCAACGATTGGCCGCAGGTCATCATCAGCCGCGACGTTTCCGCCGCTCTGTGTTTCTGTCATCAGTTTTTCCGAATTAAGCAGTCACACCATAGGAGGCAGCATACTGACGCAGCCACGCGACAGAGGACGCCAGATCATCCGCACCGAGAAGGTCATCCCAAAAAAGATGCACTGCGGCCTGATAGGTGCTGTTGGCTGCGGTATCCGATGCGCCGCCCAGAACAAAAGTCTGCGTGGGATCGTAGACCTGAGAAAAAGTCCCGCTGGAAGTGCCTGATGCGCCTGTGGTGTAA
This sequence comes from Acetobacter persici JCM 25330, assembly GCF_000613905.1. GTDB lineage: Bacteria > Pseudomonadota > Alphaproteobacteria > Acetobacterales > Acetobacteraceae > Acetobacter > Acetobacter persici. The sequence goes on from NZ_BAJW01000115.1 coordinate 5,354, forward strand.
TTTTTGTAGGTAAGGGCGGGAGATTTTGTGGAAATATCGCACTGCCACATGTGGATCTGCCACGTGCCGGTTACCAGATTGTCCACGTTTTCTGTGATCTGATCCGCGCCGCCCCCACACACCAGCCAGTTGTTGAGCAGAGTCGGCCTCTGCCCCAAAATCAGAGCTGCACTATTGATGTCATGCATCCCGATTATGGTGGATTGCCCAGCCCCAAGATTAATCAGGGACATGATTGTCAGCTTTTGCGGAAAAATCTGGTAGGTTTCCAGCGAGGCATTAGCCCCCAGCGTTTCAAACGGGAGAGAGGCTCCGGCAACACCCGGCGTAAAAGTCGGGCTGCCTGAAATCGTCGTCGGCTGCCGTCTGCTCGAAGCAAGATTTTTAATACCTGAAGCACCATTCATCGCAAAAAGTGCAGTTGTAGGCTGAAGCGTTGTAGGTGCCTCCCATCCGATGGAATTTTCAGAATAATCGGCATTATTGACAGTAATCGCCAGTGTCATGATTTAACCCTCCACGCTCTGCAGCGCGTAATTGACCATTGGATTAGGCAGCGCATAGGGCTTGCCGATGTAGGATGGGATGTTTTCCGAGTAGGGCGCGCCGTTCCCCTCGATCCACTCGTACTGATCGCGGGAGACGGCCGGGTCGCTGTCGTAGATATTGCCGGACCCATTATGGTTGCTGTCGCCATATGTGACCCAGACGCCATTTGTTGGCGCTGCGGACAGCACAATTTCAATCTGGGTTTCACCCGCCACCGTTACAGATGCAACGCCCAGCACGGCCTTTGTGGTGGCATCATAAACGCCAAATCCCAGATCGGTCCGCGTCACCTGCGCCTGTCCTTCCCAAGTCGCAGAACCCGCAAGGGCGCATAGGGCACATGGCAATCAATCAGGATTGTTCTGCCCCGCAGCGTAGCTTTTTCCATAATCAGGGGTTTCCACGCCAACCCCTGCGTGATGACCCGATGACGGACCTTGGCACGCATCGCGCCCACATACCGCTCACCATTGCTGGAGTAGTGCGGGCCGTAGTCGATGGCCGGATAGCCCACGGTCGGGATATAGGCACCCGGCGTGGCCAGAACGTAATCCACCTGCGCACGGCAGACATCCATAATCCGGTGCTCGGCAGGTTCATTCCGCTGATCGGGACGATCTCGATAAACGGGTCAATGGTCTGCCCAAACTCGGATTTGATGGCCGCTTTGGCATCCTCAAAATACTGTGCCAGTAACGGATAATAGGTGGCATAATCAGTATCCGTGTTACTCCCCCCCTGACAAAACTCAAGAAGGAAACACCCAATTGTCGAGCCCAGAGCATCAGCCTGCTGCTTGGCAATCGTTGCCGACTGCGGGATGCGATCAAACAGCGGGATCGAGTAACCCTTGCTCAACTGCTGGATCGTTGTGCCGGATACACAGCAGGACAGCAGGGCCAGTTTGCGAGAGGCATCAGACGGCAGACCGCGTTGCGCCAGTTGCGCGCCCCGGAAGAAGTTAAGTGCAGAGATAGACTGCTGCTCTCCAAAATCACGGCCAATGCGGAGAGGTGCAATCGCTACACCCGTGGCACCTGAGACTGCCACAGGGTCCATGCATACCACACCCCGTCACAGGTGCCGGTGATAGACTGAGCGGATACGTCGGTCAGGGTAAAATAATGCTCATACCACAGATCGCCAAACTCGTTGTTGGTGGCGGCAGCGCCGGTAAACCCGGCGCACTGGACCATCTGACCGACAACAAACCCGGTTGTAAAATCAACGGTGGTATCAGTTGTGGTGATCTGGATCTTGGCATTGCCGCTCGTAACAGTCGGCAGCGTCACATCCACGCTGGACGGCTTGTAAACAAGAGACGCAGGCAGATCCATGGTCGCATACGTGTCCTGATTGACGTTGACCGCCACCAGAGGCTGAGGCGCCGCATTGCCCCCACGCGGGGTCCATGCCGCGCTATCAATGCCAAAATCAAACCCACGAGGATCACCGCCAAACGTGATGTTGTCATAAGGCTGGGTCAGGCTGAGGGCTGGCAACGACACGTAGCCCATCATCTCGGACTGGCCGAGCGCAAAGCTGACGGAGATGCCCCAGACGGGACGCGCGCGCAGAAGGTCTCCGGGCCCCGCCATCGTGGCGGCTGACCGGGCAAGCTGCATGCGGTCGCGTTCGGCGATTTCTTCCCGCGTAAAATCCTCTCCGGATCCACCATAGACCCCGGATGTATCCAGACTGATAAAGCCGTTTTTGTCTTTTACGACGACGCTGGGCGCAGATCCGCTTGTCGTGACAGAGATCGGGCCGAGGTCTGCCCGAGCCGCGCCAGACGGAAACGCTGGAGAGCCGTCTGCCCGGACGCCCCACGCAACACTCCCCATCGGGTCGCGTTGCCGGAACAAAAACTGCCCCTTGGCATCGCAATCCAGCAGAGTTGACCCGAGCAGCAACCGCTTGCCCGCTGTGCTAATATTGCCCGCGTCATCAATAGCGGTCAGAACGTAACCAATCACGTCGCGTAGCGTCAGGGCGTTGCCTGTCTGGCTGTTGAGCGTCACGCCGTCCGCAATTAAGCCACGCAGACCCTGAAACACCTGCGCAACGGTCGGATATCCGGCATTGGCCAGACGCTGCCATGCGCCGCCGTGGTACCACACGCCATCAAGCAGCGCCCAGTTTGCCACGCCGTCCAGAGCCGTCGCGCCAGCCACCGTGACAATATACAGATCCCCCTCAGTGCCGGTTCCGCTGGCCAATGCGGGGTTGTTCTTGGCCGCGTCCCAGCCGCCGCGATTTGTAAACTGCACCGGGTTATTGGCGACAAGACTGGCGAGGGCCGTATTTTGCGCGAGGGCTGAGCCTGCGCCAGACAGGAGAGATTCCGCACTCTCTTTGCTGGCCTGCGCGCGGTCTGCGTCCGCCGTG
>NZ_BAJW01000114.1 GCF_000613905.1 Acetobacter persici JCM 25330
GACGAGTAGCAAGCTGACAACCCGGGACAAACATACGGCGACTAAATGGTGAATCCACCCGTTGCTAACTACTCAGTTGCTGTACTCGTCGTCAGAAACATGTTCGAGCCAATCGACTGGAGAACCGTTCTGCTTTTCCTGAATGGCAATATGGCTCATCGCTGTAGTCGCTGTCGCTCCATGCCAATGCTTCTCACCAGGCGCAAACCAGATCGTATCGCCGGCACGGATTTCCTCGACACGACTGCCTTCGCGCTGCACCCAGCCACATCCAGCCGTAACGATCAGGGTCTGCCCGAGCGGATGGGTGTGCCACGCGGTTCGAGCGCCTGGCTCAAACGTGACGAGTGCCGTCGTCACCTGCGCGGGTTCGGGTGGATTAAACAGGGGATCGATGCGAACCGTCCCGGTAAACCAATCGGCAGGCCCCTTTACTGAGGGTTGTGATCCAATGCGCTTGATATCCATGATAAGTGTTCCTGCACGTAGTTCGAAAGCGTTGGCCTTAGCCAATTTCCAAACTTGAATGCCCTCAAAAATTATTGGTAGCGGCCCTGCCGCATCGTCAACAAAGCCGACAGAGCTGCGAGCACAAGTACAAGCGCGCTGGCAGCAAAGGTCGCCTGATACCCAATCCTGTCAAAAAGAATACCGCCAGAAGTCGCTCCCAGCGTTATGGCAAGCTGGACAACGGCAACCATCAGGCCGCCCCCTGCTTCAGCATCCCGGGGAAGCATCCGGGCCAACCAAGTCCACCAACCAACAGGAGCGGATGTCGCAAACAGGCCCCACACAGTCAGTATTATGGCAGAGACAACAATCCATTTTCCCAACATAAGGAGCCAAATGCCAGAAACGCCATCAGCAGAGGAACAGCAATCAAAACCGGATAGACACTTTTCTTCAGCATAACGCCAATCAGCACAGTGCCAATAAAGCCGGAAATTCCCATCAGCAACAGGATCAAGGATAGCGTAGACACCTCGACATGCGCCACATCTTCAAGGAACGGCCTGACATAGGTAAAGAGCGTGAACTGCCCCATAAAAAAGAGGCTGACTGCAATCATCCCCATTCTTACAATTGGCCGCGCCAGCAGGGCGAACACACTTGCTGACTGTTGATGACGTTCACTGGGCATGGATGGAAGGCTGATAAGCTGCCAGACGAAAACAATCACAGCCACCGGCACCACGCAGAAAAACGCACCACGCCAACCTATCAAACCACCAAGAAAGCTGCCAGCAGGTGCCGCAATAACTGTAGCAAGAGCATTGCCACCATTTAGGATCGCAAGCGCACGTGGAACATGGTGATCTTCGACAAGACGCATCGCCGTTGCGGCAGACATTGACCAGAAACCACCGATCACAACACCGATCATCGCCCGTCCGAGCATGAAAAGGACGTAATTAGGTGCCAGAGAAACAACTGTTCCTGAAACGATCATCATCGCGATAAGAACTAACAGTAGTGTTTTGCGATTGATCCCTTTTGCCAATGAAGAAATAAAAAGGCTGGTGAAAACCGCAAAAGCGCCCGAGACCGAGATGGCCTGACCCGCTTGCCCTTCACTGATATGAAGGTCAGCCGCAATAGGCGTTAAAAGACTGACAGGCATAAACTCCGATGCGACAAGCGCGAAGGCGCCAAGAGACATGGCGAACACAGCGCCCCAAGACCCAGCCTGCCTGTCAGAGTCCTTATTCGCTTCAGATAATGTTTGAGAAAGAGTATCCATTACACCTCGGCATTACGAATATTCATCAGCACAGGTATTTCGAAAAACGACAAGCAACGTCAGCAGATCGCCTTCATCTGCACTCTTATTTTCATGCCTGTGAAATTTTCTTATGCTGACTGGCAGAGTTCTTAAAAGAATGTAGGGAACGTCGGGCATCCAGACTAGCCCCTATAAAACGCGCATAGTCATGAATAATATTCATGAATGACAGTTCCATTGGGCTTGAGGCTTTGCTCTCTGAAAGACTTGCCTATTGGTAGTTTTCTCAAACTTATAAAAAAGGCCGCGTCCTTTTCAGGACACGGCCCATCTCAAGTGTAACACGCCTGTCAGCGCTATCTTATATCTGTTGCTTTGTGGGACGGAAAAGGATTTCGTTGATATCCACCTCTTCCGGCTGGCTGATCGCAAAAGCCACGCACCGGGCAAACGAGTCAGCACCGATCGCAATACCAGGTACAAAATTCCTGAGTTGTTCCGCGGTCGCCTCATCATGAACGCTATTAAGGAGTTCCGACTCAACCGCCCCCGGTGAAATGATAGTCGTGCGCAGGTTGTATGGCTTCACTTCGGCGCGCAATCCCTCAGAAAGCGCACGAACAGCGAATTTTGTAGCGGAATAAACAGCACTGTTTTCCAGAACGCGATGCCCTGCAACGGAAGACACGTTGATGATCTGACCGCTTTTCTGCGCTTTCATGTGCGGAAGGGCGGCTGCAATACCATACAAAACACCCTTGATATTGACGTCGATCATCAGATCCCACTCATCAACACGCAGGTTTTCAAGTGGCGACAGAGGCATGACACCCGCATTGTTGAGCAGCACGTCAATCCGGCCATAAGTCTTGACCGCCGTATCAACGAGGCTCTGAACCGAATTACGATCCGTCACATCTGTTTCAATCGCCAAAGCCTTGCCACCTTTGGCGGCAATATCTTCAGCAAGCGTCTTGATCCGGTCTTCGCGCCGCGCTCCCAGAACGACGATCGCACCCTGGGCTGCCAGATGTCGTGCAGCTTCAGCCCCCAGCCCACTGCTGGCACCTGTTATGACAACGATCTTCTTCGCAATGTTACTGCTCATGGATAGTCTCCGGATTTTTAACGATCGATTTTCTGGAATTTGAGGACGAAGTTATCGCCCTCCCCGATTGCCGCATATTTGGCGTGATCCTTATCCCCCAGGGCAAAGGTCGGAGGCAGTGTCCAAACACCCTTCGGCCAGTTGGCCGTATCACGCGGATTGGCATTGATTTCCGATGAATCAACAAGCTTGAAGCCTGCTTTTTCAATGAGAGAAATCGCGTAAGACTGCCGGACATACCCATCCTGAGCATGCGGATCCTGCGGGGCATTTGTGTGGCCACGATGGTCTTCAACACCGAATATCCCACCCGGTTTCAAAGCCCGATGGATAGCCGCAAGCATCTGCGGTGCATTACCGGCTTCCATCCAGTTATGCAGGTTACGAAAAGTCAGAACGAAGTCGACACTGTCAGGCGCAGCAAAATCGAGATGGTCGCCGTCAAACTGTGTTGTCCTGAACGTTTCCTTAAGTTCGGGATGAACTGCCACCATCTTGCTGAAGGCTGAACCCGCGCCATCTTCAGGACCAAGAGCCAGAGTATAAACGCCTTTGCCCCGTAGATAGGGACCAAGGATCTGCGTCCAGTAGCCCCCACCCGGCCAGATTTCGACAACACTGGCATCCGGACGCAAGCCAAAAAACTGCAATTCTTCCAAAGGGTGCCGGATCGGATCACGCGCAACGAAGCGGGTATCCCGCGTGAGGGAATGAACAGCCTGTTCCAGCGTTGGTGCTGCCATGGCTTGCCCTGCTCCGGTCACGGCAAGAGCACACACGATTGGATAAATCGCCTTCATGATATTTTCCCGTTCCTTTTTGATCGCCATGTGACCATGTTTCTTCATGTAGGAGCTATCTACAGGCTCTATTAGTCCCTTTCTGATGCTAACGATCTTCGATTTTACTCATGAATGCGAAGATTCTGCCGGTTCGTAACGCATTTCCTCGACAAAAAGTGAAAACGGCATGGTAGTCTGGTGGTGGTGGGGAAAGCAGAGATGGTATCCAGTCCAATAAGGACACCAGTCCTGAAGAACTTTTACCAGACGTCCATCGGCAATATATTTCTCCGCGACCATTTCCGGCATATGCGCCAGGCCGAGCCCGTCCAAGCAGGCATCCCGCACAGGAAAAATGCTGTTGAATATCAAAGGACCATCAACGCGGACTTTAACATCCCGACCGTTCTTCTCAAATTCCCAGGCATAAATCCCACCATGTGTTGGCAGACGCATCGTGATGCATTTATGCTTCAGAAGGTCATGCGGAACCTTCGGTTTCGAGTTCTTCCTGAAATAGGATTTCGCGCCCACGACGACAAAACGAATATCTGGAGTGAGAGGCACCGAAGTCATCTCCTTGGTCACCTGCTCTCCCAACCTAATTCCGGCATCAAAACGCTCGGCTACGATATCCACCAGCCTAAGATCCGCATTGATTTCAATTTTTACGTCAGGATATTTTTTAAGGAACTGTTCAACCCTCGGCCTGAGGATGTAGGCGATGACATCGTCCGTTGCAGTGACACGGATCAGGCCGCTCGGCACATCCCGCAGTTCACCTAGAGAGGCAATCTGACTTTCAATCTGATCAAAATGCGGGCCAATGTTGCGAATGAGATAGTCACCTGCATTCGTGGGCGTCACGCTACGCGTCGTCCGTGTCAGTAATCGCAGGCCCAGACGTTCTTCCAGCAGACGAACCGTGTGACTCAACGCAGACTGGGACACACCCAGCTTTGCAGCGGCCCGCGTAAAGCTCTTCTCACGCGCCACAGCCAGAAACGCGATCAGGTCATTAAAATTCTCGCGAGACATATATGAGCCCTTTTCATGAACATGCTCATATTGTTTTAGGCGCAGCTCTGCTTGCCGTCGAGATTTAGCTTCCCCAGCGCTCCGAGCACTCATAGTATCATCCAGCTTTCGTGCTGCGTTCAACGCGATATCGCAGCCACATCACCCCCCCTTCCAATGTCTCGGAAGATATGAGAGCCAACGACTGGCCGAGCGCAGGTTGCTCTTCAGAATTGCCCGGATAATCAAAGATGCTTGGCTCCCCGGAAAGGCCGTCAAGGCCGGGATATACCAGTAGGCTGAGTTCATCGATCAGACCGGCGCGAAGAAACTCTCCATTCGTAATACCACCCCCTTCAAGCAAAAGACGTTCGACCCCGAAGTGCTCGTACAGCCCTTGCATCGCGACAGCGAGCATTTCCTCCCCACTTCCAACGAAGAGATAGGAGATGCCTACTGCACGAAGGTGCGACAGATAGCTGTTGGATACTTCTTCACCCAGGATGGCCGTTGCATGATCTCCATCGATATCGTCGTCTGTGTAGGTCAGACGCCCATGGAGATCGACCACGACCGCTAGGTTCCTTTCACGTCGATCCCCGATGAACGGCGTGCGAGGCCAGACCTGTTCGGTAATCTGTCTGTCCGTTGGCCAAGGAGAACTGCCCAAAATTTCAGACATTGTGTGCCGCCCGACGATCCATGCCGGCGCATCGTGCCTAAGCGCAATCTGTTCGTAATACCCCATCAGCACGTGGCGGTTTGTTCCCGCACAGGCGCTGTCCAGCGCCTTGTGCGCAGCCGACCGTCGATCGACGTGATCATGTGACAGATTATTCTGGGACGCATACATTTCCTCAAGCGAAAAGCAGACAGCCATTTTGTTAAGACCGTTCCGGATCAAAACCCATTTCTGAAACCTTCTTCTCTAAAAAAAGGCGTCAGCTTACTGGCGGTCCAATCGACTAAATCGGTAAACCCACTCCGGGCCCATAGGAGTTTCATAGGCCAGTTCCGCGCCCAGCATCGAGAAGGGTTCGATATACCGGGCCATTTCAAGTGATCCCGCGTCTACGGGGCTGAACCCAGCTTCGGATATTAATTGGGCAACAAGCTGTTTGCCGGCTCCATTGTCCCCGCAGAAAACGACGCTCGGCCTGTCCACTCTCTGCCTGCCCAGATATACCGGACGCAGACTTTCGCTGGGGATCGTCTGGAAGGCCGCGACTATGTGTGCATGAGGCAACATACGGGCCAGAGCTTCCGCCCCGGAATCTGTATGAGCGATCACCAGTTCGCTATCCGTTTCATCAAGCGGCATGCAGCAACTCATGACGGTCTTGCCGGACAAGTCACCCGCACATGCGAGAGCATCTTCTACGCGCATCCAATGAACAGCGAGGATCACGAGGTCGCAGTTGCGGGCGGCATCGTCGGGCGTGCTCCAACGGGCCTTCCGGCCCGCCGCCTGCGTAACAGTTTCAAGCTTCGCATCCGTACGCGCATAACTGAAAATAATATCATGGCCGCAATCGGCGTAGATCTCGCCTAAGGCACTTCCCATTCGGCCCGCGCCGATAATACCGATGCGCATGAATAGCTTCTCCTTTATAATAAGCATATCTGGTGCGTGCGATCGCCGCATTGTGGATGGTCTGACTAGCAACAACCACACTGGTAAACTTGATCAATCATCCTGAATTACCCAACCAACAGTGGCCCTGAAAGCCATTTCAATGGTTGCGATACGTCCGCTGACGGCTTCAACCGGCAATTGGCAAGAACAAGAAGGCTGTCTGTCAATATGCACCGCGCAGACAACACACATTGCCCTGCCGCAGCAAAATTTTATTCCAACAAGACCAATTTCATCACGCAGATACCACAGCAACAGCCGATCGCCGTCGAAACTGCAATCCTTGCCGTTGATATTCAGCGTGATCAATGTTGTTTTCTTATCCGACAATCATGCAAATATTTTCAAGCACAGCCAAGAAAACAACCGAATTCGCTTTTGTAAAGTATTGCAGCTGGCCGCCACGAAATAAGTTGTTCCATTATGATATAGTTCGAAAAGTATCAGATGATGGAGCAAGGGCTTTACGAAAATATTAATTGCGATTAAAAATACTTACCCACCGAAACACGCACATGATCATGAATAAAAATCATCAATATAAACTCCCAAAAGGATCTATGGGAAATTTAGATGACACCCGCTTACGCGCCCTACCATCTCCTACGAAAGCAGCACAGCCCCTTTTCCTCGACTTTGAAGGTGATCGTTATCATTAATCAGGGGGCAGTCAGCTCGAGAAAGGCACCCGCAGCCAATACATTTATCAATATGCTGACTAAGAATAGTAAGCCTTTCAATCCGGTCTTGTAACATATTTTTCCAAAGAGAAATCATGTTGCTGACATCTTCAGCTGACAGCTTCTCCGTCGATGGAAACGGTTTCAGCAGAGACAAAATTTCCCCAAGACTTATTCCCAGACTTTGCGCTGCCTTGACGAACGAGACCCGCCGCAGGACATCCCGTGCATAACGCCTTTGATTACCTTGCGTACGCACAGAACTGATCAGTCCCTTTGTTTCATAGAAATGAAGCGCTGAGACCGCACCCCACTTCGTTGAGCCACTTCACCAACCGTCAAAAACATTGGAAGTTTTTTGTCTTGCATAGAAAATTGCCCATTGACCTCAACTTAGCTTGAGGTTTTATAAAAACATCAGCCTCTCCACACAAGGCCCCCGATCAAATTGGTCGGGCGTTTCATTTGAGAACGTCGTGGCTCAACGCGGTGTTTCTCGTCATATTCAGGAAGACTGACAATGTCCGAAACAATCGATCGAAAAAAAATTGCGCTAGTAAGCGGCGCGAATAGGGGCATTGGGCTCGCTATTGCCATCGGCCTCGCACAGCGCGACATTACTGTACTAATGGGAAGCCGCAACATTGAAAACGGGCAGAAGGCTTGCGAGGGTCTCAAGGAAGAAGGGCTTGATATCACCCCGGTTCAACTCGATACAACTGACGATGCGAGCGTATGGGCTGCATGTGGCATCATACAGCGGGAATACGGGCGGCTTGATATTCTCGTTAACAATGCTGGCATTGGCCTGGATTTCGCGCAGGATCTTTCGGTCACTGAACGCCTGGAAGCAACATTAAACCTTAATGTCATTGGAACATTAAGACTGACTGATGCACTGATCCCCCTTCTGGAAGAAGCGGGACACGCTACAGTTGTCAATGTTTCCTCCGAACTAGGCTCTTTTGGTCTCCGCGCCAATCAAGACTGGATATATGCCAGTTACATTATGCCTACATATCAGGCGTCCAAAGCAGCGTAAATTCTCTTACCCTGAGTTACGCAACTCTCCTTGGCTCCAAGGGTATTAAAGTCAACGCCATTTGTCCTGGCTACACAGCGACTGACGCCACCAAAGAGGCAGCCGTTGCCCCCACACGCACCCCAGAGCAGGCAGCGATTGTAGCAATCAAACTTGCACTTATCGGAGCAGATGGTCCGACTGGAACATTCGAAAACGAAGCTGGCCCGCTACCTTGGTAACATTAGCCATCACCTTTTAATTCCGACAGGTGGGCGGCGACATCTCTCTCGACCGCCCGCCACCCCCATGATCTCGAAGACTAGTATATTATCCGGCCGACAAAACATCCTGAGATTAATGAATAATCCTCATGACCATATGCAGAACAATGGGTCTATTCATGAAATCCGAGATTAATTAACATCTACACTTAACTCCATAACATGCATTTTGCATTCTTAGGTGGTCTAACCGGATCAACACTAATGTTTCCTGTATAAATACAGATGACA
>NZ_BAJW01000113.1 GCF_000613905.1 Acetobacter persici JCM 25330
TGCCGCTATCCGCCCCCGGAAAGGCCGCGAAGGCGCGGCCGGAGACCTGGGATGACCGCATCATGACCCGCACGACCGACGATTTCGAATCGCCGCACGCCGCTTCATCCACCGCCCATGTGCTGGCTGAACTCCAGATGTATGGCTACCGTCCCTTCGAGGACGAGCCGGACCCGAGGCCGCTGCCTGAAGCTCCGCGCATCGGGGGTGCGGTCGCCGACATCTTCGACGCCATCGCCGCGACCCTGACCGACACGCGGCTGGAACCCGACCTTGAAGCGTTGCTCTGGTCTGCTGTGAACATCTTCCACCGCATGGTCGGCCAGGTCGAGCGTGAGCTTGACCGCAACGAGCAGGCGCAGAAGCGCAGTCAGCAGGAACAGGATGGCAGCGAGATCCGCTCGGTGGAGCTGGAGCGGCTGATTGCCGAAGGGCTGACCCTGATCGAGCGTCGCAACGCCTATGAGATCTTCCGCGACGAGGCGCAGGAGCAGTTCGAACGCCTGACCCTGAGCGCGTGGCGACCGAAGACCGGCTCGCTGGTGTCACGCCGCACCATGACAGCTCCATGATCGACAGCCGCGACTTCCTCAACGCCCGACGTCGCGCCGAGGGCGAATTGCTGGTTCCGCCCGGTCCTAAGGTGGTCGTGACCGGCGGTCTCGATTTCGACGACCATATCCTGATCTGGGATCGGCTGGACAAGGTCCGTGCCAAGCATCCCGACATGGTGCTGCTACACGGCGGTTCGCCCAGGGGCGCGGAGTTCGTCGCGTCTCGCTGGGCCGATCACCGCGAGATCGTGCAGATCGCCTTCAAGCCGGACTGGACGAAGCATGCCAAGGCAGCGCCCTTCCGCCGTAACGATGCCATGCTCGACATCCTGCCGATCGGCGTCATTGTCTTTCCCGGAACCGGCATTCAGGAGAACCTGGCCGACAAGGCAAAGCGGCTCGGTATCCCGGTCCTGCGGTTCGGAGGCGGCGCGTGAGCGCCGTCTTCACTCCGGATTACCCGTGACGGCGATCCGCGCGGCGCGGGCATAGAAGGCCAGTTCGGTATCGCCGGGTGCCGGAAGATCGAGCAGGCCCTTCATGTCCTGCATGTCCGAATAGGATTGAAATGGCCCCGGCTGCCGCTCGATCGCCAGCACTGCAATGGCGAGCGCCTTTTTGACCAGATGCAGTTCGCGTCCCGTGATTTCCGCCATGACGTCTTCTCCGTGAGGGAGATAACGATGCATGTCCGCGTGTCGGACGCCAGTACGATTCTCGTTCCGTCGACACATCATTTTCGCTATGATGCGGGGTGCGCCGTGGTGGTGGTGGCAGGCGCGACCGTCAGATCATGTCATCTCTACGGGAGCCGCCACCATGGTGATCTTCGCACCTTTCCTGATCGTCGCCGGCATCGGATTTTTCTGCTGGCTTATGTTCACGCTCGCGGTCTTCGCCTTGCCGTTTGCAGGCGGGCTGTATGCGGGGCTCTGGGCGTTCCATACCGGCGCCGGAGTAATCGGCGCCCTTATCGTGGGCGTCATGGCGGGCATTGCGACTTTCACGCTCGGCCAGATTGCACTCGCCTGCGCACCGTGGCTCTGGCTGCGAGGCTGATCGTCCTGCTCTATACGGTGCCCGCCGTCATTGCCGGTTATAGCGCTACCCATGGCCTCGCCCAGATGATGATGCCGTCCGCCGTCTGGCAACTCTTCTTTTCGGTCATTGGCGCGATTGCGGTCGGCATCACCGCGGTCGTCCGCTATACCGGTATGGCCCCGCCCGAACCGGCCGGCGGAAGCATCGCGCGGGTCTGACGGCCTGCACGGCAACCGGAGGGCAGGCATGGATCAGGCACCCGCCTGTCTTTCCACGTCATCGCGAGGCGGGGAACGAGGAGCGGCAAAGCGCGATGCAACGCGCTGTTCCTGATACGGTCCGCCTGTTGAAGCAACGGAACTGGCGCTCTGATTGCCCACAGGCCGATCGCAACGGGGAAAGTCAGGCCTGTCCGGCGAGGTGCTGTTCCGGAAGGGGCCGGTTCGGTGGCTGGTATGGAAGGAGGATGACGCCGCTATTCTGGTTGCCGCCGGATCTCGTGTGCTGTGCCGGTCGCCATGGTCTCCGTGATGGGTGCTCTGTCGGGCCGCGCACGCATGCCGCCTCTCAAGATGGCTGATCTAGCCGAAGGCCGGCTACGCCTCGATCGGCTATGGCGCAACAGCGGGCCATAATTTTCTTCCCCTGACGGCTGTGTCGTCATTCCTCGCGCACCAAGAAAATTCCGTCCCGCCGTCCTCCGCTGCGCTGCGGCCCTAAAGGGTGCGCCGCCGATCGCCCCCGGCTCGTCGATCGCCATCGAGGCCGCAATGGTGCGGGCTCGATAACAGAGATCACGGAGCAGTATCATGGCCACCATCGGCACCTTCAAGAAAGTCGGCAACGGGTATAACGGCGAGATCGTCACCCTCTCGCTCCAGACCCCCAACGTCCGAATCGCCCCCGAGACCACGCGCGCGAACGATAACGCCCCTATGCTCCCCATGCATGTCGTTCGTTGCGCATGTGCTTCGGGACGGATTTTAAGGAAGTATTTTCAAGCCAGACGCGGCGCGGTTCAGCATGTCCAAACCGTAAGCGCGCTTGGTTTTATCATCCTTGTAGCGAATACCTCCTGAGTCTTGGTCGGCTCGTCGGAATAATGCGTTTGCTTCAGGCAATTCGCACTTCTCGGGCGCAAATTCTGGGCAGGATTGGATGTACCAATGATAATATGTCATCGCGGCTGGAAAGTGTGCGAGATCATCAATGATCTGGTACAGATCATGGGTGGCAACCCACAAAGAATACACAAGTTGCTCTTCGGAGAATTCTATTATGGAATCTGGGTCTTTGTCAGCATGCTTTAAGAAATTCCACGTCGAATTATAGGTTTTATATAGATCGCTTTTACGATCAAATTGATCTTCAGCGACACTTAAAAAATAGTCTCTCTTTTTATGTCTGCACAATTTTCTAAATATTTCTCCAGAATTGCATGAGAGTGCATAAGCAGAAATTGGATCATCTTCGCTGAAAAACATCGCAATAGCGACAGATAGCTGCGTTGCTGCAGCTTCCAGTTTGGTAACACATATTTTTCGCATATACTCGCCAACCAATATGTTTAGCTAAATAAACTACGCTAAAATCGTCGATAATCCAAAAATCTTTTCTTGAAGGGTGGCCTTGTATGGGATGGCACTTCGTCATTTCCCGTCCGGCCAGGACCGATCTCGCCTCCCGGTGAGATCGGTCCTAGTCCAGTACGACCCTGCTCCGCCACGCTGATCCCTGCTGGCTGCGTCGGAGGGCGGTGTCATGACGCGCTTTGGCTGGTTCTTCACCACGTATTTCGCAATGCTCGGTGCTGGCACGTCAGTGGCGATCCATCCGGCGCCCCGGCTGATCTGGAACGCCACCGCCAGCACGCCGGTCGGGCTGTATCGCCTGCAATCGGTAAGCACCCTGCATGTCGGCGACCTGATCGCGATCCGGCCCCCGGCCGACATCGCTGGGGTGCTGGCGCGCGGTGGCTATCTGCCGCTCGGCGTGCCTCTGCTCAAGCCGGTCGCGGCACTGCCAGGGCAACTGGTCTGTCGGATCGGTGCTGCCGTTTCAGTCGACGGCAAGCAACTCGGCGATGCGTTGGCTCGCGATCATCGCGGCCGTCCGCTACCGGTCTGGCAAGGCTGTCGGCACGTCCTGCCCGGCCAGATCTTCGTCATGAACCGGCGGTCCCGACCAGTCTCGACGGCCGCTATTTCGGCGTCCTGCCGGTCGATGCGGTGCTCGGCCACGTGCTGCCCGTATGGCTCGTGCCGTCACCGATTTCTTCCACCCCCAAGCAGAAACGAGGCTGACATGGCCCAGATCGGTACTTTCACGCGCACGGCTGACGGCTTCGCCGGGCGCCTGCGCACGCTCGCCCTCGACGTCGAACTGACGATCGTGCCGGCGACACCGTCGGACACTGAACACGCGCCCGACTATCGCGTCCATCTCGGTGACGCCGACGCCGGACCGGAGATCGGTGCGGCCTGGAAACGCACCGGCGAGAAGGCGGGCACTTACCTCTCGCTCGTTCTCGACGACCCCATGCTAGCGCAGCCGATCCGCGCCAACCTGTTCCAGTCCGACCGTCAGGGGCGTGCCTTTCATCTGGTCTGGAACCGTCCGGTGAAGCGCGATGATCGGCGGTAGGAAGGTTCGCGATCTTGTCGCGAACGCGCTGGTTGCAGTGCTGGTTTCAGTGTCACCCATTCGCATGGCGCAGGCTGATCCATACGCCGATATGATCACGGAGGCGGCCACGCGCGCGCAGATTCCGGCGTCATGGATTGCTGCCGTCCTGCATGCGGAGAGCCGAGGCGATGCGCATGCCGTGTCATCGGCGGGTGCAATGGGGCTCATGCAGGTAATGCCGGGCACATGGGCCAGTTTGCGCGCATCCCTCGGACTCGGCGACGATCCGTTCGACCCGCACGATAACATTCTGGCCGGTGCGACCTATCTGCGCTGGATGCGGGACCGCTACGGCGAGACCGGGTTTCTTGATGACAGGGTAAAGCGACAGTGATGTTGACGAGGACGACAGTTACATGGAGAAACGTGAGAGCAGAGGTCTGAAATTTTCCTTCCTAGATCCAGATGTGAATTAGGAAGTTCTATTTCGACAAGAAGGTTTCTAGATAATTTCTTGATAGTTTGTCTTGAGAAAACGATGGCTTTTCGTAAACGACGCGACAATATTTCCTTCAAGATCATCGTGCCACGGCTCATCATTTAGGCGACCTAGACGATCAGTATTTAAGGTAAGTATATATTGTTGATCGTCGTCGAATACAGATTTTGTGAAAACGAACTCCAAGCTTCTCTTTAGCGTATCGTCATCTACATCGAAAATGTTGTCGTGAACAAGAAGGCCAGGATGTCGTGCTTTACTGAAGTCGTTTAGGAGTAAAGCGATGTCATATATGAACACCTTCTCACGTTCGACGCTGTGGCTACCGTCGTCATCTATTCGCATTATAATGTCGACAACATTTTTCGCGGAAGTAGTCCGCACCTCAAAAGAGGCTTTCCTATTGCCTTGGATGAATTGATGTATCCAAAGGATCGTTTGCTCAAATGATTTCAGTCGCTCGGAAGCGCCGGTAATGCTGCCTTGCAATTTGAGTCGCTCGGTTTCTTTCTCAAGTCGCTTCTCTTGCTTGTCCACGGCGAGCCGATCATACCGATCAAGTAGACCTTTGAGTTGGCCAAGTTCATCACTCTTGGTCTGGAAGGCGGCGTAGGTTTTTTTTAAATTTCTTAGATCGCCGTCCTGATCGAGAATTTTTATGAGTTTAGCTTGACGTCGATCAAGATCGGCAAGCTGTCGACTTAATACCCTTAACTCCTCTTCGATGACCTGTGATTTCTCAGTGAGCAGATGCTTTTGGAAGAGCTCGATTTTCGCTTTGAAAGCTAAAACCTCGTTCAGATCTCTAGAAATTCTATCGCCTAGACCGTCGCGTAGTTGATTATAGAAGCTGCGTATCTCATCCGCGTCGATGGTGGCCTCAGTGGCTATGGGGTTTAACCCAGCAAGCCGTTTGAGCAACGCCGCCTTCCTGAAACGGAGCTCGTCGGTCTGATCTTCGATCTCAATAAGCTCGTCTTTGATGACGTCATAGGCTGGCGCATTTTCGAGCGCATCAATACCTCGCCGGATGCGTTCAACTTCCTCATTGAGCTCATTAAGGTCTGATCGGGCATCGTCAATGCCCTTCTCTCGGATAAGTTGCACATTTTCACGGATGCGTTTCTCCTCAACTCCAATCGCATCGAGTTCTTTCAGAATTTCCCTGATCTTACGATAGATCATCAGATCGATACCAAGGAGCATGAGATGCGGGGCGTAATTGTCTGGTACTCTGACCTTCGTATCGTAACATGCGACGATGGACTTGAATTCCGATCGCTCATCTCGGATGAGTGGACCCAGCATTTCGCGAAATCCTACGCCCACTAAGTGGGTCGTCGGAAACATCCGCTCCGTAAGAAAGCGTGTCGCATCATCTAGCTTAGAAAAATCAATAGCCTTGCCATCAGAGATCACACGCGGATGCTCGGCATCCACGACAGAGCGTTTGATTGTGTAGTCTATTCCGTGGAGTTCAAAATCGACACAGATAAACGTATCTGGCTTGAAGCTTTGCGGTGGAATCTTCGACACGCGACTTTCAGATTTCTTCTTTAATAGTGCAAAGTTGAGAAACTCGATGCACATGGATTTTCCAACACCATTGTTCTTGACGCTGGTTTCGTCCCGCTCGCCTACAATAATATTGACCCCTTCATGGAATTCGATGGGATCAATGGTATGTGGTTCAGTATACAAGCGTTTAATGCGCATCTAGCACCACCAAATAGGGCTCTTCAAAATCCATTAGGCCCAGAGCATACAAGAATGTTAATCCGTAGAAGAAGGAATTTGCTGAAAACCAGGCTTCCTCCTTGAAATGATTGACGACGTCGAAGATGCTAATCGTCTTTCTTTCTGTAGCCTGCACGTATCGTAGGATCTCGAATCCGACGATAGGTGGGGCTTTGGAAATCGCTTCGTCTTTGAGAAATAGGCTAGGCATACTGCACGATCTTGTTCGGAAACACGTTGCAAGCGATGAGCTGGTCGATGACGTAATAGCGGATCGCGCTTTCGTCATAACCTTGGTCGCTTTTGCCCATTTTCTGAATCATCTCCGCGACCAGCACGTCCATCGCCGCGCGAGGGTCTCCGCGATGCTGAGTGAGAAGACGGTCGCTCCAATTTGAAAGATATATCTGGAGCTTGCGGACTCGGACGTGGCTAAGTTCCGATTGCTTGTTTACCTCGGAGAGCGCCACGCCGTACAATTCGTGCAAGTCGATATATTGTTTGCGAAGGAAGGCCGCGTGATCCGCAAACCGATCGTTAATTTTTCCATCAGGATCTGGGTCATTCCTCATGCCGGTGATCGGCGTCTCTTCGTCGGTTTGGCTTAACACTTCGATTAGTCGTACCAGCGTGAGCACTTCATTGGCTTCGCGTGGTTTGAACACGGCGAGATTCTCTTCGAGAAATTTTAGGCACACTTCAAGCTTGGATACGCCAAGGTTTCCGATTTGGGTAAGCAGTTCGGTGAGACCCCAAACATCGTCATCGACGGAAGTTCAAAGGCGGTCCCATTACCGATGGAGCTCTCCCTATAATCCTTCTTTTCGCCGATGATTAAAATGATGAGCCGGTCGTACACCGTCTGGAGATTATCGGCGACGAAGCCTTATGGGTGTGTTTGATCTTTGCTATCTCGTTTGTAGAAGTAACTTGAATTGCGATCTTATTGATTGTGTCACCAAGATCGATTGCTCTCGCATTTTTCCTGATTATGTTGATGTTGATTAGATCATAATCAAAAATGATATTGAGAAAATCTCGAAAGAACATTTCTGAATGAACGTTGAAATCTAATAAATTGAGACTGCTGCGAGTTTTGACGTTTGTTGTGAGATAAGAAAGATAATTTGTAATCCCATCAAATATAGCTGCGCGTTTCATGTTGTTCCCTGGGAAATAAACATTCGTAAAATAATTATTTATTTAAATTCTTATCGAATCCTGCGGTCGATGGCCAGTAGTCTGGGTCAGAGCGCCTTCCGGGCCTTGGTCTTGTGGACCGTAAACGTCCCAAAGGACGGCAGCGTGAACTCGCCCTCCTGCTTCAGCTCGGCGGCAATGGCTCCGACCAAGTCACCGGCCGCCTTGGCGGCGGCAACGCCCGTGCAGGCGAGGGAGTCCTGAAGAACAGCAGAAATGAAGGCTTTGCTCATGCGGGCGCAGGTCCGTGTCGTGGTCGATTCCCCAAACGGTAGCAGCGGTCTTTTGTCCCGTCACCGCCGAAACGGCAACATACCCCTATGCAAGTTCTTTTTATCCCAGCGCCCTACGATCCTAGGGACTTGTTGCGCACCCGTGTCCATGCATCTTTCTAATCAACCCCGCTGATCCATCACCTCCCTCGGGAGGCTAATCGCGGGGTTTCCAGTGTCCGTTGCTCCCTTCCGCTCCGAAGCTGTCGCCCGCGGCACCCGCATGCTGCGCACCGCTCTCGGGCCGGCGATTGCCGGGTATCTCGATGATCCGTCGATCGTCGAGGTGATGCTCAATCCCGACGGTAGGCTGTGGATCGACCGGCTGACTGGAGGGATGGAGGACACCGGCACCCGGATCGTGGCCGCCGATGCCGAGCGGATCGTCCGCCTGGTCGCCCATCATGTCGGGGTCGAGGTCCATCCCGGTAGCCCGCGCGTTTCCGCCGAACTGCCCGGAAGCGGGGAGCGGTTCGAAGGCTGGTACCCCCGGTGGTGGCTGCACCCTGCTTTGCCATCCGACGCCCGGCGGTCGCGGTGTTCTCGCTCGACGATTACGTGACAGCCGGGCATCACGACCGCCGCACAGCCGAGTGTCTGCGCCGCGCCGTCGCCGAGCGGCAGAACATCCTGGTCGCCGGCGGCACCTCCACCGGCAAGACCACGCTGG
>NZ_BAJW01000112.1 GCF_000613905.1 Acetobacter persici JCM 25330
GCGTGTCCAGCCGGGAGAGGCCTGCGCCAGCATCAAAGCGCGGTGCGCGACGAAAACCGCAATCCACCACAACACGCACACCGGGCACGGTGAGGGATGTTTCCGCAATGGACGTCGAGAGGATAACGCGCCGTTGCCCGGCGGGGTCGGGGCGCAGCACCAGAGCCTGTTCTGCCGGGGGCAGTTCCCCATGCAGGGGCAGCACGATGGCGGAGCAGTCTTCAAGCAACTGGGCGGTGCGGCGGATTTCCCCGGTGCCGGGCAGGAAGACCAGAATATCGCCTTCTGTTTCCGCCAGCGCCTGCCGCACGCCTGCGGCGGTTACGGCGGGCAGATCCCGCAGATGCGGGATATCGCGTTTGGCGTGCTGCACCGTGAGCGGATACATCCGGCCTTCGCTGGTCAGCACCGGAGCGTGCATGAGCGCGGCAAGGCGTTCGGTCTCGGCTGTGGCGGACATGGCGACCAGCCGCAGGTCCGGCCGCAGGGTGCGTTGCAGGTCCAGACAAAAGGCCAGTGAGAGGTCCGCATCCAGAGAGCGTTCATGCACTTCATCAATAATCACGCAGGCGACGTTTTCCAGCATGGGGTCACCCAGCAGGCGGCGCAGAAACAGGCCTTCCGTCAGCACCTCAATGCGCGTGCGGTCGGACACTACGGACTCCAGCCGGGTGCGAAAGCCGACAAACCCGCCTGCCTCTTCCCCCATCAGGGACGCAATGCGTGTTGCAGCGGCGCGGGCCGCCAGACGGCGCGGCTCCAGCATGATGATGCGGTCTGCCTCTCCGCGCCAGGGTGCCGCTGCCAGAACCGGCGGAACTGTTGTGGTTTTCCCCGCCCCCGGTGGTGCGACCAGAATGGCGGACGCGGGCTGTTCTGCCGTGGGGGGGCGGGCGAGTGCGGCGCACAGGTCGGGCAGGACATCCTGCACGGGCAGGCCATCGGCAATGGCAAAGGGGGAGGCGGAAAGCGGCTGGTTCGGCATCAGGCTGTTATGGCGGTGGCGTGGGCTGCCTGCAATTTGAAAATGGGGAATGGAAACGCGGCATGGTCCAAAGCTGATTTTTAGGGGTTCATAAAAAAATTTATAAATTGGGTGTTGTCTCTCTTGCCGCGCTTCACAGAGAAGTGATAATGCGACTAATTCTTAATAACGAAAGCGGCGGGATGCGCCATGCTGGGGCACAGGGCCCGCACAGAGCATGGCAGATAGCGACCACAGACCATGCCGGAGACAAGAGCAGGAATGATGATGATGCGTTTTAAGGCAGGGCTGCTCTCCTGCTCAGGGCTGATGCTCTGCGGGGCCGGGCTTGGCATGGGTGGCGCACCGGCTTTTGCCGCCACGGTATCCGGTGTAGTGGAGGATGCCGCAAAAAAAGCGAGCTATTCCGCAAAAAGCACGCAGAAGTCAGAAAAAGCTCTTTCTGTATCTGATGACAATGAAATGCCGGGCAGCGTTGAAAAACTTCTGGTGCAGGGGCAGCGGCACAGGAACGCTACCACAGATGGCACGGGCAGCTATGTGGTGAAGGCGGTTTCCATGACAAAAATGCTGTTGCGGCTGGATGAAATTCCGCAATCGGTTTCCGTTGTCAGCCGCCAGCAGATGCATGACCAGAACCTGACAACGGTGGATCAGGCGCTCAAACAGGTCCCGGGCCTGAATGTCAATCTGTATGGAGATGGCACGGCAGGATTTACGTCTCGGGGCTACTCCGTGCAGCCACAATATGATGGCGTGCCGTCCAGTGGCGGTATGTCCTTCAGCCAGCAGTTTGATCTGGCGATTTATGATCGTCTTGAAGTTTTGCGTGGCCCGGACGGGATGTTTCAGGGGTCCGCTCCGCCGGGTGGGAGCGTGAACTTTGTGCGCAAACATGCACTGGATACCTACCGGGCGCAGGGGGATTTCAGCGGTGGGTCATGGGATACATTCCATGCGGACGCCGATGTGACCGGACCGCTGACGGGCAATAAAAAGGTGACGGGCCGGTTTGTGCTGGCAGGGGGAGACCGCAACTATTTTTATAAAAACGCGCACGATACCCGCTGGACAGCCTACGCCGATATTGATGTGCATCTTACAGACAACACCACGCTTTCCGTTTCCGCAACCGGCCAGAAAAATGACACCACACGCTTTATGGGCCTCCCCATGGCGGCCTCCGGCGCGGACCTGCATCTGGCGCGGAACAGTTTTGTAGGGGCAAACTGGGGCCAGACCAGCAGCCCGATGTATGAGTTTGATGGAGAACTGGAGCATGAGTTTGGGGGCGGCTGGCGTACGAAGCTGACGGGCCGCCACCGTGAAACCGATAGCTCCATGCACTACACCTATCTGAACAGTGCTGTCACAGCGCAAAAGACCGGCAATTTTGTTGTGGCCCGGTATGAAGGCCGGGAAATTTATGATGGGGCGGACCTGTATTTTACCGGACCCGTCCATCTGCTGAACCGGAAACATGATCTGCTGATCGGCGCAAATTATGATTCCGATCTGCTGTATGATGGTGGGTCGTCCGCCTCATGGCGTACCACGCCGGGCCTGAGTAACCTTGATATTTTCGCCCCCGCAATTTCGGACACCATTCGCCCGGCCATTACCACCCGCTATCGCGAACCCACGCAACAGGTGGGGGTCTATGGCTCCGCACGGGTGCAGCTTCTGCCGTCTCTTGACCTGATGCTTGGCGGAAGGCTGAGTTTTTATCAGTATAAATACAAAAATCTGTCTAAAAACACGCCTTATGTGGTCAGCCAGAAAAACGGTGCGGTGCCGACACCCTATTTAGGGCTGGTGTGGCATATCGTGCCGCAGGTTGCCGCCTATGTCAGCTTTACGGATACGTTCCAGCCACAGTCAGCCTACAGCCATACCGGGCGGCTGAAGCCGGTACTGGGGCAGCAGATTGAAGGAGGCTTTAAAGGCTCCTTTTTCCATCGCAATCTGAGTGTGACACTCGCAGGTTTCCATATTCTGGAACGCAATAAGGCTATGGAAGATCAGGATGGCACGACCACCTGCGGCCTGTCCGGCACAAGCACCTGCTACCATGCCGCAGGCAAGGTGCGCAGTCAGGGCTTTGAGTTTGAAACACTCGGGCGGTTGCTGGATGGCTGGGACATCAGCCTTGGCTACACCTTTAATGATAACAAGATTCTGAAGGATGATTCCGGTCTGGCCGGGCTGCCTTACACGCCCAATTCCCCACGGCATCTTTTCAAACTCTGGTCACATTATCGCTTTGCCGCCCCGGAGGTAACACGCAATGTCTGGAGTATCGGGGCGGGGGTGGATGCGCGGAGCAGCACGTTTGGCACAACCCGCACCGTGCGGCAGGGCGCTTATGTGGTGGCCAGTGCGCAGGTAGGCTACCAATGGCGGCCGGAACTGAACATGACGTTTACCGTCAACAACCTTTCCAACACACGCTATTATCAGCGTCTGGGAAATGTTTATTACTACAATTATTATGGAGAACCACGGAGCTTTATGGCGACCGTGCAAAGCAATTTCTGAAAATGGCTCTC
Organism: Acetobacter persici JCM 25330; assembly: GCF_000613905.1. Classification (GTDB taxonomy): domain Bacteria; phylum Pseudomonadota; class Alphaproteobacteria; order Acetobacterales; family Acetobacteraceae; genus Acetobacter; species Acetobacter persici. The sequence continues at coordinate 3,535 of NZ_BAJW01000112.1, forward strand.
AGTGTGCCCTGCCGGAAAAGAGAGCAGGGCACACGGTGTTATGTCGGCTTATTTTTTAGGCAGCTTCAGACGCCCGGCTCGGGGGAGCGGACCTTTGGCGTGGAAGCGCTGCTGCTGGAACTGGCGCTGTCATCATCTTCGCCAGCCGGAAAAACCGGGTCGGGTTCAGAGGTTTTGGCGGCAGAGGTGCTGGTTTTCTTTGTGCTGCCTGACGCTGTATCAGTGTTGGGGGCATTTTCCGGCACAGTGGCGGACGGCGTGGCATCCGGCACGGACACATCCGGTGTGGTGATGGCCGGGACCGTGACGGCCGGGGTCGTGATGGTGGGTGTGGTCACCTCCGGTGTTGTGACGGCTGGTGTTGCCAGCGCAGGCGCTGTTGCGGCGGCGGGCACGGCTGCGGCTGCCGCAGCTTTTGCGGCGGTGCTGCCTTTTGCGCCCGGCGCATCAAGGGACTGGCTCTGGATGGCGGAGCCAACGGGTGTGCCGCCTGCATCCACCATCCAGTCTTTCATGGTGTTGCGCACCTGATATTCAAACTCCACGTTCATGCGCTGCATCATGTCCGAGGTGAGTTCGTACAGGTTGGCCGGGCTGTCCGCATCCCCTTTGGACAGGTCGGGCCGCATGGTCTGGGAAACATGGGCTTCCGCCCGCGCCGCCTGCGTGCCGCCGCTGTTGAGCAGCACCAGATGCACAGCCATCTGCCTACAAGCACACCCCCGGCATTGTGCAGGATGGAGGCCTGATCAATCACAAATTTTGCGGTGCCGGATGCGCCTGCGGCCACCAGACGGTCCTGCGCCATCTGGCGGAGGGCCTGCGCGGGCGGGGTGGGGGCGTTGGCGCTGATATCCCCGGCAACCGGGTTCTGCTGGGTTGCGTCTTCAATCTCCAGCGTGCCTGCATTCAGGTGCATCACGCTCAGATAGTCATAACGCAGGGGGGCAAAGTGTGTCGGCTGCTTATCGCCCGCGCAGCCTGCCAGAAAGGCGGGGAGGAGCAGAGCGACAGAGCATGTGGCGCGAAGCGGGCGAGAAAACAGCGACATGGAAACACGGTCCTTCAACAAAGGCGCAGAGTCCGGATGCGTGGTCCGGATAAGGCAGCCGAAATCCTGCCTCTGGTGATAAAGGCGGTCAACGGTTCTGTGTCGCGCGCCTTTACAGGGTGCGCGGCGTAATCTCCGTGCGCGGGAAGCGGAAGTCGTGATTGCAGAATTCACACGTCATCACAATCTGCCCGTCATCCTGGCACATATGGTCCAGATCATCCGTGTCAAACCCTTCCAGCACGCTGGCCAGACGGGCGCGGGAGCACCGGCAGCCATAGGCAAGCGCACGAGGCTGGCTGACCTGAAGATCTTCTTCATGGAACAGGCGGTGCAGCAGCGTGGCAGATGGCAGGCTGTCGTCCAGCACTTCCTTGGTGGAGAGGGTCGAGGCCAGAATGGTGGCGGTCTCCCAGCTTGCGTCGGCGTTTTCATCGCCCACAACATGGGTGCCGCCTTCACCGGCAATGCGTTCCAGCACAAGGCCGCCCGCGCGCCAGCCTGCATCCGTCATGGTGCAACACAGATAGATCCAGCAGGCATGCTGCTCACTGGTTTTGAAGTAGTGGGTCGCCATGGCGGCAAGGTCATCGCCCGCAAGGTCCACAATCCCCTGATGCCGCTCCATGTCCGGCCCCTGATCTACCGTCAGGGCCATATAGCCATTGCCCAGCAGTTCCCGGTCGGTCGGGTTCGGAGTGTCCTGAAGCAGGGTGTTGAGCGCATCCTCATCCGTGCGGGCGTAAAAGCGCAGCGCACCGGTATCCGTGCAGTCAGCCACCAGCATGGTGACGGGGCCATCCCCTTTGATCTGGAGGGAAAACGCTCCCTGAAACTTCAGCGCGGAGGCCAGACCGGCCACCAGCGCCAGAGCCTTGCCTGCCAGACGGTTGACCACGCCGGGGTGGTCGTGGCGCGTCAGCAGCACATCGGTCAGCACGCCAAGGCGCACCAGCCGCCCGCGCACGGGGCGGCCTTGCAGATAAAAAGGTGTCACACCACCGGGCACGACCAGATCCGGCACATCCGGGCGGTCACGGTCAAGAAAAGCAGGAGTTTCCATAAAAAACCTTAAGAACGATCAGTGCTGAGGATATGGGGAGGCATCCCCCGCAATAACAGGGGGGCGTCCCGGCCAGACGGAGGCAGGCTGCAAAAAGGCCTGGACGGCAGACGCCGGAGCGTCAGGTCCCGGCGGGTTCAGATCTCTGAGGAAATGGATAGTTCGAGCTGTTCAAGCTGCTGTTCCAGTGTGCGGAGCGTGCTGGCATCCAGTTCCAGCCCATCCTGCACGGCGCGCAGAAAGCCCTGACGGCAGGCATCATGCGCGCGATCCAGATCCGCGGTGCGGCCGCAGTCTGCCAGACAGTCCAGATAGGAGGCGCGGAAGGACGCGAGCTTATCCGCTGCAACGGGCAGGCTGGCCAGAATACGGTCCAGACTGTCTTCCACCCAGCCCGGTGTGGCGGGTGTGTCTTCCGTGCCGGTGGGGTGTGCCGGTGTGCCTGCGTCCTTCATATGCTCATTCCTTCCCGAAAGAGAGCCAGTTCTCTCCGCCCATGGTCCAGGCCAGCAGGCCCTTCTGGGCATGGAGACGGTTTTCGGCTTCATCAAACACCACGGATTGCGGGCCTTCAAACACCTCTTCCGTCACTTCCTCCCCAATATGGGCGGGCAGGCAGTGCATGAACAGGGCATCTGGCGCGGCCAGAGCCATCAGGCAGCGTCGACCCTGTAGGGAGAAAGTTTGGCGAGGCGCATTGCGGCTTCTTCTTCCGAATCCGACATGCTGAGCCATGTATCCGTCACCACGCAGTCAGCGCCGTCCACGGCGGCGCGCGGGTCCGTGGTCAGCACGACATCGCCGCCTTCCTGTCTGGCCCAGTCCAGCACGGCCTGCGGCGGGGCCATATCCGCCGGGGTTGCGGCCCGGAGCTTGAAGCCAAAGCGCACGGCCCCTTCAATCAGGGAGACCAGCACGTTGTTGCCGTCCCCCGTCCAGGCAAAGGTGCGGCCTTTGACAGGGCCGCGATGCTCTTCATAAGTCAGGATATCCGCCAGAATCTGCACGGGGTGCGAGGAAGGCGTCAGACCGTTGATAACCGGCACGCTGGCGGCCCGCGCCAGCTCATGCAGGTTTTCCGTGCGGCCCGTGCGCAGCACCAGCGCATCCACAAAGCGGGAGAGAACGCGGGCGGTGTCCGTAATGGTCTCGCCGCGGCCAATCTGCATGTCGGACGGGGAGAGAATGACGGCATCCCCCCCAAGCTGACGAATCCCGACTTCAAAAGAAACGCGGGTGCGGGTTGAGGGCTTGGAGAGAATAATGCCAAGCGCCCGGCCTGCCAGCGGCACGCGCGGATGCAGCGGGAAGCGGCGGCCCTTCTGCATCTGCTTCATGCCCGCAGCAACATCGAGAATCTGGCGGAGCGTTGTGGCGTCCAGATCTTTCAGGTCGAGAAAGTGGCGCGGCCCGGACTGCGTCGTGGTGGAGGACAGAGAGGAAAGGGCAGCACTCACAGGCTTGGCTCCAGTGTTTTTGTGTTCTGGGTGTCAGTCAAAATCTGCACCGCTTTTTTCAGGCGGGCGGCGGCCTCACGGCACTCATCTTCAGAAATGGTAAGGGGCGGGACCAGACGCAGCACGTTCTCGCCCGCGGTGACGCACAGCAGATTGGCCTCCTGCGCCGCAGCCTGCACCGTACCGACAGGCGGCACGCAGCGCAGGCCGATCAGCAGGCCAAGGCCACGCCGTTCCGCAAAGACGGCAGGGGCGTTCTGCATCAGATCATCCAGCAGGCTGTCCAGCAGCGCGGCGCGGGCCTGAACCTGCTCCAGAAAGCCGGGGGCCAGCAGAACGTCCAGCACGGCATTGCCCGCCGTGCAGGCCAGCGGGTTGCCGCCAAACGTGGTGCCGTGGGTGCCCGCCGTCATGTTCTTCGCGACGGCTTCCGTCGCCAGAACCGCGCCGATGGGAAAGCCCCCGCCCAGACCTTTGGCGGCGGACATGACATCCGGCGTAATGCCGGCCCATTCATGCGCAAACAGTTTGCCTGTCCGGCCCACGCCGCACTGTACTTCATCCAGTGCCAGCAGCACTCCGGTTTCATCACACAGGGCGCGAACTGCTTTGAGATACTCCGGGCTTGCAACCTTGATACCGCTTTCTCCCTGAATGGGTTCCAGCATGATGGCGGCGGTCTGCGGGGTGATGGCGGCTTTCAGGGCCGCAATGTCATTAAACGGGACATGCACAAAGCCCGGAACCGGGGTGCCGAAGCCTTCCAGATATTTCGGGTTGCCGGTGGCGGAGAGCATGGCCAGCGTCCGGCCGTGGAATGCGCCGTCCATACAGATAATGTCTGTCCGCTCCGGGTGGCCGGACAGGGCCTGCGCCCGGCGGGCGAACTTCACCATGCCTTCATTGGCTTCCGCGCCGGAATTGCAGAAGAACACGCTGTCCGCAAAGCTGTTGGCCACCAGCCGTTCCGCCAGCCGGATAGCCTGCGGAATCTGGAACAGGTTGGAGACATGCATCACCCGCCCGATCTGGCCGGTGAGTTCACTGACCATATGCGGGTGCGCGTGCCCGATGGAGCAGGTGGCAATGCCCGCGGCAAAGTCCAGGAATCGTCGCCCGTCCGTCGTGTACAGCCAGGCACCTTCGCCACGCTCAAAAGCGAGGGAGGCACGGTTGTAGGTCGGTGTCAGGGCTGGAATCATGGAACAGTTCTTTGTGTTGCGTTGAGGTGATCAGCAAAAAAGGAAAAGGATGCAAAACAGAAAACGCCCGCTGCCTGTCTGGAGCGGGCGACCCGTTTGCATCCGGCATGATGCGGCTGTCCTGCGCGCAGAGTCAAACGCCTAAAACGAAAATCTCGCATGAAACTGTCACATTTCTTGCGCGCGGAGGGGGGTGCGGGTCATGAATGGTCTTTTGACCGCAAAATAGGGCATAAGGGCGGGTATGGGATCCGAGACTGACTCCGCCGCTGTGCCACCACCCGACCGCAAGGTGCTGCGGGAGGCAGCACTTGCGCATCTGGCGCGCTTTGCCACCACGCGGCAGGGGCTGGAGCAGGTTCTGCTGCGCCGTATTGCCCGCTGGGAGCGCAGTGCTCTGAAGGCTGGAGCCGAACAGGAGGATGTGCGCACCGCCGCCGCCGCCCTGCGCCCGGTGGTAGAGGCTGTGGCGGAAGAGATGATCCGGCTGGGGGCCGTGGATG
>NZ_BAJW01000111.1 GCF_000613905.1 Acetobacter persici JCM 25330
AGGCAGATGAGGGCACGATACTGCATTTTGGTGCGCAAAGCACACCCAAAACGCCAAAAATGGCAATTATCTGCCATTTTTCGTGTGGTCCTTCGGACGTCGCCGGATGCGCGCCTGACAGCGCGACTTTGACTCCCTCAAAGTCTGCATCCGGGAGACCGGAAAATTCGGTCTGAGAGAAGACGGTCGGACAGAGAGACATCCTTGGTTCTGAGGGCTGGCGATGAAGGGACTGGTCCCTTCGTTCCCAGAGAGAAGGATGTGGCATGTGGGCCTGTGTGCTCCCGCCGTGTCCTTCCTCGCCTTTCAGGACATGTTTCATGACACGGATTTCATCATCCTTTTTCTCTTCCACCTCGTCGGTCAGTGCGTTGCGCGCTGATGGTTTTCCAATGCCCATGGAGCACGGGCATCCGACAGCGCGTGCCCCGGCGTGACCGTCCCCGCACGCGGGCCATCTTCGTCGAGACGGCGGTTTCATCGATGAAGACCAGCCGGGCCGGATCAAGGTCAGGCTGACTGTCGAACCAGACCTCGCGCCGCTGTGCGACGTCGGGACGTGTCTGCTCGCTGGCGTGCGCCGTTTTTTTTGACGGTCATGTCGTGACGGTCGAGACAGCGCCAGATCGTGCTCGGCGCAAAGTGGACACCGCACTCCACAGCCAGTTTCTCCGCCAGTTCGACGAGGGAGATATGGGAATCTTAAAATGCACCTGTTAGATCGGATTATTCTCTAGCCTTCACGCTCATTGCTTGGGCACTTATTTGCTTCAATGAACTCAATCCATGGCTTTGAAAAGGTAATCGTATTATCACTATAAAAATTAGTGGAGATATAGAAAAACTGGAAAATAAACAAATTTATCGGTTGTTAGTTGACGCCTCAATGATGTTGTGTCTAAACGTTCTAAAATATTCTCTATAGAAGTTTGGAAGCGGAGTGGGTGGGGTGTATGAAGACAATGACTAGAGATTTTCTTAAATGCTCTTCTAAGCAAATAAATTACCCGATTTTTTTAGTGGAACCTGGATATTTAAATCTAAAGTATAACCTACAATGTGCATTAGTGCTGCTGCTGCCTTTGCTATCCTGTGAGAACGCCTTGGCAGAGTCCAAGAGTAAGCCAGTTCGTCATGTATCTTCGTTTGATTCCCGAAAAGGGACTGGGTCTGTGAAAAAGCCAAAATCAATAGAATCTATCTATGTTTTGGGTAGTCATAGAGGCGAGCTTGGTGGTGGTATGATGCGACACGAGACTGAGGCGCGTTCTCTTCAGACAATTACACAAGCCTATATAGGCATGCAAAGTCCTATGAGTTCGCCGCTTGATTTGATCTCTAACCTTCCAAGCGTGAATGTGAGTAATGCTGATCCAACCGGAATTTCAGAAGGGCGGATTAATAGTCGTGGCTTAACGAGTAGCGATATGGGTTTTGTTCTCAACGGGCTACCAATTGCTTCTGGTTCGTCCGGTTCCGGTGGATCATTTATACAAAATTATATAGATTCTGAGAATATATCGACTGAAAGTATGTCTCCGGGATCGAGTGATGTTCGGGACCCGGTTACCTCTGCTGCGGCAGGCACTCTATCAGTCACCACGAGGCATCCTGCCAATCGGTTTGGCGGGACGGTTGAAGGAGGATACGGATCGTTCAATTCTCAAAGAGAATTCTTGCGAGCCGATACAGGGGAGTGGGGGCATTCTGGTATTACTTCGTTTCTCTCTGTCTCTCATACGCGTGGCGATGCATGGCGCGGTTCTGGGGTGTCCGATCGAAAACATCTGGATTTTGTGATGCATGCAAAATTGGTGCGCAGGGTTCTGCTGAGCTTATTTTTGGGGTGAATCATGCTACTTTTTACTCCTCGAAATACCCTACAGCTAAGAATTTTCTCGCTGACAAGAATGGAACATTGCCCACAACGCCAATAAACTATGAGGCAACGCCTAATGCTTTGGCGCCTACAAATTATTACGGAACGCGGCTAAATGATAAAGATCAGATACATGTTTCTCTGCCTATAAATTTTTTTGTTGCTCATGGTATCTCTGTGAGCGTGCAGCCATATTATGAAGTTTCCGACTTCACCATTAATTCAATTAGTCGTCTACGAGAAGGTTACACTTATTCTGGTAATCAACTGCAAGAGGTCGATTTGAATGGAGATGGGAAAATATCCTCTAAGACATACCAAAACGTATCGATGCCTGCCCGTTCAATAAATAAACAAGGGGGGGTTATTGCAAGTATAGTATGGAAAGAAGGTCATAATGAACTTGAGGCAGGTTACTGGCATGAAAGCAGCAGTTACACGCTTCAGACTGCGCCAACAAAACTGTTGAGCCAGAGTACGTTAGCTACTCCAGCTGATACTGATATGAGTTATAATTACACTACTTTGCAAGGAAATCCGTATTATTCTGTAAACTATACGGGGAATTATAATTTAGATTCCGGATTTTTTAGAGATACTTATCATTTATTTAATGATGCCATGAGTTTGGAGGCGGCTATTAAGTTGGTGTCTGATAATCTATCTGGCGTGAGTTATTTGCCAGGTTCTGGCGGTCGGGTTAACCGTAATTTTTTTGCACCAATGCCACATTTTTCATGGTCTTGGCAGATTGCAAAGGCACATCAACTTTATATTAATGCTGAAGGTGATTTCCGCGCTCCTGGTTCGACTAACTTAATTAGTCGTTATAGTGCGACTACGGGTAAAATTAGTATTTCGGGTGGCAATCCTAAGCCGCAATACGCGATTAAAGAAGAGTTAGGATATCGGTATTCAGGTGGTATTTTTCTGGTAGATATTAGTCTGTTCAATTTTAATATTTCGAATAGGCTGCTGAGTCTGGATACATATGTTGATGGCCAAGAAGCTTCGCAACAGGTTAATACAGGAGGAGAAACCATTAGGGGAGTGGACGTCATGTTTGCAACAAGACCGATATTTCATCGGTTTAGTCCATACATTTCTTTTGAGTATCTTCACGCAAGATTGGATAACAATATTCCGTCAACAACGGTTGATGGTGTAACTGACTATTTAAGAACTTCTGGAAAAACGCCAATTAGCACGCCGAAAATTAATGGTAGCATTGGTATTACATATAATGAAGGAGCATTTTTCTTGAATGCTAGTATTCATTATACTGGAAAGCAATACTCTACTTTTATGAATGATGAGTCATTGCATGGATATTTTAGTGATAATCTAGCAGTTGGATATCATATACCGAAATTTGGTGTGGTGAAATCATCCACCTTTAGAATAAATGCGTCGAATTTGACTGGGCAGTATTCTCGTAACGGAAATTACTCCACTGGTACAAATGCACGTGCAACAACTGGTGTGTATGGACATATGATAGCTAGTAGCGGGTCCCCAACTTATGTAATCATGCCGGCATTTTCTCTTATGGGGACATATAGTGCTGATTTCTGAAATAAATCCTATTTTTATTTGTGGTGCGTGTCTAAGTTTTGCAAAAGAAAGTTGGTAAGAAGTAATTTCCTTTTAATCTGGGGTTTAATTTTATGATTTACCGGTTTCGTAAAATGAAGTCTGTAATGTATCTTTCTTGTTTTTCTATGCTATTTTTTTTGGGTAATTCTTCTGCATCGACAGTTTCCTTATCCAATCCTTATCCGTCGACTTATAATCCAGGAGATAATGATCCCACTGCTATTATTGGAGCTACAATTTTCGATGGCAATGGGCATCGGATTGAAGGCGGAACGATTCTGATTGAGCATGGAAAAATCAAAGAGATTGGATCTAATATTGCTGTTCCGTCTGGTGTAAAAATTATTGATGCTACAGGAAGATGGATTACGCCTGGCGTTATAGATTCACATTCTCATATCGGCGTATATCCTGCGCCAGCGGTTCGTGGGCAAGTTGACGTTAATGAGAATGTTGAGCCCAATACGTCTCAAGTTTGGGCGGAGCATTCAATCTGGCCAGAAGATCCTTCGTTTGACCGTGCTAGAGAAGGAGGAGTTACAACGTTACTTATTCTTCCTGGTTCTGCAAATCTTTTTGGTGGACGAGGTGTTGTTGTAAAGAATGTACCTTCAGTTACTGAGCAGGGAATGAAGTTCCCAGGTGCGCCATACAGTCTTAAAATGGCATGCGGTGAAAATCCTAAGGGACGGTACGGTGCCAAAGGTCGCTCTCCTGCTACACGTATGGGAAACGTTGCGGGCTACCGTAAAGCATGGATAGAGGCTTTAGAATATAATAAAAAATGGAAGATTTCTCGTGAAAAGCATGAAAATGGACAGAGTGCTGAAGCGTTCAAACGTGATCTTGCTCTGGAGACTGAAGCCGGTGTGCTGAATGGTGACATTTTAGTTCAAAACCATTGCTACAGATCAGACGAAATGGCGGTAATGATCGACGTGGCGAAGGAGTTTGGCTACCATATTACGGCATTTCATCACGCAGTAGAGGCCTATAAAATTCGTAAACTGCTAGCGCAGGAGGGTATCTGTGTTGCAACGTGGTCTGGTCGTGGCGGTTTTAAAATGGAAGCTTATGACGCGATCGAGGAAAACGCAGCCCTGCTGCATCAGGCCGGCATATGCGTAGCTATTCACTCAGATAGTCCCGTGCTTTCGCAACGCCTTAATATTGAATCAGCAGTCGCTTTGGCTGCGGGGCGTCGGATCGGTATTAATATTTCCGAAGAAGACGCGGTAAGCTGGTTTACTTCCAATCCGGCGAAGATACTTGGGATTAGCGATAAAACCGGATCACTTGTGCCGGGAAAGTCTGCTGATGTTGTTATTTGGAGTGCTGATCCTTTTAGTGTTTATGCCGTTGCTGAAGATGTTTTTATCGACGGATCACTTAAATATTCTAGGAACGATAAAAAATATCAGCATGTGTCTGATTTCGATCTCGGCCAACATGCGGAGGCACCGTAACATGCGCGGTTATATTTTTCTGGGATTTTTTTCTGCATTGGTTCTTATTCATAATGCTCGTGCAGATACTTCAGTATACACGAATGCACACATTTTTCCAGGAGATGGTGCACCAGTCATAGATGGATCAATGATAGTCCGTGATGGAAAAATTGTTGCAACGGGTAAGAATGTACCGCTTCCAGTAGGTGCACGCATCATTGATCTGGAGGGTAAGATTGTGACACCGGGATTCATCTCGGCAGATACCAGCCTTGGTTTAGTCGAGGTTCCATCAGTGGGCGGGACAAATGATACACGTGGCGGTACTTCAAGGTTGAGTGCTGGTGTTGACGTGCAATATGCTCTCAATTCAGATTCTAATTATATTGATCTTGCGAGAGAGGGGGGAGTTACGTCTGCTATTGTATTGCCTGAAGTGCGGACAGGAGACGATGTTATTGTCTTCGGTGGTCAGGCTGCGTCTATTAAGACTGTAAGGGGCTTGGCTATCTTGTCTCATGCTAAGGTAGGTGTGACACTGGATTTAGGGGAAGCTGGAGTTGCTACGGGAGGAAGTTCGCGAGCAGCAGATATGGTGCTTGTGCGTTCGGCTTTGGATGATGTGAAGCTTTATATGAAAAAGCGCGCGGCCTATGAAATTGGAAAATTTCGTCCGCTTACTTTTTCTCGCGAGGATCTTGACGCGCTAGTTCCAGTGCTGGAGCGTAAAATCCCTCTGATTGTTAGTGCACATCGTGCTTCTGATATTCTCCAGGCAGTCAATTTAGTTAAAGAGTATAAATTAAAGATTGTTATTCGTGGTGGTGAGGAAGCTTGGCGTGTCGCAAAGATACTTGCTGACGCCGATATAGGAGTGATTGTTACTCCGACGTCTGATTTGCCAGAAACGTTTGAGAAGCTTGGTGCAACGATGAAGAATGCCGGACTTCTTGCGAAGGCCGGAGTTAAAATTGCGATTATTGGCAATGATAAGACGCAATCTGTTCGTGAATTGCGATATAATGTTGGTATGGCAAGTGCTCGTGGATTGCCTCTCTCCAAGGCTCTTGATACCGTCACGATAAATCCTGCGAAGATGTTCGGTCTTGATAAGACCGTTGGATCTCTGGTGAAGGGGAAAGATGCCGATTTTGTTGTATGGTCGGGTGATCCATTTGAACCTTTATCGCAGGCTTTATCGGTCTATATAGCAGGTGTAGAACAGCCGCTTCTTTCGCGAGCTCGGGCTCTTGCACTTCGTTACTCTGGATTTTCTCAATAAATAATGATGAAAATGAATTTCATATGAAGAGTTTTATATTTCAAGGGCTGGTATTTTGGGTTATCTGTTCTTTTCAGGTGGCTGTAGCATCTTCCGTGGAGCCGGTAACGGCTATCGTAGGGGCAAAAGTATTTGATGGGACAGGAAACAAGCCAGAAGTAAAGACGATTGTAATATCTGGGAATATTGTGGTATCCATGGGTAATAACATTGATGTACCTTCTGGTGCAACTGTAATTGATGCTCGGGGAGAAGCTCTTTTACCGGGTCTTTACGATCTTCATAGTCACTGGATTAGCAGTGGAAACTCATCAACTATTCCTCAAATAGCTGCTGCGTACGTAACTCATGGTGTGACATTTGTAAATGACTTTAACGAGCCACCGGAAGCATATGAGCCTTTGCGAAAGTGGTTAAATACTCTTGTGGCTCCTCATGTGTCGTTTGCAGCAAGAATAAGTACTCCTGGGGGGCATGGAGCAGATTGGGGAGATCAATCTACTACGAAATGGGTCAATAATACAGAAAGTGCGAAAGCTGCAATAGCAGCGATAATGCCCTATAAACCTGATTTGATAAAAGCATTCACAGATGGTTGGCGTTATGGAACGAGTCCTGACAACACCAGTATGGATGGAACTACGCTTGCTGCTGTTGTGGCTAGTGCACATGCTCACCACCTTAAGGTTCTAACGCATACTGTAACGGTAGATCGTGGCCTTATCGCTGCTGAGGCAGGGGTCGATTCTTTGGCACACATAATGCAGGATCGCGAGTTAAAGTCCGAGGAGGTTCAAAAAATAAAATGCACAGGTATGTCAGTCATTCCGACGCTTTCAGTGTATGACCCTTATGAGGATAAGAGCGGACATACTTTTGACGTCACGTCGTTGAGCCGGATCAAAAAATTCGAACGCGCTCTGTATAACGTTAAATTACTTTACGAAGCAGGTGTTCGTATTGGTGTAGGAACAGATGCAGGGATGCCATCTACCCCGCATGGTCAGTCTACACTGCATGAGCTCGAGTTGCTTGTTAAGGCGGGGTTGACCCCCCAGCAGGCCCTGATCGCAGCAACTGCTGACAGTGCGTCGATCATGGTGATCCTTTTGGTAATGGGACGCTTCATGTGGGTGCCCAGGCTGACATCGTTCTTGTGAAAGGTGAGCCTTGGTCAAATATTCATGATATCTGGCATGTTGATAAAGTTTGGGTCAGCGGCAAAATTGTTGTTCAAAATGGGGCCGTTATATCGACCAATGCTGATCTAAGACGATTTGAAAACTCAGCGAAAATAAGGCCATTTATAGATAATTTTGAACGATCAGATCACCGCTCTTCGTTGGGTACACTTTTAATGGAAGCAACGGACAATGGTTTGGGGCGATCGACTGAGATTGCCCAGATTGTTCCACGCGATAAAAAAGGTCATGCGCTTTTGGTGACAGGAAGAATGGGTTACGTAAAAAATCCTCATGTGGGAGTTATTATTCCTCTTGTTCGAGGCTCAATCTTGTCAGCAGATATTTCCAGTTATCGCGGGTTCCAAGTCGATACTGAGGGAGCAATATCATGCAAGCTTAAAGTGCGTTTGATTGGAGTTGAGAACGTGTGGGAGCACGATTTAGATAGTAGTATCTCTTGGCTCTCGTCCAAGATCAGTTTTAAAGAATTTCATGGAGAGCGCGTCAAAAACGATACAAACCTTAGTCAAAATCTTACAAAAATCAAACAAATTGAGGTGATGACTGAATGTCCCGCTGGGAGAAGTGTTGAGTTTGAGTTGGATGATGTAAAACTATATTGAGAATAGTTTTGTTTTTTTTCGTAATATTATTCAAAAATTTGTTAGTTAAATATATATTTATTATATAAATAGAGGGTTCAAAAAATCCTTTGGCTTTTGCCCTCTCTTGTGTGGTGACTGGAGGAGGGGCTCATGACGCAGCCTGGTTTCTTTGATGTTGAAGAGCGACTTGCTTGGTTGAGTGGGCTCGGAGACCAACTTGAAGTGTTTTCATAGAAGATTATACTTAATGCGCACTGGTCAATAGATAGATGGGATATTAACTTACGTGAAACACGTTATGGTTCGACTAAAACTATGCTTTCATACTCAGATCTGGCCCCCTCTGCAGTTCGTTATTCTACAACACAATTTGCGCAATTTGTTAATACGCCAGTATGGACCACAGATCTTGAGGTTGGATACCGTTTTAATCAACAGTTTCGCCTAGAGCAATTCCACTGAACTCTGATTCTAGGGCGTGACAAGGTGAGCGTTGTGTGATTCACCCTTTTCATTGATGGAGGGGTGATATGTCGCGCGCGTATGGTGACGATCTGCGGATGCGGGTTCTGACGGCGGGATCGTCTGGCATGTCGGCCCGTGCTGTTGCGGCACGGTTCGATGTCGGCGTCGCCACAGCGATCCGCTGGCTGCGCCGAGAGCGCGAGACGGGTGAGCGTACAGCCCGCCGCCAGGGCAAACCGCGCGGATCGCGGCTGGATGCGCATGAAGCCTTCATCTTTGGCCTGATCGAGGCGCGTCGGGACATCACATTGCTGGAGATGGCGGAGCGCCTGCGCGAGGACCGCTCGATCGACGCGCATTTCTCACAGATAGAAT
>NZ_BAJW01000110.1 GCF_000613905.1 Acetobacter persici JCM 25330
GGCCCGCCCTGCCGCCGTGCCACGCGCGCAGGGGTTGCGCCATGCCGCGCGGCTCTGCGTTTGTGTGCTGATTGCCTATGCGATTTCTCTCAGGCTGAATCTGCCCTACGCCTACTGGGCTATGATGGCGGTGGTGGTGGTTACGCAGCCGCGCGTGACCACAACGCTCCCCCGCACCATTGAACGAGTTATTGGCAGCATTGCGGGTGGCCTGCTGGCGGCCGTTATGGGCGTACTGCTGCCTGTGTGGAGTATTCTGCTCCTTATCTTCCCGCTGGCGGCGGCGACCATTGCGCTGCGGAGCGTCAATTACGCACTCTGCGTGATGTTCATGACGCAGTTGTTTGTGCTGGTGACGGATCTGGTCAGCCCCGGTCTGGGGTGGGATGTGGCGCTGGCGCGCGCCATTAACAACATTATTGGCAGTCTGGTAGGGCTGGCAGGCTGCCTGCTGCTCTGGCCGGAACGGCGCGATGCCCCTCTGGCCACGCAGGTGGCCGAAGCGTTTCGCGCCAATATCCGCTATGCGGCTCTTGCGACTGGGCCTGAAATCCTGAGCTGGTCCCAGATTGAAAGTGCACGCCGTAAGGCTGGCACCACCAGCACGCTTGCTGAAATTCAGTATCAGACAGCGCGGCTGGAAGGGCTGCGGCGCTCGGACCAGATCGCCAAAGCGCGGGATATTCTGTTCCTGTTACGCAAACTGGCCGGGGCCGCGAGCGTCTGGTGGATGGAAAAAACACCTGAACCCACACCGGCAGTCCGCCAGCGTGCCGAACTGTACAGCCGCCTTGCAGAACGGTTTGACCCTGCGGAACACTCCCTGTCCAGCACAACAGACCGACAGGACCTGCCGTTGGAGGATCTGCTGACACTGCTGGAGAAGCTTGATCTGGCGGATCTGGAAGATGAACATATTGTCGCTGTCAGTCACGGATATCCTCTGTGACGGACAGCGACAGTTTTTATAAGAGTATGGAGAGTTATGGAGCCTCTGGCGTTTGAGAGAGGCACTCTTACGCTGCGTAAGAGGCAACCCGGTTCTGGCGGAAGGTCTGCGCGACCTGCCGCGCCAGCATCGCCACATCCGGCTTGATGGCATTATGCAGCGCGCGGACGCTCTCATGCGCTGCATAAAAACGCTGCCCTGCCTCGCCGCTCATCTGGATTGCAGCCCCCAGAAAAACACCGTCTATTTCAATGATTTTTGAAGTACGTATCATGACTGACCTCGAAAACAAAACCCTCTGAGGGGTGTTTCCGCCGGCAGTTTCACTCCCGGCAGATTAGAAGATGTGTCTGTTCTGCACATCATGACCTTTGACCTGTTGCAGTGAAATGCAACATCGCCGGTCCCTGCACATTCGCAGCGTCATCAGCCTGCTCCCTGCTTTCATTCCGTCCCCGCCGACTGGTGGGGTGAGGCAGACCTTATGAGCAAAAAAAGGGCCCGTCAATAAAGCACGACTCATATTGATATTTTATTCGCCAAACATTAAAAGTTTAACATTTAAAAATAGTGTAAATTATTTTCTTATTTTTTAATGGGTTATCGTTATTTTTATCTGGAAATGAAGCAGTTTCCCTCATGTCTCTGAAAGATTTTTCAATGCGAAAAACATGTCACTTTCCTGAGAGACTCCATTCAACACTCTTCCATCGTGCTTAATGCAGAGTGCAGGCGCGCTAACCGGTCACGCCATACCGGAAGCAGGCAGGGTCATGATCCACCACCATGCCAACAGCCTGCATCCATGCATAAACAATCACGGGGCCGACAAACTTGAACCCCCGCGCCTTGAGAGCTTTTGAAAGCGCCTGTGATGCAGGCGACTGAGTCAGCACCTGCCCGGTTGTATTGTAGACCGGCGCACCGGGGACCATCCCCCAGCAGAACGTGGAAAAATCCTCGCCCTGCTCCTGCATCGCCAGATAGGCCCGCGCATTGCCAATGGTCGCCTGAATTTTGGCGCGCGCGGATAATACCGGGGTCAAGCATCAGACGCTCAACATCGGCCTCTCCAAAACGCGCGACCTGAACAGGGTCAAACTCTGCAAACGCTTTCCGAAATCCGTCCCGCCGCCGCAAAACAGTCAGCCAGGACAGGCCCGCCTGAAACCCTTCCAGCATGAGCATTTCCCACAGCATGCGGCTCTCATGCACGGGCACGCCCCATTCTTCATCATGATACGTGCGCAAAAGCGGACTGGTCTCCGCCCAGCGGCAGCGGGAAACAGGAGCATCGGAGGCAGGTGAGCTGATGGGTCATTTTTCTTTTCTATACGCTCCTCACCTGTACGTCACAGAAAAGCTGTCGGGCAGGTTTCCCTCCGGCGCGCCTCACACCTGCGCAATAAAGCCCGCAGGCGTGCCCTCGGCGGGATTGAGAAACACCACGTCATCCGGTGCACGGCGGGGCGTGTCGATCGCCAGAAAAACAACCGGGCCTTTCACAAGGCGCGGCACCGCATGCACAGCCCGGCGCGGGAAAACCAGCAGATGCCCCGGTGCAAACGGGGCTTCCTCCGCCGGATTATCAATCCAGAATGTGCCTTCTCCGGACAGAACATGTAGCACTTCATCGCACTGTGTATGATAATGAGGCGGCACCTCCCGATAAATCCGAAAGACTCTGATACTGGCTTCCGGTTTATCAGTCAGGTAGGTATCCAGAAGCATGGTGTCAGCCTGTTCCGGAAAGGCCACTGCAAGTCGGGTAAGGTCAAACCGGCCGCCGGTGCGGTTTAGAGTCATGACATGCTCTTCTACGCTCATAAAAATGCATCTCCTGCCATCAGGCCTGTTTTGAAAGAAAGGTTTTTGCGCTGTTGTTTTTCCGGGTGACTGCCGGGATCACTCTGGAAAACCCTCAAGCACAATTTTGCCTTTTGCCTGACCCCGTTCAATCAGCGCATGGGCCTGCGCAGCGTGCCCGCTGTAATCGGGCCGAGATTTTCCCCCAGCGTGGTGCGAAGACGCCCTTCATCCACAAGGCGTGAGACCTCATTCAGGATTACGCCCTGCTGGCCCATATCCTCTGTGCCAAACAGGGACCGCGTGAACATCAGCTCCCAGTGCAGGGAGAGGCTTTTTTTCTTGAACGGTAAGGCATCCAATGTTGCGGGATCATCAATCAGACCAAAGCGCCCCTGTGGGGCCAGCAGTGCAATACTGTCTGCCAGATGCTGCTCTGTCTGCGTAGTAGAAAACACAAAGCCCGGGCTGCCAGCAGACAGGGCCGCAACCTGCGCAGCGAGTGGCCTGCTGTGGTCAATAACCAACTGCGCGCCAAGAGCTGTCACCCAGTCCCGCGTTTCCGGGCGGGAGGCTGTGGCGATGACGGTCAGGTCTGTCAGCACTCTGGCAAGCTGGATGGCCATGGAGCTGACTCCCCCTGCACCCCCAATAATCAGAATGGCCGGTGCCGCACCGGGCACCGGCTGATGGACCGCCAGACGATCAAACAGCATTTCCCACGCTGTCAGGGCCGTCAGTGGCAGGGCGGCGGCTTCCGCCCAGTTCAGGGAACGCGGTTTACGGCCCACAATCCGTTCATCAACCAGATGCCGTTCGGCATTGGTGCCGGAACGGTTTAGGCTCCTGCGTAAAAAACTTCATCCCCAACAGCAAAATCCGTAACCTCCGGGCCGATCCCGACCACAGTTCCGGCGGCATCCCACCCCAGAACCTTCCAGCCCCCCGGCTCCGCTGTTGCCGTGCGCCGCACTTTTGTATCCACCGGATTAACGGAGATCGCCTTAACGGCCACCAGCAGGTCCCGCCCGGTGGCAACGGGTTCAGGCAGATCAATATCCTGAAGGGACGCCGGATTTTCTATGGGAAGCGGTGTCTGATACCCGATGGCACGCATGATGTCTGCTCCTGATGTTGAACCTTCAGGAGAGTGGGCGGTATGATCCTTCCTCACAAGAACGCACTTTTAACGCCCCTAGTATCGGAAATGATACCGTCCATGCCCCGTATTCGTCATAAATCGCTGGATTGCAGCCCCGGCTGCGCGGTTGAAGCAACGCTTCAGCTTATCGATGGAAAATGGAAAGGCGTGATCCTGTATCATCTGTTTGAAGGCACGCTGCGCTTCAACGCCATCCGCAAACGTCTGCCCAATATTACCCAGCGCATGCTTACAGCACAGTTACGGGAGCTGGAGCATGACGGATTTGTGCTGCGGACGGTGTATGCGGAGGTGCCGCCAAAGGTGGAATACAGCCTGACGGCCCGAGGGCGGACGCTTGAGCCCGTTATCATGGCGCTTAAAAAATGGGGGGATGAACAGACCGAATTCGCTCACCGGGAGACCCCATAACGCCGGAGCCAGAGCAGGAGGCCCGCACAGGCGTTTCAGCATCCGGGAAAACCTTGTAAGGTCTGCGCACAGAACGACGGAAAGCAGTTTGCGACAGGGTATGCACAAAGTTTTTTCCAGAAAACGGCACGCGCAGCATAGCAGATCACGCGCAGCCCCCGTCCTGTTCAGTGCAGCCTTTCTGCTTTTATCCGGGTGTGCGGCTCCGGTTTCCGTCACGCCGCTTTCCCTCCGGCAGGCCTATCAGCACCATAGTCGCAGCGCGCTGAGTGGCGGCACGCTCAGCAACACCACCCATACCGTCCTGCAACGCCAGAACCTGCTGCGCACATGGAGAAACCACCCGGCCGAGGCCATTGCCACCCTGCGCAGCCTGACACAGGCGCATTTTTACGCACAGGGTCTGGCGGACCAGCTTTTTGCTCTGGCGGAGCTGAGCTACATGCAGGCTCACCGGCAGGCGGACCGGGCCGGATTTATGGCCGCCGCCCTGTATGCATACGCCTACCTCAACCCCAATGGTCCGGCGTCTGAGCGGCCAGACGCGTATGATCTGCATGTCCGGCAGGCGTGTGACCTGTATATGCTGGCTTTGACAGAAGCTTTTGGCAGCCCTGTCAGCCTGACGCCACAACGCTGGACGCTGCCGTTTGGCACGCTGGATCTGGCCACCACCTCCAGCCAGTTAGTGTGGCATGACCATATTTTGCAGGATATCCGCCCCATGGCGCGGCTCTCCGTCCACGGGCTGGAAAACGTGTACAGCCATACCGGACTGGGTGAGCCTGTCGGCGCGCTTCCTCATGTGGACCACCCGGAAAGCCGCTCTTTTCAGGTCACGGAAAAACTGCGCGTTCCGCTTAATCTACTGCTGTCTCTGGACGCCCCGCGGCAGCAAGTGCTGACCAGCAGCCTCCACGGGCGGCTAGACCTGACACCCATTGATGAAGACCACCCTGATAACGGGCCTGCGCTCCCCACAACCCCCTCCGCACCCGCCGCCCCGCGCCCTATCCCTCTGCAATATGACCAGACAGCGGCCCGCGCGCTCAGCCTGAGCGATACGATGGACTGGTCCGCGGAATATAAAGGCTTTCTGGACGGCCGTTTTTTTGACAATGGCCGCAGGCCGCAGCTCGCCACCATAGAACCGCATCAGGTCGGGCGGATGCCGGTGGTGCTGATCCACGGCACAGCCTCCAGCCCGGCCCGCTGGGCCAATATGGTGAATGATTTGCTGGAAGACCCGGAGATTCGTAAACATTACGAATTCTGGTTTTTCTCCTACGCGACCGGAAACCCCATTCCGTATTCCGCCCTGCAACTCCGCCACGCCATTCAGCAGGCTGTGGCGGACCTTGGGGGCGTAAAAGCTGACCCGGCTCTGGGGAACATCACGCTGATTGGCCACAGTCAGGGCGGCCTGCTGGCCAAGATGCTGGTGGTGGAGAGCGGGGATAAGCTCTGGAAAGGCATGGCCTCCCGCCCGCTGTCAGACCTGCGGTTAACTGCGGACGCCCGCACACTCTTGCAGGAAGCGCTGTTCCCCTCCCCCATGCCGGACGTGCGGGAGGTGGTGTTTATCTCCACCCCGCAGCATGGCAGTTACATGGCCAACTTCTCTCTGGCCCGCCTTGTGGGCCGGATGGTGACATTTCCGCTGACGGTCAGAGAAGTCACCAAACAAGTGCTGGCCAGTGACCCGAATGTCGCCCGCCTGAACATGAACCCCTGGCGGGTGGGCAGTGTGTACGGCATGTCTCCGCACAGTCTCTTCATCCAGTCCCTTGCGGCACTCCCTGTGGTGCCAGACGTCCGCACCCACTCCATTATTCCCGTTCTGGGCAACGGACCTTTGCAGGACGCTGATGATGGTGTTGTGAAATACGCGAGCGCGCATGTGCCGGATGTTGATTCTGAACTGGTGGTCCGCCATTCCGGCCATTCCACACAGTCCAACCCCATCACCATTGCAGAAATCCGGCGTATCCTGCGCAACCATCTGCTCCGCACACAAAGCGAACCGCTGGACGGCGGGGTAATCAGCCAGAGTGATATTACCGCCATTGGCGGCCTGTTCATCCCGACACGCGGCAACGGCCCCGGCACGGCGGAAACGCCTCAGCCCGTTCTGTCTGTAAACCCCGCATTACCAGTCAGGGCGGCCCGCTGATGGCGCAGGCTCCGCAATCCTCTCGCCCCACCCGCAAAGCTCCGCGCAGACGCTGGGCCTCCATATTTGCGGGCAGCGCCACGTTCCTGCTGGGCGCGTTTGGCACGCCAGCGCTCTATTATTCCACCCTGGAGCCGGACGCCGTGCGGCTGGGGCTGACGGGCCTGTTCCCTGTTCTTCTGGGCACCGCATTCATCCTGCGCGCGCGGCAGAGCGCCCGGCTGGCCCTCGCAGGTATCAGCGCGGCTTTTGCCGTCTGGTACGTCACCGACGCACCGCGAAACAACCGGGACTGGGCTGGTGAATACGCCCTCCCGGCGACAGTCTCGATAGACGGGCGAATGGTGCATCTGCACCATATCCGGAATTTCCTCTATAAAACCCCGTCCGACTACACGCCGCGCTATTATGACGCGGATTACGCACTGGATGATCTCTCCTCCCTTGATCTGGTAACGTCCTACTGGGCGGGGGAAAGCATTGCGCATGTATTCCTCAGCTTTGGCTTCCGGGACGGGCGGCATGTGGCCATGTCCATTGAAACGCGCCGCCAGAAGAAGTTTCCCTATTCCGCCATTGCCGGGTTCTTCCACCATTATGAACTGTTTTACGTGGTGGCGGATGAGCGGGATCTGATTGGTGTGCGGACAGATATCCGCAAGGAGCGCGTTTATCTCTACAGGGTGCTTCTCTCCGCTCAGGCCAGAGAGCGGTTGTTCCGTAGTTATCTGCAGGAAGTCGATCACCTCTCTCACACACCGGAATGGTATAATACGCTGACCTCCAACTGCACGACGGGCATCCTTACCCGCGCGCAGGCCAGTTTCCGCTACCGGCTGGACTGGCGAGTTCTACTCAGCGGCTATACAGCCTCCCTCGCCTACAGGCTTGGCCTGCTGGATACCCATCTGGACTTCCGCACCCTGCATGAGCGCAGCCGCATCCACAGACCAGATGGTGCCACGCCCGGCCCGGACTATTCCTCAGAAATCCGGCAAACGCTGCCAATGGAAACAGATCCCGCCGCCAGCAGATAAGGCATATCTGTCTGCCTCTGCAAAAACGATTCATTTACGAAACGGGAAATCTTTGAGCACTGCACCATTCGTGCCACAATAGGCTCTGCGTCACAGGCAAACCGGCTTCCCACACTCTGGCGAAACCGGACGATGAAAGGACTGTAGTAAGGTGGATGGTGTGCATGAAACAGCCTGAGTTACGGGATAAAGCCGCCACAGGCGCTGCCTCTGCTGAGCCCCCCGCAGGCTGGGTGGGGCAGCGGCTGCCGGTTGCCTCTGCATTCCGTAAGGAATATGTGGACTTCCCCATGCCCCGCAACCTCAACTGGCTGTGGAATTTTGGCGCCATTCTGGTGGTTGTGCTGCTGCTGATGCTGGCAACCGGCATTTTTCTGGCCATGAACTACACCCCCACCAGCGCAGACGCCTTTTTTTCTGTTGAAGCCATAGACCGCCAGCTTTCTGGTGGGTGGCTGCTGCGCGGCATGCATATGACGGGGGCCAACCTGTTTCTGGCGGCCCTGTATATCCATCTGTTTCGCGGGCTTTATTACGGGTCCTACAAAGCCCCGCGTGAGCTTTTGTGGCTGAGCGGCCTCGTGCTGCTGGTGATGGTCATGGTGACGGCCTTTGCAGGCTACATCCTGCCGTGGGGCCAGATGTCCTACTGGGGCGCGGACGTTGTGACCAAAGCCGTCGGGGCCGTGCCGGTTCTTGGCGGAACGCTGGAGCATGTACTGACCGGCAGTGACCATCTGGGCGATATCTTCCTGCACCGCTTTTTTGTGCTGCACTTCCTGATGGCGTTTCTGGTCGTGGCGGTTGTCGGGCTGCACGTGGCCTGCGTGCATGTGACAAAACCCAACAACCCGACAGGGGTTGAACCGAGAACCCCAAAGGAGACTCTCCCCTTCCACCCTTACTACACCAGCAAGGATCTTATCGGGCTGGTTGTTTTTGCGATGGTCTTTTGCGCCCTGCTGTTCTTCTGGCCCGGCCTGCTGACGGAGCCGGACAACTACGCTCCGGCTGACCCGCTGCATACTCCCGCCAATATTGAACCGGAATGGTATTTCCTGCCGTTTTACGGCCTGCTTCAGTCCGTGCCATCCAAGTTCGGGGGTCTGCTGGCCGCGGCAGGGTCACTCCTTGTGCTGTTTGCCCTGCCCTGGCTGGACCGCTCGCCCGTGCGCTCAGCCCGGTTCCGCCCCATCTGCCGCCCGGCGCTGCTGGGACTGGTGCTCTCCTTTGTGCTGCTGGCACTGGTGGGGAAACATCACGCCACAGGGGCATGGATGCTGGTCGGGCGTCTGTCCGCCCTGTATTATTTTGGATATTTTCTGGTGATCCTGCCACTGGCCTCACGGTTTGAAAAACCACGCCCTCTGCCAGCCTCCATTACTGCTGCGGGAGGAGACGCCTGATGGCCAAATTTCCTGCATTACGC
>NZ_BAJW01000109.1 GCF_000613905.1 Acetobacter persici JCM 25330
CTCGCTCGGGTCCACATCCCCAGCTTGAAGCACGTCCAAGCCACCGCATCAACACATTCTCAAACAGGCTCTTACCACGTACAGTGGTATCATAACCCAAATGTCGAAGTCGACTTTCAAGATACGCGAAATTACCCAGTAGCAACTCAAGTTGCTATCCTAAATCCATTCCTTCAAAATACTCTTACAGTCTGAACAACAGAAAGCATTTTTTTCTAACTTTGCCAGTGGTATCCTAGCTCACGTTTTTCATTATGCCTCGCAATCGTCTTGTCACCGATTATATTGCAATGTCCGCTCACGGGATAAATGCATTCACGGAGACAAGTCTATTATGAGGGCGATAGCCGCCTGCCTTCTTTGTTGCAAAAAGCAGACATGGCGCTTCAAAATGTTGGATTTCGCGGGTTCTTCCAGCCTCACCCCCGCCCAAACCGTGCTGAAACGTAAGGGTCTGGCGTCCAGTTCAGGTCCGCGACCCACGGCCATGTTGGTTTGCGGCGACGGTTGCCGATGTGCAGGATATCCTGATCAATCGCGCCGGGGGAGAGGGCCATCAGGGCCGGGTTGGCGAGGGCCTTCATGGTCGGGTGCAGGTAGCCGCATTTCAGCACCACAATATGGAACCGGGCCGGGTCCACGCCGAGATCGCGGAAAGATTCCGCGGAGTGATACAGGCGGCGCCGGGCGGAGAGTGTGGCGGTAATTCCGTCAAACTCAATCACGGCTTCTCCGTCCTCCGGCTTGGTGACCGGGGCCAGATGTTTCACAACGGCTTTTGTCACATGCACCGGCTTGCACATCACGGGGTCCAGTGTCGCACCGATGGACAGCGGCAGCGTGGCCCCTACGCCCGCCCGGTAGCAGGCGTCCGTTGCGGGCCGGTCTGTCATGCCGCCCAGCAGAACATCCTTTGTTCCGGCTTTGAGCAGAGCCTGAAGGAAAAAGGTCTGGTCGGAATTGCCGCCACCGCCCGGATTATCCCCGGAATCTGAAATAACGACCGGGTGCGTGGTAGCGGCCATGGCGCGGGAGAGACACTCCTCAATCGTCCCGGTCGGGCTGCCAAACTTAAACGCGTGCCGTGCATCCCAGTAGCGGCCAGCAAGTTCCGCCACAACGCGCTTCTGTTCCTCAATATTCGTGCCGGTTGCCACGACGGAGGCAGCGGCGCGGGGTTCATCCGCCCAGACATAACCCACAAGCTGCGAGACATCGAGAATACCGGGCAGGCGGTTATATTCGCTCAGGTCTGCCCATAAATGCCGCCCCGGTTCCCATTCCGTACTGCTCTGCTCACCCGGCAGCAGGGCCGGGATGCTGGCCCAGACAATGCCGGGGCGCAGGCCGTAGCGCAGGCAGTGCGTGAGCATATCCGCAGCCCGCATCACGTTTTCCACCCGGTCCACATGGGGTGCGGTGCGGTAGGCGGTCATGGCGTCCAGCGTATCCACGGCCCGGCGGCTCAGATTGCCGTGCAGATCATAATACGCGGAAATCAAACAGTCGGGCCCCACCACGGCGCGGGTGGCCTCGTACCAGTCGCCTTCCGCATCATCCATGCCTTCTACGCTCAGCGCGCCGTGCATCATCAGATACACGCCGTCCAGCGGCAGGAGTTTTTTCAGTCGGTCCAGATACTCCGCTTTCAGCGTATCATAGGTTTTGCGCTCCACCGGGCCGCCGGAGGGGGCTGTGGCTTCCAGCGTAGGCAGGAAGGGCACGTCATAGCGCAGCAGCGGCAGGGAGAGAGGGGCTTCAAAAATTTCCGGCCCCCGGCGTACCGTCAGATCCTCCATCCGGGCGCGGATGCGGCTGTAAGTGCTACATTCCGAGGCAATGCCGCCCACGGCAAGCCGGGGTGTGCCCCGGAAGGCAGGCACCAGTCCCGCCGCCCGTGCTGCTCCGTTCAGGGCCGGTAATCCGGCCAGAACGCTGGCAGGAAGCATTTTGAGAATCAGTCTGCGCCGCACGGGAAGGCCTCCATCTGATAAGACAGCTCAATCGTTCTTTAACTGTAACGATAAAAGCAGGGCCTATCAAATCCCCTAAGTGGTGTGCGTGGAGGCAGGAGGGGTGTAGCTTAGCGGTAGCGGCTGATGGACAGGTCCAGCACAGGAATATCCGGTTTTCTGCCGTGGATCATATCCGCCAGAATCCGGCCGGAACCGCAGGCCATGGTCCAGCCGAGCGTGCCGTGCCCGGTATTGAGCCAGAGATTGCTAAAGCGCGGGACAGGGCCAATAACCGGCGTGCCGTCCGGCGTGTTGGGGCGCAGGCCGGTCCAGTAGGTGGCGGCGGACAGGTCCCCTCCACCAAACAGTTCTGAAAAGGAGAGTTCCAGCGTCTCGCGCCGGTCCGGGCTGAGGCGCAGGTTATAGCCGGTCAGTTCCGCCGTGCCACCCACGCGGATGCGGCTGCCCAGCCGGGTGATGGCGACCTTGTAGGTCTCATCATTAACCGTGGAGAGCGGGGCGTGGCTTTCATCCGTCAGCGGCAGGGTGAGGGAATAGCCTTTGACCGGATAGACAGGCAGATGCACCCCCAGTGGCCTGAGCAGCAACGGGCTGTAACTGCCCATGGACACCACATAGGCATCCGCCCGCAGATGGCCCTTGCTGGTGCGGATGGACATGACCTCATCCGCGGCGGCGTCCATTCCTTTAATGGTGGTGTCATACAGGAACGTCACACCCTTTGCCGCGGCCATTTTTGCCAGACGCTGGGTAAAGATATGCGCATCCCCGGACTGATCTCCCGGCAGATACAGCCCCGCCTTCAGCAACCCGCGCGCGTGCGACAGGCCGGTTCATGTTCCAGAATCTGGTTTACGTTCAGCAGTTCATGCGGGATGGCGCTGTCCGAAAGCAGCTTCATGTCATGATAGGCTTTGTCGATCTGCTTTTCCGTGCGGAAAAGCTGGATCAGCCCGCGCTGCCGGTCATCATAGGTCAGGCCGGTCTCTTCCCGCAGGGCGTCCAGACAGTCGCGGCTATACTCTGCCACGCGCAGCATGCGGCCTTTATTGATGTCATAGGCGTGGGCGTTACAGTTTTTGAGAAGCTGCTCCATCCACCGGAACATGGCGAAGTCGATCCGCTTTCGGATCACCAGCGGGCTGTGCCGCTGCATCATCCAGCCAATGGCCTTCATCGGCAGGCCGGGCGCGGCCCATGGGGTGGAATAGCCCGGAGAAACCTGCCCCGCATTGGCAAAGGACGTCTCCAGCCCCGGTTCCGGCTGACGGTCCACCACAATGACCTCATGACCCAGACTGTTCAGATACCAGGCTGAGGTCACGCCGATAACGCCGGCGCCGAGAATGATGATTTTCACAGTGTCATCCTTTCCGGGGATCATAATGGAGGCGGTGGTAGCGGGCTCCGAGATCCGTCAGTATTTCATAGCCGATGGTGTCCGCCAGACGCGCCACGGTGTCCAGAGGCACCTGCGGACCAATCAGGTCAAACACCGCACCGGCAGGTGGCAGAGCGGTGCCGGTGACCATAAGGGGCGAGAGGTCCACGGCCAGTGAATCCATGGAGATACGCCCGATTATTGGTAATTTGATGTCAGGCTGATCCGGCCAGATAGCGTAGCCGGTCTGGCCCAGCCTGCGGGGAAAGCCGTCTCCGTAGCCAATCCCGAGCAGCGCGACGGGGGTGGGCTTTCGGGCGGTAAAAGCCGCACCGTAGCCGATACTCGCCCCGGAGGGGACCATCCGCGTCTGAATCACGCGGGCCTGCAACCGGACAGTTGCGTGCATAGGGTTTGGCTGCTCTGCGGTGGGTGCAATGCCGTAGAGGGCCGCGCCGGGGCGCACGAGGTCAAAATGCCAGTCCGGCCCCAGAAAAATACCGGAGGAGGCGGCAAGGCTGGCAGGGGCTGCGGGCAGCAGGGCTTTGAGCCGGGTAAAGGTTGCAAGCTGCTGGCGGTTGAGGGGGTGGTCCGGGGTATCCGCGCATCCCAGATGGCTCATGACCAGAGTGACCTCAATGCCCTCCAACCCCTGTGGGTGCGTAGCTAGATGGTTAACCTCAGCTTCCGTCAGGCCGAAGCGGCCCATTCCGCTATCAAGTTGCAGTGCTGCGGCCAGCGGGCGGCCCTGCGTGCGGGCAAGAGCCTGCCATTCCTGCACCTGTTGCAGCTGTTCAGCACGGGCAGCAGGGAGTGCGTCAGGCAGGCGCTGGCAGTGCCGGGAGGCGGGCCATGCAGCACAAAAATGCGGCTGTCTGGCCCTACCAGCGGGCGCAGCGCAGCCCCTTCCGCCAGGTGGGCGACAAAAAAGGTGCGGCACCCGGCCTCATACAAGGTCTGGCCAACCTCTTTCAGCCCCAGCCCGTAGGCGTTAGCTTTGACAGCCGCCCCGCATTCCGCAGGGCTGACCCGTGCGCAAAGCTGCGCATAATTTTCGGCAATGGCGGCAAGATTGATAAGCAGCCGACCGCTTCCCAGCCATCCCTGTGCATGGTCTGTCTCCTGACCTCGTAGGGCGCCTCTTTATCATTTTTTTCCGGAGGCTGGCAAAAGGGGGCAGGGCTGCGCAGCGGATGGCATTCAGGCCTTTACGCTGGAACTGATGGCAAAGGAGACCAAGGTTGGCAACGGCGGGCTACCGCACCACTTCCCCAATAAAACAGGCCTGCCGGACGGGCTGTTTATGCGGGAGATGTACATGCTCCGGCAGGACATGCTGGCCTCCCAGCAGAAAGACCTGGCAGTGAGCGGTAGGCGCGCGTCTGTATTGGCCTGAAGCAGGAAAGTGAGGCTGAAACGCCGGTTATTCTGCGCCCTCTTCTGGCGGCCAGTGGTTATGGTTTAGTAGAGTTCCGGCACAATCATGGATTCCGGCGTCGGCTGCCGTTCATAATCCGGGTGGAAGATACGCGGCGGCAGAACACTTCCGGGCGGGAGACGGGCTGATACGGCACCAGAGACAGAAGATGGGCGATGCAGTTCAGGCGGGCCTTCTTTTTGTCCACACCCTGCACCACCCACCAGGGGGCTTCCGGGATGCTGGAGCGTTCCAGCATGACTTCCTTCGCCAGAGTATAGGCTTCCCACCGCTTGCGGCTTTCCAGATCCATGGGGGAAAGCTTCCACTGCTTGAGCGGATCATCCATACGGGCGCGGAAGCGGGCTTCCTGTTCATCATCCGTGATGGAAAACCAGAATTTGATAATCTGGATACCACTGCTGACGAGCATCCGCTCAAATTCCGGCACGGAGCGAAAAAATTCTTCGTATTCTTCATCCGTGCAGAAGCCCATCACGCGCTCCACGCCTGCGCGGTTATACCAGCTCCGGTCAAACAGCACGATTTCCCCCGCGGCGGGCAGGTGCGCCACGTAACGCTGGAAATACCACTGGGTCTTTTCACGGTTGTTGGGAGCGGGCAGGGCCGCAACCCGGCAGGTGCGGGGGTTCAGGCGCTGGGTAATGCGTTTGATAGCCCCACCTTTGCCCGCAGCGTCACGCCCTTCAAACAGCACAACCACACGGTGGCCGGTGGCCTGCACCCAGTCCTGTAGTTTGATCAGCTCACCCTGCATGCGGATCAGTTCACGAAAATACACGCGGCGAAATGCGCGGTCTTCTGCGTCCAGCCCGCCTATGCCAGAGGCATCATCTTCCAGAGAAAGTTCAAATTCTTCGTCAAGATCATCAATAATCTCACGACGCATCTGCACGCGTTCACGTTCTTCCGCTGTCAGGCTGTCCAGATCGCTCATTGTGTTCCCTTTATCGTCGCTGGAGGGGGCTGGACGCGGACTATAAAGACTGGCGGAAGTGATCAGTTTGAAATTTTCATGACATTGGCGGGGCGTCAGAAGGTTGTGGTGAGATTCAGCCCGGTGACAACGCCATTGCGGATATGTTTGCCAGTCTGCGGGTTGAGGGAGGTGCCGCCCACGTTCCAGAAATACTGGAAATCCGGCTGCACAATCAGCCAGGGCGTGGCTGCGGCCTGATAGGTGAATTCCAGATGATGCTCCGGCACAAGCGCCCCTGCCGTGTTGGTGCCCAGCCGGAAACTGTCATGCGTATTTTCCTTGGCGCGCAGGCCATACAGGCTGGTGCCCCATGCAAGGCCCAGCGTATCATCCGGCCTGCCGGGCAGCAGTTCATCAAACGTGAAGCCGCTTTGAATTTCGGAGGAAAACCGGCTGGTTGTGCCGTTGCTCAGCGTAGCACGGGCAAAAAAGTTGATGGTTTTGCCAGAGCCTTTTTCTTTCCGCCAGATCATCTGATCAATCACGAAATAGGCCATCCAGTTCCCCTGATGATAAAACGGAGACCCGCTGCTGTCCGGGCTGGCCAGCAGGCCGTGCCGGGTATCATACCGCTGGTCCGGGAAGCGCCCGGTGTCATACAGGCCGCCGACTTTCCACACGCCGGGGAGTGCCACATCATCCCGTCCGCCTATCTGTTTTGCGGCGTCCAGCCAGAGCTGGGCTTCCCCCATGAACAGCGCGCCGCCTTTGGTAGAAAACAGCGTGCCGGACGGGTCGCGCTGGGAGGCGCTGATATCACTATAAAACGGGCCATGGGTCGGGTTGTCATTCGTAATGGCGCCCATCAGCACGAGCGGGGCGGCAGGCCGCCACTTTACGCGCCCGCCTACAGCGGAATAGGGCCATGAGGGCCCGCCGGAATAAAGGTTGCTGGACGTGGAAAGGGGCCAGCCAAAGCTGGAGTTCAGAAAAAATGAGGCGTTCTGACTGACAAGAAATTCCGTATCCAGATCCAGCGTGCCGACGCGCACATCCAGTGTGCTGTTCAGAAAACTTTGTCCGTACCAAAGTTCAAACAGCCGGGTCGAGCGCCCGGCATCATACCCGCTGACGGTGTTGAGCGCACCCAGACGTTCCCCGGTGAAGGACCGTCCGCGAATTTGCAGTGCGCTGACATTCAGCAGGCCGCCCTGCCAGCCAAAGGCCTTCCCGGTATCCAGTGAGAGTGCGACGGCGGTCATGCCATCATAGGTTGCCCCACGCTGTATCCCGCCGGAGGCCAGCCCCCAGAGTTCTTCCACATCCTGAATGGTAATCCGTACGCCTTTCTTGCCTAGCCATGTGCGTGCGCCGCCCATCGTGCCGAGCATTTCTGTGCTGGCATCCTCTTCGGGCGGGGAAAAGGTGGGGGAAGGCACCGGGAGCGGCACGCCCGAGGCAGAATATCGGTGGCAAGCGGTGTTGTGGCCGCCTGAACCGGGAGAGAGGCAAACAGGCCGGAGACCAGACTGCACAGCATTGCAAGACGCCGGGCGGCCCGGGTCCGGCTAGTGAGCGGAAAGGCGGCAGGCGTTTTCAGCATGGGGCGGGCGGGCAGGTCAGGACGCCGTAGGCAGCACAAGGGAACGGCGCGTACGGGGCACAGGGGCAGGAGGATCGGGTTTGTGGCACGCCTGCTCCTTTATAGTGACGGCAGTGGGGGAATGTTGACGATGCCTTCGTCGATTTAAAGTGACGGTATCATGACACAGCCTCAACCTGCCGTCGTTTACAGGGCAAAGGTGGCTGATGTGCGCGGCATGCGGGGCGTTTGCCGTATCATGGGCGCGTCAGGGTGTCTGGCACTTTGCTGCCCTCATTCAGGCTGCGCTTGCCAGACCCCGGAAGAGGTGGCTCCGGGAGGGGCGGCCTCCTCCGGAATGGTCCGTCCGGAAGGATAATGTGGTGAGACAGCTATGGGCGGAGGGCAGGCAGGGGCTCTGGCTGTGGAGCAACAGGGAACCGCCTGCCTGAGCGTGGCCTCAGACCGTGGGCACGCCTTTGCTGGTGGAATATTCGAAGTGCAGGGCCTGATCTGGGTTGACGATCGGGTAGATGGAATGGGCGGCCATTGCCCCTTCACTAAACCCTTGCAGGATCAGTTTGAGTTTGCCGGGGTAGGTCGCCACATCACCAATCGCAAACACGCCGGGCATGCTGGTCTCACAGGAGGAGGGTGTGACGGGAACGGTGGAGCGGATGGTGTCCATGCCCCAGCGGGCAATGGGGCCGAGGTCCGTCGCCAGCCCGAAGAAGGGCAGGAGCGTGTCTGCTTCAAGGTGCCGGGTTGCACCGTCCAGATCCACTACTTCCACGCTTTCCAGAGCACCATTTGCGCCGTGCAGGGCGTGGAGCTGGTAAGGCACAACTTTCTCAATCTGCCCGGCAGCTACCGCATCATCCAGCAGACGCAGGCTTTCCGGCGCGCCGCGGAAGCGGTCACGGCGATGCACCAGATACAGCTTTTCCGCCTTGTCTTTAAGGGCCAGCGCCCAGTCCAGTGCGGAATCCCCACCACCGGCAATCACAATACGTTTGTTTTCAAAATCGGCTTTGCGGCGCACGTAATACTGCACGGCCCCGCTTTCCTCAAACGCTTCAAGCCCGTCCAGCGGGGGGCGGTTGGGGCCGAATGCACCGGCGCCTGCGGCAATAATCACGGCTTTGGCGGTAACGGTTGCACCTTTATCCGTGCCCAGCGTAAACGCGCCCCGGTGGCCGCTCAGGCTTTCAATCCGGTGTTTGAGCAGGCGCGGGATATCAAACGGGGCAATCTGCTGTTCCAGATTGGCAATCAGTTGCGCGCCTTCCACCGCGGGACAGGCCGGAATGTCATAAATCGGCTTTTCAGGATACAGCGCCACACACTGGCCGCCCACTTCCGGCAGCACATCAATCAGCACGCACCGCAGGCGTAGCATGGCGCACTGGAAGGCGGCAAACAGCCCTGTGGGGCCCGCGCCGATAATGGCGACATCAGTCTCAATCGGCATATCCGTCATGGCGCGGTGGGTCTCCCTTTCTGGCCGTATGATCTGCCGTTGTTTTTGCGACAGGTTGCAAATGGGTGCAATAGGGGAGGGCGCAGGGGCAATTTAGGGTTTGGCTGCATGGGATAAGATTTCTGATCGGCAAAGCATGTTCAGAATGTGAACGCCTGTCTTCTCCTTCTATGGCAGCGACTTGAGCGATCAAGAGCCTTCCCTAG
>NZ_BAJW01000108.1 GCF_000613905.1 Acetobacter persici JCM 25330
CCCAAAGCCTCCTTCAGGATATCCGTCTGCATGCTCAGATCCGCATACATCCGCTTCAGCCGACGGTTCTCCTCTTACAGAGCCTTCATCTGACTGATCATTGACGCATCCATGCCGCCATATTTCGCGCGCCATCGGTAAAACGTGGCGTTGCTGATCCCGTGCTCCCGGCACAGGTCAGGAACAGAGACGCCGCCCTCAGCCTGGCGGATCACGCCCATAATCTGGGCATCAGTAAAGCGATCACTCTTCATCAGAATCTCCTCATCCTCACGCTGAGAAAATTCTCATTCAAAAGCCACTCTTTTTATGGGGGGATTACCGCTGAAATACGAATGCATCTACCTGCACGCGTTCGAGACCGGATCGGAGCTACGGACCGCGCTTGCCGGATGGATTGTGCATTACAACGGACAGCGGCTTCATTCAGCATTGGCTGGACGTAAGCCCGATAAGGCGTATCATGACGTGCCGCCGCCCTCTGGTCCGGGGGGTTAACCCCGGACCAGAGGGCCAACAGCGGTGCCGTCAGAATGGCAGCATAACAACAACCGGGTTATAGCTTATTCAACCCAAAAACTGTCCGAATACCTCTGGACGCTACAGAAGATCTTCAGGATGTCAGCGCGATCAGAGCGCCCATACTAAAAACAGCGGCGATGGTGGAGAAAAACACCGTAGATGCGGCCTCACGCTCCCCCTTTTTAATTTGACTCGATAGAATCACGATGACAGAGGCCGACGGCATCGCAAATGTCAGAACGACTTCCCGCAGATAAAACGGCGACAGATGCGCCACGAGTGCAAGGCCCCAAGCACCGAGTGGCACGACAACGTTTCTGATCACAACCGACGTGATGACCATTCTGTTCAACACAGGTTTCATCAGGCACAATAAAATACCGGCGGAAAACATTGCGGTTCCCCCAGTCGTTTTACCGAGCATGATCAAGGAAGTGTCCAAAAGCTTTGGGACGGGCACGCCGGACAGAACCCAGAAAAATGCCAGAAGCGGCGCAAGGACGACTGGCTGCTTGAAGGCCTGCTTGAGATGCGAGGTCCATCCTCCCTCACCTCCGAGCGTCTCCCTATTATCGCTGGCCAGAAGAAAAAAAACAATTGGTATCAAGACAACATTAATGGTCAGGCTTGCCAAAGACACGGCGAGCGCGCTTTTTTCACCAAATAGAAAACCCAATACAGCCGAACCAACGAATGGAACTGAAGGGTTTCCAACGGCAAGTGCCTGAAGCGTGCTCAAGGAGACGGAGCGCTTGAAGACAAAGCGCGAAAGCCAGTACGTCAGCAGAAAGCTGACAATCATCCAGCCAATAATAATTGCCGCAAAGCTACCAGAATTGAGAATTTGCTGACGGTCAATTTTGGAAATACCGACAAACAGATCCATCGGCAGTGCGAATTTCAGTACCATTCGGTTGAGAGCGGTTGCTTGATCGCGATTGAACATACCACAGGCGGCACCCAAGTATCCCAACGCCATGGAGAGGACCACAGGGAAGACAGCCCCACAAATAGTCTCTAACATACGACCTCACATTTTTGAAAAAGCTGCCTCAACATCCGTCAAGAAAAACAACACCGACAAAAGATCGGCGCTTCCACCCGGGCTAATATTTTTATCAATAAATATCTTATTTATATTAAAAACATTTTCAAAAAAAACCTCATCATCAATAGAAGATGGAATATTCAACACCTTTTCTGCACATTTTCTGGAGAAATCAAGCCCAGCCAGACCCGCTCTGGAGATAATATTTGTATCTCCATTTTTGGATATCAGAGTCAGCAATGCGACAAG
Organism: Acetobacter persici JCM 25330; assembly: GCF_000613905.1. GTDB lineage: Bacteria > Pseudomonadota > Alphaproteobacteria > Acetobacterales > Acetobacteraceae > Acetobacter > Acetobacter persici. The sequence continues at coordinate 1,820 of NZ_BAJW01000108.1, forward strand.
GTCTGCGCGACCGGATGGGCCATGTTCGGAAAGAGCCGAGAGATAAGCAGGCAGCGCATATGTCCGAACAGTGACAAAACCAGATTCCGCCTCTCCTCTAGCCCCGGCCAATCCGTATCGTCGATAAATCTTCTCGCCCGCCGTCGCACTGGATGTGTTGCCCTGGCATCCGAAATCATTCAAGACGATATCCTTAGAGATATACGCGACTTCTGTGCAGATTCGTTCAATGCTCAGTTCTTGCCCACCAGCCACGACTCTCCCGACAGCCCCACACAGGAGGCCGAGAGAGAAAATACTCCCCTTATGTGTATTAATCCCGCCTGTTTTCTGAAACATACGCCGTTCGCACGCGAGACCAGTCGCGCGCAGAGCCGACAGTGTCCGATCAGCCGGTTGAAAGGCCGTTTCACATCCCTGCTGATAGAAACGCTCTAAAAAGGGCGAAATTGCTTCGATACTACACAGGAAAAGTGGGTAATCCATATCACGGTGGGCACCGCTATCATGGCGATCGACGAGACCGGGCTTGGGGGTCAGATCAATCTCTCTGACCAAAGCTTTTCGCGCTATCTCCGAGACTCTCTCGCCGATTGTCATGACGGCGGTCATACCGATACGCCCTCTTCATAGAGGGATAGAATCCGCTTCATACTGGTCTCCAGAACCGGCAAGGGGTGCTGACGGTTGCGTGCACAGAAATGTGCGTTTTCCTGGCAGGCTAAGCATCGCCGCGCTGGCAGGCCAAACTGCTCCCGCGACAGAACATTCATGCCTGGCTCGATCACATCCAGATCCCACAGCCGCCCGAGCGGATGCGTATCTTCGAGGTTCACGGCGATCTGCTTCAGCGCCTCGGATTCGATCCCTCTGACGACACAGAGCGCCTCCGGTCCTGCTGCCGAATGTGAGAAACGCTGCGTATCGATCCTCAGACCAGCACCGTCACACGCCGCATGGAGTGTCGTCACTCCGACATGAAACACTTTATCGATCAATAGAGACGATTTGACCGGACCCGGAGACACGATCGTCAGCGAAATCAGAGGACACTCACAGTCCTCCAGCAGGAGATACTGCCTGTACGCGCGCGCTTCCCTTGCCGCCAGCAGGGCAGAAAATGGGACAGAGCCATCCGCCAACGCATCAGGCCGATCTCTCGTCATTATCGGGCCACCTGGCGCACCACATCCATGACACTGCCATCACGATACCGTACGACCGCAACGATCTTGTCCGTGTAGGCGATCGGTTCCGGCTTGCCGGCGCGGCTGATGGCGAGATCTTTCAGTTCCTCGATACTCAAGACCGGAAGCTTCGCGTCGCGGAGACGTTTTTCGAGAGCTTGATTATTGGGATTCACCGCTATTCCGTGGTCAGTTACAACGACATCCACGGTGCTGCCCGGAGTCACGACCGTATTGACATGCTCGACTACACACGGCATCCGCGACCTGAGCAACGGCGTCACGATAACCGTCAAATTGGCTGCAGCGGCAACATCGCAATGACCACCTGACGCACCACGCAGCACTCCATCAGAGCCTGTCAGCACATTGACATTGAAATCGATATCAACCTCCAACGCACTCAGCAACACGACGTCGACACGATCGACATAAGCGCCCTTGGATGATGAATTCGCATATTCATTCGCCGAAATCTCGCAATGTGCAGCATTCTCTCTCAATGACTGTGCTGCGGTCACATCAAACGACTGCACGTCTGCAATCGCGCCGATCATGCCTTTGTTCAGCAGATCCACGATGGGGCCCGTCACGCCACCCAAGGCAAAACTCGCTTTGATATTTTTTTCGACCATCTTTTCCCCGAGAAAGATGGTCGTTGCGGTAGCGGCTCCTCCTGATCCTGTCTGCATGGAAAAGCCGGTTTTGAACGATCCTGAATGCTCGATTACAGAGGCGGCGATACGGGCCAGAAGCAAGTCGCGGGGGTTCTTCGTCAACCGTGCAGCCCCAACGCTGATCAGAGACGGATCGCCCACCTCGTCCACCGTGACGACCGCATCTACCTGATCCTGGGAAAGGCTGGCGGGATAGTTCGGAAAATCCACCAGTTCCTGAGCCATCGCGATAACATACCGCGCGTGCGCAGCATCCACCTTGGCATAGCCGAGCGAACCACAACTCAGTTCGCCATGACTGCCATTCGCGTTGCCAAACTCATCGGATGACGCCACCCCGAGGAATGCAACATCAATGGAAATTTCGCCCGTTTGAATCAGATGAACACGGCCGCCATGAGAATGAACCTGCACCGGCACATCCATCAAACCTTTGGAAACAGCCTCGCCCAGTTCACCTCGCAAGCCCGATGTAAAGATTTTAGCGATCACGCCGGAGCGGATATACTCAACCAGGCCATCATGGCAGTTCAGCAAAGAACTTGGTGCAATCGTCAGATTTTTAAAACCGAGATCGGATAACGTCTTGATGACATGCATCAAAACCTTATCGCCCTCCCGGAAGGCGTGATGAAAGGACACCGTACTGCCATCCCGCAAACCCGACGTACGAATTGCCTCTTCAAGAGACGGAAAAAGCTTTCTGTGGCGCTTCGTGGACGGGCTCGCGAGTTGCGGCGATTTCGCAAATACACCTTCAAATTCTGGAAGGTTATTTCTGGAAGCGTATTCTGCGGTGCACTGTTGATTGTATGACATTGAACCCTCCCTCACGAGTGATCGGATAGAAGAATGACGCGCTGAGCCTCGTGAATAACCGGCGGATCAATCATTTTTCCATCAAGGGAAACGACGCCCAGATTTTTTTCTTCGGCGTCTTTCGCAGCCTGAATGACCTTCCGGGCGTGATCGACCTCGCCCGTCGTTGGGGCATAGGCCTTATGGAGAAGCTCAATCTGGCGCGGATGAATGAGGGACTTTCCATTAAAACCAAGATTTTTGGCAATGGCGACCTCTCTCAGGAATCCCTCTTCATCATTGACGTTTCCATAAGCAACATCGAATGCATCGATTTTTGCAGCGCGCGCAGCATGCAACACGGCCGCACGTGCATAGAACAATTCGGGTTCACTTCCGGAACTCCGCGATGTCTGCATATCCACCAGGTAGTCAAATCCCGCAAGGGCAATGGCGATCATTCGGGGCGTACATGATGCAATAGAAACCGCATTGACGACACCACATGCAGATTCGATAGCTGCCATGATTTTCGTATCACCTATGGGACGACCACAAGATTTTTCTATATTTTCAATACGATTTTCAATTTCTTTTACGTCGGCAACGCTTTCCGTCTTGGGCAGACGGATGACCTCGACACCGCCGCGGACAGCCATGTCAAGATCATCTTCCCAGAACGGAGTTTCGACACCATTGATGCGTACGACAGTTTCGATGCCACCGTAGAGGTTGGCTTTCAGCGTATTGAAAACCAGAAGGCGCGCCGTATCCTTCTCGGCCAGGCTGACGGCATCTTCCAGATCGAACATGACGGAATCAGGTCGATAAATATAGGAATTGGAGAGCATTCCAGCGCTGTCACCCGGAATGAACATCATGCTCCGGCGCAATCTCATGACACAACCTCGAAATTCACTTTATTTTCTCCTGCGGCCCGAAAGACAGCAGCCTGGACACGAGCCCGAATGACACAATCCAGAGCTCCCTGATCCTTCACATCGACAGCAACTCCAGTTACGCCGAGCTTTTCCAGCGTCTCTGTCACAAGCTGTCGGATGGCCGCACCGTACTGTTTTTCAACTTTGCTCTGAAGCATGAGTTGAACCTCATTTCCGTCATCAGGAGAAACCACGACTAGGATGTCACTCGACTCCAACGTACCGGCTATTCCTCGTTGCTTGATCTTCATGATGATGCATCCTTCTTTTTGTCCGAACTCATGAAATTCTGCTTGATAAAAGCAAACGTTGAACATGGCACCAGAGGCCGGACAGATTCATATTGATGTTCTTTAATCAGCTCTCTAACGCGGGACGCTGAAACAACTTTGCCATCACATTTTATTCTTACAATTTCTTCAAGCTGTATTGATTTCTGCACGCATAACGATTCTGAAAGATATTTTTTCAAAACTCTATTATACATTCGAGTCGTTTTATCCAGCGGCTCGGTACCAACATATCTGACAGTGATACCGAGCGCCGGACCAATATACTGGCGAAACATCAGTGCATCGACGGCAGAAGCCTGCTGGTTTACCTGATCATCATCTTTAAGAAAATACTGGGGAAATGTAACGTGAGAGACGATATAGTCGGAGCCCTCATGGATGATGACGTTCGCAATATCGCAAAGCCCTTCTCGTACAAGATTGAGGCGATCCTGGTATGAGAAATAAGACACATCTTCCTTGACCAGAAAGACATGCACCCAATCACACTCCCTGCATGCCCTTTCGACCAGATAACGATGCCCGTTCGTAAACGGGTTGGCATTCATGACGACACTACCGACCCGACCACCTTCTTTCTTTTTTCTGGAAAGATTTTCCAGATAATCGGACAGTCTGTTTCTATTATACTCCATGAATGTGACAGCCCCTGGAATCTCCACCAGGGGTGAAAAGCCCCACCCACGAAACTTTTTAGAGTTTTCTTGTTTTGTATAAAGAAACAGATCGTCGTACCGTGCCTCGAGTCCCTGCTTGACGATCTCGGTACCGACTTTGAGACTTAACTCCGTACCCCGATATTTCTTATCGACGCATACACATTTAATAACATTTTCATCAAGCCCGGCGCTGGCAACAATTCGTCCGTCGTCCAGGCTTGTTGCCAGCACGAATTTTTTGATCGCCCTATCTATTTTCAATTCATTCTCAAGCAGAAACCGTTCGATGTCGAGCCAGAGGAATTTAAGATCCATCCCATTGACCACGCGCAATTTCGCATCGGTGAAGAGGGACCGTGTTGCGAGTGACAACATCACTGCGCGCGAGCGAACCTGATGATGCTGCGTGACATCTGATCTTTCGCCCAGTTTGGCATCTTGCGCCACGGTGTCACAACCTGTGCGTCGTTACCCGTGATCGTGACCGTACGACGCTGCTCGGTTCCGACCCATTCCGGGGCCCACGCCGTCTGTACACTGGTTACCCACTGATTGCCTTCGATCCTGTAACGCCCGATATAGGCGACAAGGGTGCTCATCAGATGAGCGCGCTCTTCGTCTGTCGTGGCAGCCTCACGTCCGGTCCCTTCAAGATTGAAAGCAACCCAACCATCTTTAGTGAAAATGACTCGTCCTCGCGGATGGTCTCCCATGGCATCGATAAATTCGCCGGTTGCCTGCAACTCCACTTGATACGAAACCAGCGTCCAGGTTCCCACGATCTCTTGTACCAGTGCTTTTTCCTGCTCAGGCTTGACCTGTGGCGCGACGCTCATCTTCGATGTCCCATCAATTTTTCTCAAGCTGGATCATATTCAGAACGAGTCGCTTGGCCACCGGCTTTGGGCGCAAATAACTATTGCGTGTGACACAAGTATTTTTTGTGTCATCATCCTATAAGGACAATGCGACTACGACCCGCTTCAGGAACAGAAACATGGCTTTGGACGATCTGACGGATGTCGCTTTTTTCATGCATCTGGTTAATGCCGGCGGTGTAACGGCTACAGGCAAGCGACTGGGTGCCTCTCCGGCGGCCGTTTCCCGAAGGCTGAGGCGACTGGAGGCACGGCTGGATATCGCTCTCGTCATACGCAATACACGGCACTTTCATCTCAGTGACGCCGGGCAATTATATTATGATGGTGGAAAAAAAATCGTTGAAGAAACCGATCGGCTTGAGGCCGAAGTGATCCAATCGGATCAACTCCTCCAAGGGGCGCTCAGCATCGGGGCCCCCCTCGAATTCGGGCGAAACAAGCTGGCGCCGTTCATTGCGGACTTTCATGAGAAATACCATGGCCTTCAGCTTAATCTTGCTGTTGCTTCCGAAGGATCTTACGATTTTGCCGATTATCTCGACATCATCATTCGTGTCGGCTTGCCGGAAGCGACCGGCACGATCGTTACGAAAATCGCCTCAACTGTCCGGGTGCTCTGCGCATCCCCTGAATATATCATAAAAAACGGCGAGCCACGCACACCGAACGAATTACGTCAGCATACCTGCCTTTGCCTGAGACGTTACAAAACCATGGAAGTGATCAATCAGTGGGTTCTGGAAAACAAAGAGCATTCTCACGTTCTCACCGTCACGCCTTCGCTCAGCAGTACAAACGCGGAAATCATCCACGACTGGGCTTTATCGGGCAAAGGCATTGCATATAAACTCTTATGCGATGCACATGAAAATCTACAGAATGGCAGCCTTGTACGCATTCTGCCGGAATATCAGGGCGAAGCGATATCCCTCTATGCCGTTCTTCCATCTAGGAGCCACATCAAGAAGAGCGTGCGCTTGCTCCTTGACGAGTTGAAAAAATACATAAAAAAATCGATGGTTTTCGACTGAAATCCAGAAAATCATTTATTTTTCGTCAGATTTTAATATCCGGCATAGCGACCCGGCCGATGGAACGTTGCCACGCCCCCGCTGATGGCGGACAGCCCGACATGAGCGAGGTCGATGGTCAGGGTAGAGAGCCCCAGGATAAAGCAATCGATCCCGATTTGGACCTGGAGGGTTCGAAAAACTCTCTGGTTTTGATAATGCCTTTGTGATTTCATTTCCCCTGAGTTGATTGGGGTATGGATCATGAAACAGCCCGTTTTTTTGATGTTGAAGAGCAACTTGCCCGGCTGAGCGGGCTTAGTGACCAACTCGAAGCGTTTTCCCGAACTGTGGATTTTGAAGTGTTCCGCCCGGATCTGGAGCAAGCTTTGGCCTATTCGGACGGGGGCAAAAGCGGGCGTCCACCGTTTGATCCGATACTGATGTTCAAAATTCTGATGATCCAGACGCTGAACAATTTGTCCGACGAACGGATGGAGTATCTGATCAACGACCGTCTGTCGTTCATGCGTTTTCTGGGATTGGGGCTGTCGGACCGTGTGCCTGATGCCAAAACGGTGTAGCTGTTCCGTGAATGCCTGACACAGGCAGGGGCCATTGAAAGACTGTTTGAGCGCTTTGATGCGGTAATCCCCCCATAAAAAGAGTGGCGTTTGAATGAGAATTTTCTCAACGTGAGGATGAGGAGATTCTGATGAAGAGTGATCGCTTTACTGACGCCCAGATCATGGGCGTGATCCGCCAGGCTGAAGGTGGCGTCTCGGTTCCTGACCTGTGCCGGGAGCATGGGATCAGCAACGCGACGTTTTACCGGTGGCG
>NZ_BAJW01000107.1 GCF_000613905.1 Acetobacter persici JCM 25330
TGCCGGGCAGGTCAAGAATCTGGACGGCGCGGCCCGCGGGCGTCGTCAGGCGGCCCGCCTTGCGCTCCACCGTCACGCCCGCATAGTTCGCCACCTTCTGGTGGCTTCCAGTCAGTTGATTGAAAAGGGCGGTCTTGCCGCAGTTGGGGTTGCCAACCAGAGCAACACGCTGGGGCAGGGCGCTGGTCATGCCCCCTCCGTCTGGGCGGTGGGCGCAGTATGCAGGGCCGGGTCCAGTGCTTTAAGTGTTGGGGCGGAGTCCTGCGCGGTTTGCATGATAACCCGCGCCGCTTCCGAGCGGCGGAGGGCAAAGCGCGTAAACCCGATTTCCACAGCCATCGGGTCTCCCCCAAACGGACCGAAGGCGACAACTTTCACAGGTTCACCGGGGACAAAGCCAAATTCTTCCAGCCGCCGGGCAATGGGGTCTGCCGGGGTTGTGGGGGCGACGTGGTCAATAATGCCCTGACACTCAAGGGGAAGCTCGTTCAGGCGCACGGCTGCGTTGTCCTGCTGTGGCGGTGGAAAGAGAGATGTTGAGAGTGATCCTTAATTCCATTTACCCCGGCTGTCCAATGGTGCGGCCCTGTGATCTGGGTTGTCAAAATGCTCTGGCAGGCGGGGGTGCGGGGCTTGCGGCATGGAAGAGTTGCGGACCTTGTGAGGATTTTACGTGCAATATTCCGCGCTGGCGATTATCAACGGGCCAGCGAAATTATAGACCGCGACGAACCGCCCCGACAAAGAGACCGTCGGAGGCGGCTTAGCGCGTAGGGAAAATCAGGCCTTTTCATGGATATCCGCAATATCGCCATCATTGCTCACGTCGATCATGGCAAGACGACTCTCGTTGATGAACTGCTGAAACAGTCTGGCTCGTTCCATGAGCATCAGCACGTTGCTGAACGCGCCATGGACAGCAATGATCTGGAACGTGAGCGTGGTATTACCATTCTTGCCAAATGTACGTCCGTTGTCTGGAAAGACACGCGCATCAACATCATTGATACACCCGGACACGCCGACTTCGGCGGGGAAGTGGAACGTATCCTGAGCATGGTGGACGGCGCTGTGGTGCTGGTCGACTCTGCTGAGGGCGCTCTGCCGCAGACCAAGTTTGTGGTCGGCAAGGCTCTGGCCCGTGGCCTGCGCCCGATTGTTGTGGTCAACAAAATTGACCGTGGCGATGCCCGCCCGGACGAAGTGCATAACGAAATTTTCGATCTGTTCGCAGCCCTCGGCGCGAATGACGCGCAGCTCGACTTCCCGATGCTGTATGCCTCTGGCCGTCAGGGCTGGGCCGATGTTGAGCTGGATGGTCCGCGGAAAGACCTCAGCCCGATGTTCGACCTGATCCTCAAGCATGTGCCCGCTCCGGCGCTGGACAAGGACAAGCCGTTCGCCATGACGGCCACCATCCTTGAGAATGACAACTTCCTCGGCCGCGTGCTGACGGGCCGTGTTGAGCAGGGCCGCGCCCGCGTCAACATGCCGGTTAAGGTGCTGCGCGCTGATGGCTCCGTGGTGGAAACGGGCCGTCTGACCAAGCTGCTGTCCTTCCGTGGTCTGGACCGCGTGGGCGTTGAAGAAGTGGAAGCTGGGGACATTGTGGCCGTTGCCGGTCTGTCCGAAGCGACCATTCCTGACACCATTGCGGCCCCTGAAGTGACCGAGCCGCTGCTGGCCATTCCGGTTGACCCGCCGACGCTGTCCATGACCTTCCGCCTGAATGATGGCCCGCTGGGCGGCCGTGAGGGCAAGAAGGTGACGTCTCGCCAGATTCGTGACCGTCTGTTCAAGGAAACGGAAAGCAACATCGCCATTCGCGTTTCTGAAAGCCCGGAAAGCGAAGCGTTTGAAGTGGCTGGCCGTGGCGAACTTCAGCTCGGCGTGCTGATTGAAACCATGCGCCGTGAAGGCTTTGAGCTGACCATTGGCCGCCCTCGCGTGCTGTATCGCACCAATGAGGAAACGGGTGAGCGCGAAGAGCCTTACGAAGAAGTGACCATTGACGTGGACGAGCCCTATTCCGGCGTTGTCGTAGAGAAAATGTCTCTGCGTAAAGGCCAGATGCAGGACATGCGCCCCTCCGGTGGGGACAAGGTGCGTCTGACCTTCATCATCCCGTCCCGCGCTGATCGGCTATCATGGTGAATTCCTGACCGACACGCGCGGTACGGGTATCATGAACCGTCTGTTCCACGGCTATCAGCCCTATGCTGGCTCGATTGAAGGCCGCCGCAACGGTCCCTGATTTCTGCGGAAGATGGCAACACGACCACGTATTCCCTGTACTCCCTGCAGGACCGTGGCACACTGTTTGTTGATGCTGGCGAGAAAGTCTATGTCGGCATGATCATCGGTGAGCATTCCCGCGAAAACGATCTGGAAGTAAACGGCGTTCGTGAAAAGAAGCTGACCAACATGCGTGCGTCCGGTAAGGACGAAGCCCTGTTCCTGACGCCGCCGCGCCGGATGTCTCTGGAACAGGCGATTGCCTACATTGAAGACGATGAACTGGTGGAAGTGACTCCTTCTGCTATTCGTCTGCGTAAGCGCTACCTTGACCCGAACGAGCGCAAGAAGCGTGAACGCGCGGGCGATAAAGCCTGAGTCTGCCGCATTGCGGCGCATGATGTGCATCCCTGCCATGCCGGTCTGCCCGTAAGGGGCTGCGGGCAGGGATCTTCTCCTTCCGGTTCCGGCTGGAAGGAGGGGACGCATCCGGGCAGGCCAGCCATTATGAATGGCGCGGAACACCGGCTTTTTTCGCCCGGTGTTCCCTCCCTTGTGGGGGTATCAAATTCCTGAAAAACAATGTGGCGAGATAACGGTTGAGGCGTGGCGCAGTCACGGCAACCCTCTGGAATGTCTGAATTTTAATTCGAGACGTGAAGAAGCTGTCATGCTATCCAGAATGCCAGCCAGACGGATGCAGCTTGTCCTACGGACTTCTGGCGCACTGGTCTGGACCCCTGACGTCTCAGACATTTTTGGAGACATGATTATGATTTCTCGTCGCCTTCTCGCAGCTCTGTCCACCGTCGCTCTGATGGGTGCTGCTGCTCCGTCCTTCGCTCAGGAAGCTGCCGCTCCTGCTGCCCCGGCAACCACCCCGGCAACCACCCCGGCCGCTCCGGCTGCTGAAGCCCCTGCTGCTCCTGCCGCCCCCACAGCCGAAAGCGCCGCTCCTGCTGCGCCGGAAGCTGCTGGTGAAGAAGGCACCAAGAAGAAGCACCACGGCAAGCATCACCATGGCAAAAAACACCATGGCAAGAAGAGCAAGAAAGCTGCCGCTCCGGCTGCTGACTCCTCTTCCGACACGTCTGCTCAGTAATCCGGGCAGATAACGGAAAACCGGCACAGAGCCTCGGGCTTTGAGGTTGGCAAAAAGGCCGGGGGAGCAATCCTCCGGCCTTTTTTACTGGATATCCGTCGAGAGGGTGGCGTGGAGGATTACTCCGGGCCAATTAAACCGCTTTTGATGGCGGCGGCGAGAGGGACGTCGGCCGGTATAGTGATCCAGTCGACGGCCTCCGGATGTGTGTTGAGCAGCCAGTTACCGACAATCTCATAACCGAGCGTATAGCCAAACCATCGGGGGAGCGGCCCGCGCCCAAAAAACCATCGTGCGTGATCATACTGTGTTTTTGAAAGGGTGCTGGCCTGCACCCCAAAGGTTTTGAGGTCTGAGACCGGGAGTGCGGCTTCCCATGATTCAGGGTGAGAGTGCAGAACATGCTGCACAAAGCGCCCAGCCAGCCCTTCGCTGACCAGCGCCTCCCCTAATGTTCTTCCATAGCCCGGGCCTGCCATTCTGAAGCAGTGGTGAGCCTCATGGACGATCTAGCGTACCAGAGTTCCATCAAGAAGGCTTTTTGCACAATTCGGATTATCAGGATCAACGCTCAGGGCGAATAGACTTGCTCGATAGGCTCGCCTGATAGTCGGAACTCAGGAATTGTTCGGCCCTCTGCGCGCTGAATAAGAACATCTATTTCGGGTAACTGAACATGGCGTGACAACGCAGTATATGCGGCATGGAGTGCGTCCATGATAGGCGCGCGATGCGCGTCGAGGCTGCCCGAGGCTTCCAGCCAGTGAACCGTCCAGATTTTATGGTTCTCCGGGCCTGTCGCGGGGGACAGTTTCAGGAGAGGCTGATGGGAACAACGGACAGTCATCAGACTATATTTCCTCGGGAGAAAAACTCTCTTACTGTTTCTTATGATACAGTAAGAGAGCCTGTCATGCCTGAAACGACGGACAATTATACCGCCATGAAGAACAGCAATAATCAGGCGATCGGGACTCTAAGGCTTTGCCTGACGTTAGCCGTCGTACTGCATCATTCTGTTCTGGCTTACTGCACCTTCGGACATTTTGATCACCAGCATTATCTTCTTTCCACAGCACCTATTATCGACAGGGAACGATGGAGCGGGTTCGATCTTCTGGTTCGCTGGAACGATACCTATTTTATGGCGCTCATGTTTTTTATTTCAGGAATTTTTGTGTTGCCGGGTCTGCAACGAAAAGGACCTTCCTGCTATTTAAAGCACAGGCTCCTGCGTCTCGGCTTACCCTTTATCGCGTGTGTGACGGTTATCATGCCTGTGGCATATTACCCTTCCATTCTGGAGGCGGGGCAACACATTTCTTTTGTGACCTTCTGGCTTGGATATTTTGGCCGTTTCCACTGGCCCGGCGGTCCGGCCTGGTTTCTGTGGTATCTTCTCCTTCTTGATGGTCTATGTGTTCTGATAATCCGTTCTTTTCCTTGTCTTTCAAAACAACTCAGTATTGTTCCTGATTTTATAAATCGTCACTTTTTTCCTGCAATCTTGGTCGTTATGAGTGCGGCATTTGTCGCTTATCTCCCGTTAGCGTATGGCTTTGGCCCTGATTGCTGGTTGAATTTCGGCCCGTTCTTTATTCAGGGAAGCCGTATTGCGTTGTATGCCTTTTTCTTCGCTCTTGGCTGTGCTGCAGGCGTAACAGGAATTCATCACCCTATATTCCAGAGGGGCAGCGCACTGGCCCGTTACTGGGTGCCTTCTTTCTGCTTCGGAGGCCTGTCTTTCGGTTTCTTCCTTACGCCTTCGGTCACCACGCTCGGTCTTCAGCCTGTTTTCTTTGTTTTTTGCTGCGTATCGTTTTGTATGGCCCTGACGGGTCTCTGTTTATGGTACGTCAGGACTGTACCAACATGGGTAGAACGCCTTATGGGAGACGCCTATGGGGTCTATCTCCTGCATTATGCTTTTGTGACATGGAGCCAGTTTTATATGCTGCCGCTAGCGTGGGGAGCCGTGCCGAAAGCTGCTTTTGTCTTGGTCGCAACGCTCTCTTGCAGCGTCTTTATGACGCGGGTCGTCCGACACGTTCCGGCCATGAGGCGTGTGATCTGAGCATGTGGAGGTCGGCTTTAGGTATGTAAGATTTATGAAAAGGTGAATGCCGTTTCCCAGCCCTCGTTTCATAGAGCAGACACGCAGATTAGGGGGGATTGCAGAAAGTCCGCTATCGGCCAAAAAATGAGAATAACGGACTTTAATATTGATGATATTCAAGAAACCAAAAATCGTTCAGCAAACCACTTCTGTATTTCCGAAAGTGCTTCCCTATGTTGATCTAATTTCTCTTTTACGCGCTTTGCGTCATGTGTCATCAAAGTTAGTCTCTCTAGAACAAGCGCTAGCAAAAACTCACTCAATGCTTCCCCCTGAAATCTATCGACCAAATTACACATCTGAATAATTAGGTCCGCAATAAGGCGGCTATGCTCAGGGGCATCACTATAGTTCAATTCAACAGGAAATGCTGCCCTTAGTAACGCAGCCTGAATTATCCCGTCATTATATCTTGTAAATGCTCCCGAAGAGATTACGCTGTGAGTCTGGCTATCATTGATTAAACGGTCATTAACAGGAAGGTCTTCGTTAGATCGCATGCTTGTAGTAATTGCCGATATACTGACAAAAACATCTGCATGATTTGCATCTGAACAATTCGTACCGATTGGCCAGAAAGCGAAATTATCACGCAAAGCCAATGGACCTTTTTTACCTGCTAAAAATAAATTATTCTTCAATCCCTCGACCGAATTCAACTGGTCAAGCCGAGTTGAAAGGGTGGTAGGAAGGTCATCTTGATTCTCTGCCAACAAGAGACGTTCCTGCGTCCAGCTTTTCCCAGCAGTATCCCGATCAACGAAGAGATCGAACAAAGAGTAGAATTTATGATTAGGTTGTTTCAGATTCGACTCCAGAAATTTGAACGCTTTACGAGATGAGGGCATCGTTGCTAAAGAAAGATAAATACGATGGGAATTAGGGGCCCATTTTCGTAACGCACGACTGGTCGCAAGAAGGTCTGCGCCATGTCCAATTGCCCCGGCAGCTACTATTATAGGAATCTCCTCTGTCGGCCAGCGAGGCTTTTCAGCGTTATTTTCGACATCTTCTAAAGATATAACTTCAATTCCTTTTAATTCTCCACCACAATCCCTAATATTTTTCAGTATAGCGTAGGTGAGTATTTTTGCTTGTGGAGCCTTGCCAATATGGATAATTGCTCGTGCGGACGCCGGTATTTTCTGACTCACCAGTGATGATACCCATTCCATAAAGACGTCTGTTTTGGAAAGTTCAGAAGTATCTACCCAGATACCACGATTGACAGTATCGTCATCTTCCGTTGGGTGAGCTGAAAATATATTTTTCCCCTGCAAACGTGAGAGAACGTCATTTACAATGTTAGGCGCATGTTTGAGGGCGGGTACAATTGCTTTTGGCGGCCCCGGCTCTGCTACGAAATGTTCTCCGATCAGCTTGATCGGACGCGACCTGCTTACATCAGATATCTGGCGTGCTGGTTTTAAGCCTCTCGGATTGAGAGAGAGATCAAAAGTTAAATCGCACAATATCGTTCCCGGGGTATCGGCGACATTCATTCCATAAAGAGTAATTATATAATTTTTTTCTTTAACTTTGGATGCGATATCCTTTGCCATGCTACCAGATTGAGAGGCTGAAATAATTACAATTTCTAATCGAGATTTGCTGAAGTTGTGGTCTTTCATTCCACCGTAAGACTGAAAAGTCTGAATAATAGGTAATTTTCCATTACCTTTCATTAACAGCGCAGCAAAAGCAACACTAGCAATCGAAGACGTGTCGACATGAATATAACGTACATCTTCTGTCAAAAATGGTAAAATCCAGAACGCCGTGAAGAAAATTTCAGCTCCTTCTGAAAGGGCATGAGATGCGCGCAGAAAGCGACTATCCACTTTACCAGAAGGCTTAATAAAATGAGCCGTGGGCCCTGCCTCAAGCAGCCCTCCTCTTCGTGCAAACAATGTTGCGAGGCCCTGCCGTTGAATCGAAGCTAATGGAATTTCGTTATTAATATCCAATCCACCTCGAATTACTTTAATAAGAGAAGTTTTTCCAGAATTATCATATCCGTAAATTACAACAACTGTATCGGGAGCAAGCGGTGCTAACGCATCGTCTTGTTCTTGCAATTTCGCACTTACCTCTTCGCAATAAGCACAGGGGTAAATTAGACACACCCATTCAGGCGACAACGCCTTGTCAGTTTCGTCGGAAATTGCCTGAGTAAGATCGTTATAAGCGAATTCATTAGGGCCAGCGAACACAATGAGAGTCGACTCAGGCAAAGGAAATCGTTCCGTAGCACAACGGAACGCGAACACACTAGCCATTAGAACCCTCTGTTCAACGGAATCATAACACTTATTGCAGTACCAGCCGCCCACGAGAGTGGATAGTCTGGTATTCCACCTTTTTTCATGTCTTCTATTTCAAAATCAAGTCGCTCGAGATCTGTATATTTCTCTAAGTTGAAAGCTTTCATTAGCGCCAACCGACCAGATCGGATCCGAATCAACCCGCCCGAGCGTTTAACTACTTGCATGATGCGAAATAGCCCATTGCCCCGTGTTGACGAGTTCTTTGTGGTGTTGCCTTTTTGCAGACAGGCCAATACCGCCGAGTATTCATCAGAAACATCGATGGGATCATATTGAATAGATCGTGAAATTTCAGCACGGCTTCCCAACCACCTATCAGCTAGACCAGGTCCGCTATCAAAAATCGATATCTCCGCAAAATGTGCATATTTGGCACCGTGATGATTTGGCCTCCATTTACTAAAGTATTCCTGCATCTGAATATTATGACCAGCCATATCGACCAGTCTTTCTATTTCTACTGATTGATGAGCGAATATTATTCCTCTAGTCGAACGGCGATAACGGTTCCCGAAGAAGTCAGTTTGTGCATGTTCATGAGTATTTAGAAAGGCTTCATACAATAGACTTGCCATAGGCTGAATATGCTGCTTAAGATCAAGACGTCCTCTTGTAAGTAAAAGTGTATCGTAAGCCGCTTGGATCAGGTCTTCGAAATCTGTACGACTACGCACTTTTCCTGTTTGTTGATCGTAAAGAAATGCAGGGCGTCTAAGATTTTTCGCATTGTCGATACACAAAATAGCAAGGGCAGATTTATTAATTTCTCGAAGAGGATCGATTTCACCATCGTGCATTAGAACGGCATAATCTCGCGCGACTAGGAGAGCGTCTTGACGACTAATAGGGCCCCAGAGACAAACTCGACTTTGTTCGCCATATTCAAGGCAGTAATACCAAATGATGTATGTGCAAAATTCTTTAATGCAATATCGTTCTCACTGGTAGCATGTAATCGTAGTATGGCATTATCACTAGCCTGCCTCGCCCAGGTAACGATTAACTGCATCAGAGATGTCATATTTCCGAGTGCGTTCGCCACAATTCGATTAGGCAACTGAAGAACGTCCTCTCCGCCTTCGATAGCGGTCAGTCCTTTTTCAAACGCATCTAAGCTAAAGTCCTTATTAATCTGTAGCATACGGCTGCCTATCGCTTAGGTACAACATCTCTTACGGTGCTCCTGTATATAGCGCGTACCTAATGCCATACAAAGACAATCTATTCTCAATCTGCTTCTGCGACATTGCACTTCGATCCGCTTAGAGTCCGTTTGAGAATGGTCATGGATGGACAATTCTGCGGAGCATGAGGCTACCGAGAGCGA
>NZ_BAJW01000106.1 GCF_000613905.1 Acetobacter persici JCM 25330
AACAAGTTCTCTCTGTTAACCAGTCTATGTTTTTTAATGCCACGTCCCACAGCACAGCCTTATCGAAAAACAGCCCCGTTATAACCCGTTTAAGACTGGCCTTCACGTCTTCAAGCATTGCAGCCGCTGTCATGAAACTCTCCTCGTCCAGCTTACGGAGTCCTGCGTGGAAAAATCCAATTCCAAACGAACGTGTTTTCGGGAAGCACGTCATTACCAACCCATCAAAAATCTGATGTGTGGACAACATTATGAGAGCATTGAGAGGTGTTTGAAAGCGACAAAAACACCGGACTGGTAAATCTGCTTTTGCAGGACGCCCACTCCAACTAGCAGCAGGGTCAGACGCAGCACCGCAGTCAGTAACACCCACGCGGACTTCTTTTCTTCAGACGTGAAATAGGGCCGGCTGAGATACCATAAATCGTCGAAAGCGGCGCGAACGTTCTTCATGCGTCAAAGACCCGTAGCAGTCGATCACGGGAGGCGGTTGCCAACACTTTGACGACTTCTTCGTCCTGCATTGTTGGTCGAGCCGGATTTCCATATTCCCGGATGGAGACGGTTCCGTTTTCTTTTTCTTTTTTCCCGATGACCAGCATGACAGGTATTTTGGCGAGACTATGTTCCCGGATTTTATAGGAGATCTTCTCATTGCGCAGGTCAGGAAGAACCCGGATATCATGGTCTTCGAGTGTTTTGATGAGGTCTCCGGCATGGATATTAGCCTCCTCTGTGATCGTCGCGACAACGACCTGCACCGGTGCGAGCCAGAACGGCAGATGGCCTGCATGGTGCTCCAGAAGAATGCCAATGAAGCGCTCAAGTGAGCCAAACAAGGCGCGATGCAGCATGACAGGCGTGTGCTTCTGGCTATCGGCACCGACATAGTGTGCGTCCAGCCGTCCCGGCAGGTTGAGATCGACCTGAACTGTACCGCATTGCCAGTCCCGTCCGATGGCGTCCCGCAGCACGAACTCCAGTTTCGGGCCGTAGAAGGCGCCTTCGCCGGGATTGTGGGTGTATGTCAGTCCGGCAGCTTCGACACCATGGCGCAGCGCAGCTTCTGAGCGGTCCCATATTTCGTCCGACCCCACCCGCTTTTCCGGACGATCGGAGAACTTGATCCTGACATCATCAAAGCCAAAATCCCGGTAAATCGAGAGCACCAGATCACAAATCCGCTGCGTCTCACTTTCCATCTGTTCGGGCGTGCAGAAAATATGGGCGTCATCCTGCGTAAAGGCACGCACACGCATGAGACCGTGAAGTGCTCCCGAAGGTTCAAAACGATGAACCTTACCGAATTCTGCCATGCGGAGTGGCAGATCACGATAACTTTTCAGTCCCTGCCGGAAAACCTGCACACCCCCAGGGCAGTTCATGGGCTTGAGAGCGTAGGTACGTCCCTCAGTCTCGGTGGTGAACATGTTCTCCCCGAATTTGTCCCAGTGACCGGAGGCTTTCCACAGAGACAGATCCATGATGTCAGGCGTGTTGACCTCCACATAGCTTTCCGTGCGCTGACGCTTACGCAAATAGGCGAGGAGTGTCTGGAATAATGTCCATCCATTGGGATGCCAGAATACGGCCCCCGGTGCTTCCTCCTGAAAATGGAAGAGATCCATCTCACGACCAAGTCTGCGATGACCACGCAGCATGGCCTCCGCCCGCTGTTTTTCCCACGCTTCGAGCTCCTGTTCGTTACGCCAGGCCGTGCCGTAAATCCGCTGGAGCATTGCTCGGTTGCGGTCGCCTTTCCAGTAAGCGCCCGCCGTTTCCAGCAGACGAAAAGCATGACCCACGTCTGCTGTGTTGGAGAGATGTGGTCCACGACACAGGTCCACGAAATCACCCTGTCGATAGAACGTCAGAACAGCATCAGCCGGGAGTGCGTTGATGATCTCGGTTTTGTAGTGCTGGCCCTGTTCGCAACACCAGGAAAGTGCACTCTCCCGGTCCCACACCTCGCGGACGATTGGTTCATTGCGATCAACGATTTCATGCATGCGGGCTTCGATCCGGGGCAAATCGTCCGCCGTGATCGGCTCTTCCGGCCCGACATCGTAGTAAAAGCCGCTTTCAGTAGCGGGTCCGGTCGCAAACAGAGTGCCCGGAAACAGTTCGCTGATCGCCTGAGCCAGAATATGCGCCGCGTCATGGCGGATGAGAGGTAGCGCATCTGCATCGTGCCGGTACACAGATTGGGACCGAATGTCATCGGCTATGCTGGACGAACGGTCATGAAGAACACCATTGATCCGACAGGCTAGGGCTTCGCCTGCCTCTTTTTGGGCAGTACGATGGAGGGACGCAGACGATGTCATTGAAGACCCTTGACGAAAAAGAACGGAGAGATGGCAGGAACTCATTTGATGGCCTGCGGAGGAAGGGATTGCGTGGTCGAACGGACGGGCGTTGCAGGACAGGACTGGCAATCAGAGCAAAGTCCCTGCAACTCAATGATCCGTCGCCTGACCTGAAATCCAAGACTGTCGGCATTTTTGTCGATCAGACGGAAGGAGGCCTCGTTTTCCACCGACTGCGCGACGCCGCATTGCTCGCAGATACAAAAAACCAGACGAGAGGGATTTTTCGCTCTGATGTGCACAAACGCATTCCGGCTTTCCAGACGGGCGACGAGGCCTTCGGTCATCAGTCTGTTCAGCGCACGGTAAATTGTGGGAGGAGCCAGCGTGCGCCCGTCCGGGCTGTCAATACCCCGCAATATGTCATAGGCAGAAAGCGGAAGTCTGGCGTGTGTCAGAACGGTCAGTACGTCGTCTCGGACCGACGTGATACGGTCTGAAGACCTGCAATGCGGAGTTGTGGAAGAACAAAGTCGACGAGAAGACGTTTTCATATTCTTCATCCAGCAACCGTATCGATGATGAGATGAATGCCGGCCGGAGTATTGTCGTGACCCGGGCGACAAATGCGATGCAGGCAGCCAGCGTGTTGACCGCCAGAACCCTTGATGAACGCCACTGAGAAAGAGTCCAGCGTGCTGGTCATGCCCGCGCGTGGATCGGGGTAACTGCACCATTCCGCA
Organism: Acetobacter persici JCM 25330; assembly: GCF_000613905.1. Lineage (GTDB taxonomy): Bacteria > Pseudomonadota > Alphaproteobacteria > Acetobacterales > Acetobacteraceae > Acetobacter > Acetobacter persici. The sequence continues at coordinate 3,053 of NZ_BAJW01000106.1, forward strand.
CAGGCGGCGCCGTAGCAGCAGATAAGCCTGAGCGCACCGGACGCTGCTTCAAACGCGACGTCATCGGGAGGCGTTGTCGCCAGTCTGAGACGTTGCGGACAGTCCTTCGTTACTGCGGAAAACAGGCTTGATAATTCCGCGGCATCGCCAAGAATGAGAGGCGGGAACTCCTTTGTCAACATTCTCGAAGTAAGGGCATCGACGAGTTCACCGCAGGTGCCGCACATATCGAAGACGGTCCGGGAGGAACCGTGCGCTGCCAGTGCTTTGTGCCAGACATCTGGAACGATCCGTCCCCAGACGACCATGTCGATATCGCCGCGATGGAGGTCCAGCAGGACGGATGCATTGGAACAGGCAATCACGTGTGGGGCGGGATAGGCTAGAGGCGGCATCTCAGGACTGTCTGGCGCCGGGGCGGGCCAGCTTTCCACGAACAGCGTGGCAGTGCGACGTTGATGCGGATCCCGGGACATGATTGCAGACTCATCCGGGAAAGGCATGAGGCGCTTTTCCGTAACTGCTGGTGTGGTGAAAGGAGCTGTCATGAATCCGATGCTTGACGGGATGCTGTCGTTGCCTCTAGTGTTATATTATAACATAACATAGTCAACGCCGAATGTGAGGGCTGAATGGACACAACCGTGGAGACGCGCCCGCCAGCGCATGCGCCCACCCGGGTTTTACGGCCCCGGCCCACGCGAGCTCAAGCGGAGGAGGCGGTGCGGACGCTGCTCGCGTGGACGGGGGATGACCCGGACCGCGAGGGACTGAGAGGCACACCCGATCGGGTGGTCCGTGCCTATGAGGAGTTTTTCGAAGGCTACGAGGAGGACCCCGTGGCCCTTCTTGAGAGGACATTTGAAGAGACAGAGAATTACAATGAATTGGTGGTGTTGCGGGATATCCGACTGGAATCGCATTGCGAACATCACATCATTCCACTGATCGGCAAGGCGCATGTCGCCTACCTGCCGGACAGGCGGGTCGTCGGTATCAGCAAACTGGCACGTCTGGTCGATGTGTTTGCGCACAGATTGCAGATTCAGGAAAAGCTGACGGCGCAAATCGCCGATACGATCCACAGCGTTCTCAAACCGCGTGGTGTCGCAGTGGTGGTTGATGCGGCCCATCAATGCATGACCACGCGCGGCGTGCACAAACCCGGCGTTAGCATGGTGACCAGTCGCATGATTGGCGAGTTTGAGTCCTCGGAGACGCTGCGCCGGCAGTTTTTCGCCATGGCCGGCATGGGAGGCGCATGATGGGTGCGACCCAGGCCCATGAATCCGCAGCGTTTCGGCCACGCCTCTCCATCGTGCAGGTGGAAGAAAGCACTGATCTGGCGCCCCGCTTCGATGCCGCCGGGCTTCTCACAGTCGTCACGACCGACGCGGAGAGCGGCGATGTTGTGATGGTCGGGGTCATGAACGCGGAGGCTCTCGCTCGCACCATCGAAACCCGTGAAGCGCATTACTGGAGCCGAAGCCGTCAGTGTCTCTGGCACAAGGGTGCGACGAGCGGTCTGATCCAGCATGTTGTCGAATTACGCATCGATGATGATCAGGACGCCGTGTGGCTCCGTGTCAAAACGGCCGGTGTCGGAGCGAATTGTCATGTGGGTTATCGAAGCTGTTTTTACCGGCGTGTTGATCTCCCGGTTGATGAAGGCGTTTCAACCCCGGAAGCCCGGCTCGTCTTCTGTGAAGCAGAGAAGACTTTCGATCCGATCGCCGTTTATGGCGATGCTCCGAACCCGACACAGCTCTGAAGGAACAATGGAAATGGAAAACAAACTTCCCGTTACCGTGCTGTCCGGCTTTCTTGGGGCGGGCAAAACGACGTTGCTCAATCATGTCCTGAACAACCGTCAGGGCTATAAGGTTGCCAACCATGTGCCCGACACCGATGAGTATGGCATTCGCAATTTCGTCTATCGCGCGCGGCGCCCGTTTGAACCAGCAAAATTTCAGGCGTTTCTGGATCGTAACTGGCCTGGCGTTGTGCGCGCGAAAGGGCATTTCTGGCTTGCGACACGCCCCGAATGGGTCGGGGAGATGAGCCAGGCGGGCGCACTTGTTCGCAGCGAAGCCATGGGACTGTGGTGGGCTTCCATTCCGAAAAACCAGTGGCCTAACACCGATCAATGGCGTGATTTCGTGTTGGGAAACTGGGATTCTGTTTATGGCGACCGTCGGCAGGAAATCGTCTTCATCGGCACTGCGGAGATGAACGAGGCCGCACTGCGTCGTGATCTCGATGCCTGCCTTGTGCCCGAAACCAACAGTTTTGATCCGGCCCGTTATGCCCATCTGCCGGATCCATTCCCCATATGGCGCCGTCAGTCAGAAAGCTGGAACCCGCCTGACAGATACGATTGTCAACCACTAATGTTTTCTTGAGGGATCATCAAAAATGAAGACGCGTGCTGCTATTGCATGGGAACCGAACATGCCGCTCGAGATTGATCTGGTCGATCTCGAAGGCCCGAAGGAGGGTGAGGTTCTGGTCAGGATTGTCACCACGAGCCTGTGTCACACCGATATGTTTACCCTTTCAGGGCATGACCCTGAAGGACGCTTTCCGTGCATTCTCGGTCACGAGGGGGTGGGTATCGTCGAGGATGTAGGCAAAGGCGTCACTTCTGTTGTTCCGGGCGATCATGTCATTCCGCTCTACATTCCCGAAGATCCGAACTGTCCGATGATCCGTTCGGGCAAGACCAATCTCTGCTCGACGATCCGTGAGACACAGGCTCTCGGACTAATGCCCGATGGAACAAGTCGCTTTTCCTATAAGGGGCGGCAGATTTTTCACTATATGGGCACAAGCACGTTCAGCGAATACACCGTCCTGCCCGAGATCGCGGTTGCGAAAATTACCAGGGACGCGCCTCTTTCCAAGGCAAGTGTCATGGGCTGTGCCGTGCCGACCGGCATGGGGGCCGTGCGGAATGCGGCAAAGGTCGAGCCCGGCTCTACTGTAGCGGTTTTTGGCCTCGGCGCGATAGGGATGGCCGTTATTCAGGGGGCCGTCATGGCTGGTGCCTCGCGAATCATTGGTGTCGATACCAACCCCGCGAAATTCCTGCTGGCGAAAAATCTGGGGGCGACAGATCTGGTCAATCCGACGGATCATACCGATCCGATCCAGAAGGTGATCGTCGAGATGACGGGCGGCGGAGTGGATTATTCCTTCGAGGCGATCGGACGCGTCGATGTCATGCGGGCTGCGCTGGAATCTTGTCACAAGGGCTGGGGAGAATGCACCGTTATCGGTGTCGCGGGTGCCGGAGAGGAAATTTCCACTCGGCCATTCCAGTTGATTACAGGGCGTGTCTGGCGCGGAACGGCCTTTGGAGGCGTGAAAGGGCGCTCGCAGCTTCCTGGAATGGTGGATGAATGGCTGGCCGGAAAATTCAGTGTTGATCCCTACATCACGCACAACATGACGCATAACCAGATCAACAAGGCCTTCGATCTGCTGCATCGTGGTGAGGCAATCCGGTCTGTCATGCACTACCAGCCTGGTGAGACCATGTCGAACGACCTGCCCGGCGAAATTCTGATGGATGCCTGATCATCGCTTTTTGGCGCCTTTCGCTTCTAACTTTGGAAATCGAGGACCTAACTCATGCTGAGACCAAATCCACGAGGCGACTATCCCGTAGTGGCGGAGAGCGCTTTCGTTGATCCGACGGCTATTCTGTGTGGCCACGTGATTGTTGAGGATGATGTGTTCATTGGACCATACGCTGTTATCCGTGCAGATGAAGCGGATGAGAATGGAACAGTCGAACCGATACGGATCGGTAAGGGCTCAAACATTCAGGATGGCGTTGTCATTCATTCCAAGGACGGCGCGGCCGTCACGATCGGGTCGAGAACCTCGATCGCGCATCGTTCGATCATTCATGGGCCGTGCACTGTAGGTGATGAGGTTTTTATCGGTTTTAACTCGGTTATCTTCAATTGCACCGTAGAGCGAGGCTGCGTAGTCCGGCATAATGCAGTCGTAGAAGATTGTGTGCTGACAGAAGGGTTTTATATCCCGTCGACAACGACGATTCATTCAAATACCGACCTGTTGACTGTCCCACAGGTCACCCAAGACGCCACGGCATTTTCTGAGAGCGTGGCTGAAATGAATGTCAGTCTCGCGCGATCCTACCGGCGCATCGCTAATCAGCTGTAACCTGATGCGGGAATGCGAGAAGGTCGGAAAAAGCGATTATTGTTCTATGTGTTTCTTCTGGGTGTAACAAACTCTACACCCAGTAATGCCAAGGGCTTCGATCTTCCCGCTATGGTGCAGGACGTTATTCTGGAAGATTACATGCACTATGCCCGTAACACCGCAGGGCGGCTAGCCTATCGGATGGGTAGCTTTCCAGAGAACAAGGGCCGCGTTTGGGTCATACCCTGCACGGTCAGACTGTCAGAAAAAACGCAGGTCGTGATCCGGGCATGCCTTCTTCAGCTTTAAAGCTTTTGACATTCAGGTAATGGGACCATGGGGTCTGGAAGACGTCACCCTATCTGTTCAATGTGACCTACGATAACCAGTCAGGTGTTCTGACGTGCCCCCCGAAAATGTAACCATTTAAAAGTAGAGTCCGATCGAGAAGGATACGGACGAATGAAACGCAGTCGTTTTACGGAAGAGCAGATCATAGGGGTGCTGAAGGAACAGGAGGCTGGGCTCAAGGTCTCTGATCTTTGCCGCAAACACGGGATCAGTGATGCGACGTTTTACAAATGGAAGACCCGCTATGGTGGCCTTGAGGTATCTGAGGCCAAACGACTGAAGGCCTTGGAAGATGAAAACGGTCGTCTGAAGCGTCTCCTGGCGGATGCGATGCTGGATAATGCGGCGTTGAAGGAAATTGTTGGAAAAAAGTGGTGACGCCTGTCGCAAAGCGGCAGGCGGTCCTACACCTTCAAAAGGCTCTGGAGGTGAGTGAGCGTCGCGCCTGTGCCCTTGTTGGTCTTGCCAGGCGTGTTGCGCGGTATGTTTCCACCCGGGCAGATGATGCCACCCTGCGCCAGCGCCTGCGTGATCTGGCGAGCCAGAGACGCCGCTTTGGCTATCGCCGCCTGGGTTATCTTCTGGCACGCGAAGGGTTCAGCCCCAATCACAAGAAGCTGTTCCGTCTTTACCAGGAGGAAGGGCTGAAAGTCCGCCATCGGGGCGGCCGCAAGAGGGCACTGGGGACGCGTTCTCCCATGACCATCCCTCAGGAACCCGGGCAGCGCTGGAGCCTGGATTTTGTCTCGGATGCCCTGATCTGTGGCCGCCGGTTCCGCATTCTGGCTGTTATCGACGATTTCAGTCGCAAGAACCTGGCATTGGTTGCCGACACGTCATTATCAGGTGGACGTGTGGCGCGGGAACTGACGGCCCTGGTGGAACGATATGGCAAACCCCTCATGATTGTCAGCGACAACGGTACGGAGTTCACATCCCATGCCATCCTGAAATGGGCGGATGAGATGAAGGTTGAATGGCACTATATCGCCCCCGGGAAACCGCAACAGAACGGCTTTGTCGAAAGTTTCAACGGCCGGTTGAGGGATGAATGCCTCAACGAGACGCTGTTCACGTCTCTCAGCCATGCCCGACAGGTTCTGGCTGACTGGCGGGAAGACTACAATACGGTGCGTCCCCATTCCCAGCTGGATGGCAGGACACCGGATCAGATCGCCAGACAAGGGTCTCGGGGGCATGCCCCCGAGACCCTTGTCATTCCATCAACCCCAAGCCATAAAAAACGGGAACTCTCCTTTTAAGTGGATACAAAAAAGGGGGCACGTCACACGGGACAAACTCCCTCTGGTTGGTTCATGCAGCGCCGCGTCCAGAAAGCATCAGAAATGCTTCGTAAGACCAATCTTTCCATTATCGAGATTACCTTGAGGATCGGATACGACAGTCCAAGTCACTTTGCTCAGGTCTTCCGCAGAGTGACAGGTGTCAGTCCTCGTAATTATAGAAAACTGTAATCACTCTATGAATAAGGTTTCAGAAAACACCTTGGTAAAAAAGTTCACCTAAATACAGTCCCATTCCAAAGACAGCATGAGCGCTG
>NZ_BAJW01000105.1 GCF_000613905.1 Acetobacter persici JCM 25330
TGGCAGCACCCCCGGCCTGCTTGACCTGCTGGGCGCGCGCCATAGCGGACTGCGCCAGCACCAGCCCGGCACGGGCTTTTTCTTCATCCGTGGCGGCCTGCGCCATATCTCCGGCCAGCAGGGTCGCCAGTGGCTGGCCGTGCCGCACATGCTGGCCGGGCACAACATTCAGCGCCATGATCCGGCCTGTAACCGGAGCAAAGACCGGCACCTGCCGGGAGGGTTCCGTAACAATCGCACCGGGGACGGACAGGGTATCCTTCGGGACAACAACCTGTACGGCCTCAATTTCCAGCCGCTTCCGCAAGGGGGAGCCCTCCGGCACGCTCAGGCTGCCGTCTTTCCCCACAATAAGGGCCGCCTTTTCCGCCCATGCCGGAGCGCTGGCCATAACGGACACGCTGAGCGGACACACCACGGAACACAGCAGGCCAGACACACCCCACCCAGCACGCAGCAGCATGGCCACTCTCTGTGCAGCGCGCATCAGGCAGCCCTGCATGGCAGACGGAAAAAACGCGCGAGTGTCATAGGGCGGATCGCTCCCACTTTATCAATACGCAGGAGATACCCGCTCAGGACCAAAGCAAACAAGCCCCGAGACTGGAGCATAGCTTTGTTGCATTTGTGGCACTAACCTGATCTGGCTGAAAATTTCATCCATAAGACCCCGAATTTAATCAAAATTTTATAATGGTTTTATGTTACAACATTTTATCCAGAGAGCATTTTACGGATTTCTGAAAATAATATCAGCGTGTAAGCATAAAAAAACGCTGGCCCTTTCCAGAGCCAGCGTTCTTTCAGGCCGGATTAGTCTCCCGGCCTTATCCCTTACAAAACGGTTTTAGTTGTCGTCATCGTCCCCGCCATTGGTGGCGCCGGAGTCAGAGCCATCCCCCGTGCCATCCGGAGAGATGGCGATAAACAGAGACTGTCCATCCCGCAGCACACGCAGCAGAACCGGCTTTTTAGCAGCCAGCGCACCACGCACGGCTGTTACCGCTGCCCGCGGCGAATCAACGCTCTGGTTGCTGACGGACTGGATCACATCGCCGGGGCGGATACCGGCCTGATCCGCCGGGGAGCCCGGCTGCACGTCATTCACCACCACACCATGCACATCGCTACCCAGACCAAGCTGGCGCCGGATATCACCACTCAGCGGTGTCAGAGAGACGCCCAGATGCGGGCCGGAGGACGCGCTGCCTTCAATCCCGCCATCATTCGAGGCTTTGGCGAGGTTGCCGATCTTCACCGTCAGCGTCTGCGGCTTGCCGCCACGCAGATAGCCAATTTTGGCGTCCGTGCCGGGAGCGACAGAGGCCACACGCACGGCCAGATCATGCGGGGAAGAGACTTTCTGACCGTTAAAGTCGGTCACAATATCTTCTGCCTTCAGGCCTGCTTTTTCAGCCGGGCTGTCCGGGCTGGTGCTGGCGACCAGCGCACCGGCAGGCGGCGCACCCGGAGCCGAAACCGGCATGTTCAGCGCCTTGGCCATAGCCGGGGAAATCACCTGAGCATTCACGCCCAGATAACCGCGCACTACATGGCCGGTTTTACGCAACTGGTCCGTCACATTGCGCACGGTATCGGACGGAATGGCAAAACCGATCCCGATGGAGCCGCCGGAGGGAGAAAGAATCATGCTATTCACCCCCACCACTTTCCCGTCCTGCGTGAAGAGCGGACCACCGGAGTTTCCGCGATTGATGGGCGCATCAATCTGGATAAAGTTGTCGTACGGGCCTTCATTGATGTCACGCCCACGGGCGGAGACGATCCCCGCCGTAACGGTGCCACCCAGACCATACGGGTTACCAACGGCCACAACCCATTCACCGGCCTGCACATCGTCCGATTCACCCAGTTCGATAAAGGGCAGTTTCTGGGTGGAGGTGACTTTCAGAAGAGCCAGATCCGTCTTGCCGTCCCGGCCGATGATTTTTGCTGGCAGCGTAGTACCATCATCCAGCGTGACAGTGACCTTGGTGGCCCCTTTCACCACATGGTTGTTGGTCACCACATAGCCATCAGCAGAGATCAGGAAGCCTGAGCCACGCGCTTCAATCTGCTGGCGGGACTGCTGGGGCGCCATCTGGAAGGGGAACGGGAAAGGAAAGGGCATGCCGCCCATACCACCACCCATTCCGCCCATGCCCCCGCCTTCACCCTCAGCGGCGTCTGCTTGATCATGGAGGTGATGGACACAACAGCCGGTTTGACCTGTTTGACCAGATTTACAAAGTTTGGAAGCGTCTGGACCGGGCTGCTCGGCTTGATGGCCCCGGCATCCTCAGCATAGGCGGCGTGTACGCCAGAAGGCCCGATGCCGGGTGTCCCTGCAAAGGCGACACCAGCCAGAAGGACCAGAAGTGTCTTGCGGTGAGTCCGCCCGAAAAACTTGGATACAGATTTTTCCGACATCACGATTCCGACTGTTCCCTTAAAACTTTTGCCAACAGGGGTGATCCCCGCCGGGGCGTATCATTCAGGCCTTACAGGCCAGATATCATACGCTTCTGCCGTTAACATGGTTCCTTGATGGCAAAAACAAAAGACCGCGATGCACGAAGACTGTCAGAAGATCAGAATTTTAACACAGGCTACGGGAGAGATTTTTCCGCCTCTTCCCGTGTTCTGAGCGACTGGAAAAATGTTTTCAGCAGGGCTGCCGCCTCCTGTTCCCGCACACCGCCAATAATTTCCGGCCGGTGCAGGGCCTCTGCGCGAAACGGCAGGCGCGGCCCGTGCTCCACCCCGCCGCCTTTTGGGTCATACGCGCCGAACAGCACCCGCCCGACCCGGAAATGCGCCAGAGCCGCCGCACACATCGGGCAGGGCTCCAGCGTCACGACCAGCGTGCAGTCCGCCAGCCGCTGCCCGCCGCGGGCCGCAAGGGCTTCCCGCATGACCAGCATCTCCGCATGGGCGGATGGGTCCTGTAACTCTTCCACCCGGTTGCCCCCCTGCGCCAGCACGGTGCCATCCGGCCCCAGCACAACCGCGCCCACAGGAACTTCCCCCCGCTCCGCTGCGTTCCGCGCTTCGCACAGTGCCAGTTCCATCCCGTTTTTCATGCCATTGCGCCTCTTTTGACCATGCAGGCTTTGTCACAGACGTTTTTCTGGCGGGATGCCAGCCCCGCCACCCTGAGCGGCCCTGTCATGCCGCAAACCCCGGTGTTTGTCCTGCTCTGAAGGAGGCCTCACCAAATATTTCAGACCTCACACGCCGTTCAGGAAAATGAGTCCGTCTGCCTTATTTTAAACAGTCGTTTTTTCTTGCAAAAGCGCGATCTTCTCTGTCATTGTGCCTTATAGATGCCATGATCTGTTCTGTAACAGAGCACAGGCTCAGACCTATCGTGCCGGGCACTATCGCCCTGACACACCAGACGCGGAAAGGATTAGTACCATGCACAGTCTGTCTCTCATCCTCGCCGCCGCTGCAATCGGCCTCGGCCTTGCCGTTGTCGACCGGACGGTGAATGAACCGGCAACCGCCTCACCGCACGTCCGAACGATTGCCCTTCTGCAGGGCTGAGCCTCGTTTTTTCGGGAAAACTGTCCTGTTTCAGAAGATGCTGGTGTTTATCCCCGTGCAAACCGGCGCGGGGTGTGGCACCTGATACGCTTCGTCCGCCTTTTTCTGAAAAAAGACACCCGAGTTCATGACTGCACGCCGCCCCGTTATCGGCATTACGCTTGACCATGAGGCGGGCGGACCAGACCGCTATTCCCGATTCCCGTGGTATGCTCTGCGGGAAAACTATCTGTCCGCTATTGCAACGGCGGGAGGGCTACCCGTTGCCCTGCCGCTGTTCCCCCAGCTTGCCCCCGACTATATTGATCAGATTGACGGACTGCTGATTACCGGCGGCGCATTTGATATTGATCCCGCTTTGTATGGCGAGACCGAGCGCCACAGCAGCGTTACGCTGCGCCCGGTACGCACGCGGGCCGAGCAGGCCTATCTGGCCACAGCCATGCAGCGCAAAATGCCGGTGCTGGGCATTTGCGGCGGCATGCAGCTTCTGGCCGTGGCCCTTGGCGGCACGCTGATCCAGCACATCCCCGATGCCTGCCCCACCGCCCTGCCGCATGAACAGCCCAACCCGCGCGATGAAGCCAGCCATGCGGTGCTCCTGACACCGGAGACCCTGCTGGCCCGCTGCGTGGGGCGGCCAAGGATGGCTGTAAATTCCTCCCATCATCAGGCTGTGCGCACCCCCGGACGCGGGGTTGTGAATGCTGTGGCGGAAGATGGACTGATTGAAGGGCTGGAAGACCCGGCCCTTCCATTTTGCCTTGGGGTGCAATGGCATCCGGAATTTGGCATAGACCCGGGTGACCGGAGCATTTTTAGCGCCTTTGTGCAGGCAGCAGGAGAATCAGAGTGACGCAGGAATCGCGTGGAGAACGCATTGCCAAATGGCTGGGCCGGACCGGTGTGGCCAGCCGGCGTGATGCCGAGCGGATGATTGAGGAAGGGCGGGTCAAGCTGAACAACCAGCCCGTGACCCATCCCGCCACGTTTGTCACCTCCAGTGATCTTGTTCAGGTGGACGGCAAGGTTGTTGAGCAGCCCCAGCGCACCCGCCTGTGGCGCTACCACAAGCCGGACGGACTGGTCACGACGCACAAGGACCCGGAAGGCCGCCCCACGGTTTTTGCCTCTCTGCCGGAAGGCATGCCACGCGTGATCAGCGTGGGGCGGCTGGACCTGAACAGTGAGGGCCTGCTGCTGCTGACCAATGATGGTGAACTGGCCCGCAGGCTGGAACTGCGACCAACGGCTGGCTGCGCCGCTACCGTGTCCGCGTGTTTGGTGTGGTGGATGAGGCCCGGCTGGCCGCACTGGCCAAAGGCAGCGTGTTTGACGGCGTACGGTACGGGCCGATTGAAGCCGGACTTGATTCCCGCAAAGGGGACAATGCCTGGCTGACCGTCTCCCTGCGTGAGGGCAAGAACCGGGAAATCCGTAAGGTGATGATGGGCCTGAACCTGCATGTCAGCCGCCTGATCCGTACCAGTTACGGCCCCTTCCAGCTTGGCACCCTGCAACGGGGGGAACTGGAAGAAGTGCCCGGCAAGACCCTGCGCGAACAGATGCCCAAAGCACCGGAAAAAACGATCCACCGTAAACCGGCTTCCGCCTCCACTGGCACCAAGACACGCTAGACAATGCGGATTATTGCAGGAGCCCGCAAAGGCCGCATGCTGGCAGCCCCCCCCGGCACCACAACCCGCCCCACGGCGGACCGGGTACGTCAGGCTGTGTTTGATATCCTGCTCCACGCGCCGTGGGGCGGGCCGGACCTGCTGAATGGCGCGCGCGTGCTGGATGCCTTTGCGGGCACAGGTGCGCTGGGGCTGGAAGCACTCTCACGCGGGGCGGATTACGCGACGTTTTTTGAGAAAGACCGCGCGGCCCTTGCGGCCCTGCGCGCCAATATTGCCGGATGCCGCTGGGAGGACCGGAGCAAGGTTATCCCGCGCGATGTCACGAAGCCCACCCATGCTCCGGCCTCCTGCTCTCTGCTGTTTCTGGACCCGCCCTACCGGCAGGATCTGCCTGCCCGCACACTGGCGGCACTGGACGCACAGGGATGGATTGCCCCCGGCGCTATTGCGGTGATTGAAACCGCAGCGCAGGAGCCTCTGCCGTTACGGCTGGAAAATGCGGAAGAGGCAGACGTCCCGCCACCCGCCGCACCCGCAGGCGAGGGCGAGGGCGAGGGCGAGGGCGAAGAGACACTCCCTCCTCCTGTTTATGCCGGCACATTACTGGCGGAACGGAAGCACGGCGCGGCACGGCTGACGCTGTGGCGGCTGAAAGCCTAGGCAACAGTACACGCGCAGGACGCATTCCGCACGGGATGCGTCATTTTACAGAAGAAGAACTAACTGGGAACTCTGGCGGGTTGCCCAGGAGTGCGCTACACGGGCGGGATACTCTTTATTATTGTTCTAGAAAACGGGGTCACTGATGGCTGGCAGCGTCAATAAGGTTATTCTGGTGGGCAATCTGGGCAAAGACCCGGAAGTCCGCACCAGCCAGAACGGCATGAAAATCGTCTCTTTTTCTATCGCCACCAGTGACACATGGAACGACCGTGCCTCCGGCGAGCGCCGGGAACGCACGGAATGGCACCGTGTGGTGATTTTTAACGATCGTCTGGCCGATGTGGCGGAACGCTTCCTGCGGAAAGGCCGCAAGGTCTATCTGGAAGGTGCGTTGCAGACCCGCAAATGGACCGACCAGTCCGGGCAGGAACGCTATACGACGGAAGTTATTGTTGAGCGGTTTCGTGGTGAACTGGTTCTGCTCGACAGCCGCAGCGGTGGCGAAGGAGAAGACTCCGGCGGGTATGGCGGCGGTGGCAGCAGCTACGGCGGCGGCAATGCTGGCGGGGGTTACGGTGGCGGCAACTCAGGTGGCTATGGTGGCGGCTCCATGGGCGGTGGCGATTTTGGCGGGTCTTCCGCACCACGCCAGAATGCGCCCTCCCGCGGGCCTGGCGGCGGTGGCAACTCCGGTGGCTGGGACGCCCCCGGCAACAGTGATCTGGACGACGAAATCCCGTTCTGATTGACTGAGAGGTCTGACAGTCCCTCCCCCGGCCTTCCGCCGGGGTTATGCGGTCTGTCACAACGGGATTGTTCCGTCATGACACCTGCATCCTTAGTACCCCGCTCTTCCGGCCGCCTTGCTGCGATGCTGACGCTGTGTGGAACAGGATGCACCTTTCTTCTCCCTGTTCTGTTTTTTTACAGCCGCGCGCTGAGTGACGTTGCCGCCACACTGATCGGCTGCCTCTTCCTGCTCTATTCCGCTGTGCAGAAAGACTGGCACTGGACCCGCAAGGACTGGCTGCGCCCCGCCGCACTGTTCTGCGCGTTATGCCTGATCTCCTCCGTTTATGTCGGTCTGCGGGAGGCATGGGTGCAGGCGTTATGTCTGCCCCGCCTCTTTCTGCTGGCCGCAGCACTGGAAAGCTGGATTCTGGTTTCCGCCACGCGGCGCAAAATGCTGGCTACAATTTTATTCGTGCTGGCCTTCTGGCTGATAGGCCAGTGCTGGAAACAGTATCTGACCGGCACCAATCTGCTGGGCTATCCGCCAGCCGATGATGGCGCACTGACCGGCCCCTTCATGAAGCCTCGGGCCGGATTTACGCTGCTCATGCTGTTTTTTCCGGCGCTGATGCCGGTTGTGCTGCACGCATTCCACACCAGACGCCTCTCGGCATGGGCAGGGGGAGCCGTGCTGCTGGTGCTGAGCGTGACGACCATGGTGCTGATCGGCCAGCGGATGAGCAATGTGCTGCTCCTGTTCGGCCTGATGCTGACAGCCCTGATGGTCCGCCGCTTTCGGGTGCCATTTGTGCTGATTATGGTGGGCGTAGGGGGTCTGATTGCCAGCCTGCCGGTTATCTCCCCGCGCACCTATGCCAAGCTGGTGCTGAAGTTTTCCAGCCAGTTACACCATTTTACCCAGAGCGATTACGGCAGGCTGTACCGGACTGCCGTGACAATGGTTGTCTCCCACCCCTGGCTGGGGCTTGGCATGGACGGGTTCAGAAATTTTTGCCACGTCCCGCTTCATACCGAAGCCCTGACGCCATTTGGCCTACCCCCGCTGGACAGTGATACGGGGAAAGGCTGCAACATCCACCCCCATAATTACTATCTGCAGATTGCCACCACCGCGGGCCTGCCGGGGCTGGCCACATTTGGCTGGATGATTATGTGCTGGCTGCGCACCGGCCTGCGTGCGCTGGCACCGGCCACGCACCCGCAGCAGGCCATGCTGTTTATCATGTGCTGTGTGCTTCTGTGGCCCGTAGCCTCCACCAGCGCCCTGTTTTCCTTCCCTACAGCAGGCTGGATTTTCCTGTTTGCGGGGTGGATGCTGGCGACGTCAGCCCAGAGCCGCGCCACAGCCTGCGGCAGCACCACGCATCCTGTTTGTAAGAAAATTTAAATATTTCCTTTTATTAGCGTCCGGCTGCCATACTATTTCTTGAGCATATCGGGCTGGCCGCATGCCTATGTTGTCCGTTTTCTTCCTCTGAAATCTCATAATGTTCTTGGCGTTCCGGGTTCACGCCGCTATAAGCCGCGTCATTCTTTCAAGGCAGGTGTCCTGTCATTGCAAAGGCTGACAACTGACATGATTACTCTACCGCCAGACTATCGCCCGTCAGATGATGAAGAGTTTATGAACCCTCTTCAGACGGAATATTTCAGACAAAAACTGCTGAAGTGGCGTTCTGAACTCCTCAAGGAAGCCGGAGATACCCTCGCCAGCCTTTCTGAAGGTGGCATTCATGAAGCCGACATTACGGACCGCGCCAGCGTGGAGACAGACCGGGCGCTGGAGCTGCGCACGCGTGACCGCGCACGCAAGCTGATTGGCAAGATCAACCTCGCCCTCCAGCGGATTGAAAACGGGTCTTACGGCTATTGTGAAGAAACGGGTGAACCCATCACCCTGCGCCGGCTGGAAGCCCGCCCGATTGCCACCCTGTCCATCGAGGCGCAGGAACAGCATGAACGGATGGAAAAAACCCATCGTGACGATTAATTCCGCTTTTTAGGCGGAAACAGACTTGCGGCGTTTGGCATGACCAGCTAGAACGCCGCCAGCGGGCTGCTGTAGCTCAGTGGTAGAGCACTCCCTTGGTAAGGGAGAGGTCGACAGTTCAATCCTGTCCAGCAGCACCATGATTTCCCTGCTTTTTATCAGTCCGCGCTTTCCTCTCCTTTGACCCAAGGGCGCGAGGAAAAATCCTGATGCTCCCCATGCATCAGCCCCTCCGTATCCGATGCGGACAAAAAGGGCTCTCCGGCGCAGGGTTCCCGAAAGCACGCCCTGCCCCCATCGCCTGAGACAACCGAGATCCCGCATGCCGTGAATAAACCTGTGGATAACGGGTGCAACATCGGTGCACGACTCAGAAAACCAGTAAAAAGCGACTCCAGACCCTGTGGATAATCAGGGGGATTTTTTACTGCTCCCCATAAAAAAGGGAGCCATAAACAGGCTCCCTCTTCCATCCATGCCTTAAAGCCGGATCAGCGGCCCGGACCACCCGGTCCGCCACCCCCACCGGGGCCTCCGCCGCCATGTCCACCGCCTCCGGGACC
>NZ_BAJW01000104.1 GCF_000613905.1 Acetobacter persici JCM 25330
CCTCTTTCGGGCGATCTTGGCCATCCGGCCCCTCTGCTCTGGCGTCCACATTCAGAGCTTGAATCACACTTCGCCGATTTCCCAAACAGGCTCTTAATAATGGCTCCACTTGCCAAATAACGTGGAACACCGGTTTTCCAGTCTGCTACAATGCCTGCATGCTTAAGAACCTCAACAACGAATAAACTGCTGCGGCCACAGGTATTTCGTGACAACGGTTTAGGGAGGTCTATCCCGGACGCAACGTGCCATTCTTGCCAGAGAGGTTCAATAAATACCCGTGCTTTGGTAGCAAGTTCGACTAGTGTTTGATGCATTTGGCAACCCCAGCATATTTCTATCTGAAAGGAGAGTGATGATAATATCCACACCACTGTAAATCTGTATCGTATCAACTTTATTGAGCCGGGGACCACCCAGTGAAAATCAACAAAGAGGGCGATTTCTACCTAGCATTTCGGCTATCCGGTTAATCAGCACTTTCCTTCAATAGCGGCCAAAGATTCATCCAATGTTTTGAACGGACCCTCTCCGCATAATCACAACGTTTTTTGTTGGCGAAGTGCGGTGTTGGTTTCAGTTTTTTACTCCAACCAATCTAGAACCCCCGACAGGGAATGAAAGTCCTCAACTGCCCGGATACTGGCATCTTTCAAAATGCTGGTCGATGCCATGCGTGCGAGAGCCTTTCCCGGTCCCAGCTCCAGAACACGGGTGCTTCCGGCTTCCAAACACGCCTCCATACAAGCATCCCACCGAACAGTGGTGGCAACCTGCTTTGCAAGACGCTTTGCACCATCTTCGCTCCTGAAAATTGGCTCCCCATCAAGCCCACTAATAAGGCGCGCTCCTACGCGGGGTGATTTGCCGTGCAGGGAGAGAATATAGTCCTGCAGAGGCGCTACAGCATCTATAAGAAGAGGCGTATGAGAAGGGACCGAAACATTCAGACGCCGGGCTGTTGCCGCACCCGCTTTAAGAGCTAATTCGAGTGCTTTATCCAGAGCGTGACTGGCCCCGCCAAGCACGACAGATTCCTCTGTATTGGCAATAGCAATCCAGACACCTGCTTTTTCAGCAATTTCTTCTATAAGGGAGCGGGGCAGCCCGGCAATGCCAGCAAGACCGGCACCCGGTGGGCTGACAGCATCCATCAGTTCTGCCCGCCTTACCGCAAGGTCAAAAACCTGCCTTGGTGTCAAACATCCAGCCAGCCCCCAGGCTGATAACTCCCCAACACTGTATCCTGCATAAAGAATTTTTTGATCTAAAAGGTATTTTTCCAGAACAGCAGACAAAGCCAGAGCCATTGCACAACATAAGATTTGACCGTTCTTGTTCGTATAGAGCTTGTCTGTCTTTGTTTGTTTTACAAAAACTCTTGGGTCCTGACCTAGAACTCTGGCAGCGTCATCAAAAATAGGGAAAGCCTCAGGGCAGTTCGCAAGCATGTCAAACATGCCTGCATGCTGGCCTCCCTGCCCCGAACACAGAATAGCCAGTATACTGCCCATAGAAATTCTCCGTTACGGCAAGTTATGCAGAGACGTGCCTGCAACCAAGGCCAGAGCCACTGTTAATGTTACAAGGCTCATGACCGTACTTACAACCATTATGGAGCCAGCATCCTTGCTATCTGCCTGATAACGCAGAGCAAAAAGCAGACCGAAGAAACCTGCGGGTAAAGCCATTAACAGCACAACGGCATGGCCCATTTCAACCGACATGGGAATGAGCATAATTAAAAACCATGCCAGCAAGGGCTGCACAATGTTGCACAGCATGCTCAGGAACAGGATGCGAGGGGAAAGAGAAACTTTCTGTGCACTCAGAATTAACCCGGTAACAAACAGAGCGACACCTGCTGTTGCCTGCCCCATCAAGTCAAAAGAACGAAGAATATAGTCTGGCAAAGCAAGACCCAGCAGGGCGAGCGCAACCCCAAGAAATGGAGCCACGACCAGAGGCTTGAGCATGGATCGCCCGATGGAAACAAACAGAAGAGAGATGCCTTTTGTGTTGCTATCCGCTTTCTGCGCTTCCAGAAAAGCCAGAGTGAGCGGTGACATCACAATCGCTCCAGAGACAATGGCTGTTGTGATATACAGTTTTCCTGTAGCGCCAAATACAGCAGAAGCCAGTGGAATACCGGCTGCGGCATAATTAGGGAGAGAAACGCTCAATGCTATAACGGCGGAAATTGCTGCGGAAAATTTTGAAATATATCGGGACAATACCCATACAAATGCGAACATCGTCAGCATCACAATGAGCAACGTACAGAGTAATGGCCACTGCTCGGCCAAAACATCACGTGATGCCCGCGCCGTTGTGCCAAATAGAGCCGCAGGCAAAGCAAACTCCATCGTCAGCACATTCAGGCTGGCAACGTTTTTATTATCAATTTTTCCGCGTTTTCCAGCTATATAGCCAGCAACCATAACCGCAAAAATTGGAACGAGAGAAACAAGAAGAATATGTATCATGGTACGTCCTATTTTTGTTATTGTTAAAGGACATGTCAGTGCAATCTGGCGTTCTCCGTGCGCTCCAGAAAGAGAGAGATGGCCAGACCATCAGCCGCGCCACCAGGGGAAAGCCTGCGGGAGACAAAACCATGGTGCAAAGCCTGAGCGTGCTTACGCCATGCAGGGTCTCCCACGCCACCGCGCCTGAGAAACATCTCCGCGCCTGTTTGCGCGTAAGCCAACCCTTTTATGCCGCCGCGATACAGAATATTGGTATCTTCCAGCCTAGCGATTAAAGCGATGCAACATTGCACGCGGGCCGCTTCTTCATCGCCAGGGCATAGGTCCCGCCCCTTTTGTAAGGCAGGCAAACCAATAGAGCGAATAAAAGGAAATCCTAACCCAGCCTCAACACGCGCACCGCCAGAACCGTATCGCTGATGCACTATCCCGCCGTGGCTGGAGGCTTGCTGTGCGGTGCCCAGAATGGCGGCACCCCACACCCGCTGCACAACCTCGCAACAGGGCAATGCCACGCCATGAGAAGTCCGCCAGCCAAGCGCAGCACTTAACAGGCCCAAAGCCCATATTGCGCCACGATGCGTATTGACCCCTCCGGTTGCACGCAGCATGGCAGCTTCTGCCGCCACGCCGACTTTACGCAAAACTGACAAATCCGCATTACCCTCACCAGCCCGGTAAAGGTCTGAGAAATAAGGCTTATAGCCCTTGCACTTGCTTCAAAATGGGCAGCAGTCATATCCGTGTGGCTACCCGTATCAACATGACTGACTAAACCGGTTTAGGCCATGTTCTTACTTCATCAATCAGGCAGTCCTGTGCAATCTGCGCAACCATATCGGCAGATACAGCACCGGAAATATCCAACGCCTGCAGGACAGCACACTTCATGCAGGAACCTTCCTTAATGCACCGGTTAGATCTCTGACCGACATCAACTCAATAGACGTAAGGGTTTTTACCAACACCTCCTCGTCAAAGCGCGCAGACTGAAGTTCCTGCCATTGCACAGCGCGGTCTTGTGGAAAGATTATCTCACCGTCCAACCGCACTGAGAGTGTGCCTGCAATCTGGGCCAAATCTGCAAGAAATGCGGCAAGAATGTCCGCGTTTTGTAGCTTTGACCCAGCAACACGCCAGACGACATCAAAATCTGATGTTTCAGAAAGATACGGCAGGCCTGTTATCGTCTCCCAAAGCAAACTTCCTGTCGCCTGTGGGACAAGGCCATACGCCCGCCCCAATTCTGTCAGTAGTTTGATATCGTTAAGGCGTTCAGGTGTTAACCGCACGCTGGATACCTCGCCACACGGCCACATAGCACCAGCAAAAGACGAAACAGCCTTCTCTGGCACAACAAACCCGAGACGCTTTTTTCCCATAATTGGTGGTAGCGGCAAACCGACGGCTATTCCGCCACCATCTTCTGCATTCTGTTCATGTGCATATGGTCTCCGGCAAATAACGGGCCACCCCTTAACCATCCAGTCCTGCACGATAGCTTGGGTAGCAGCGTCATTCACATCCTGCTGCACAGTCGCGCATATACCGCGCCAGACATCCGGCCTGACGACAAGAAGCTTGTGGCGCCAGACGGACACCATCACTCGGCCTTTTCTAAAACATTAGTGTTTAAAAAAGCGGCTGCCACACGGTTAGCAACGTCTGCTGCCATTTTACGGCCACCACGTGTGGCCCCTAGCTGGTCACGACCATCTGCTCGACCGGTCTGCTCATCACTCAGTAAAGCGGCAAGACGCTTAGCGCTCTCTCCATCAGAGAGCTTCCAGATTTCAGTCACCGCACCAGTGGCTGCAAGAGGCTCGACACCCGGAGCAAAAACCGGTGTTTCCTTTGCTTTTTCAGTCAGAACCTCCAACGGTAGTTTTGTAACACGCGCGATAGAAGGCAGGTCCATCACACTGGGATGCGCCCCATCCACTGCAACCATGGTTTGGGTTGCAAGGGCCGTTGCAATAAATGCACCAGCGCCGCTGTGCCGTACAGCACACTGATGGTTCTGTGACCCTCAATACTGGCCAATGTGATACTTTTAGCAAGATGCGCCAGATATTCGTTTAACCCCAGCATTTCATCACGTCTTGTCATCCGCTGACTTGCTGTATCAATCAGAAAAACAATTGGCGCTTTACTGCCAGATTTCACAATTTCAAGCACACGTCCGGCAAGCACAAGTGCCGTTTCAGGACCAAGAGGTGTGCCATCGGTGATGCCCAGAACCTCAACCGTTTTGCCACCACATCTGGCATGGCCTGAGAGAGTATTTTCTGGCCCAGATGTCACGGTATGACCATCGGGAAACAGAGCTGCAATCAGATTATCGGGCATCATGGCGCACTTCCTCCTTTGCCAAGAGGTGAATAAATTCATCCTCTGTCAGATCTGCAATTCCAGCAGGATTAGGCAGGCCTATGCGGGTCCAGATTTCGGGTGTGTCGCGGCAATCACCAAAGGCTGAGAGCCTTTGCTCAAGCCTTTCCTGCTCGTGCTCCAGTGTTTCAAGTGATAGCGTTGGCACGCTGTTACGGGCATGCGCTGCGGCTTTACGGAAACTGCTAATATCCCCTTTGACATAGCTGTCAGCTCCACCAAGAAGGACACGACTACGGCCGCCTGTAACCCTCCAGACCAAAGCGCGGTCTTTGGAATCAAATTCCCCCACACCTTTATTGGTTTCAATGACTTCAGGACCACTGACTGAAATACGGCCCTGTTCCGAAATAACAATGTGGGAACAGCAAGCCGTTACCAGACCGCCACCCCCAAATGCGCCCGCACGGCCACCAATAAGGGCAATAACAGGCACTCCTTTATGCCGGACATCCAGAATAGCACGAATAGTTTCTGAAACTGCCATCTCACCGGCGTTTGCTTCCTGAAGACGCACACCTCCTGTATCAAGCAGCAGAAATACACTACTTACAGCCTGAGGCGTTCCTGCACTTTTGGCCACGGCTCTCAATAAACCGACCAGCTTTGCACCGCTGACTTCGGCAAATGTACCGCCCATGAACTGGCCTTCCTGAGCAGCAACAGCAACAGGCCGACCATCAATCATCCCACGACCGATAATAATGCCATCATCAAAGGCGGGGGGTAGATCAAAAAAAGCCAGATGGGGGCTCATCACTCGGTCCTGAGGGCCAAGAATTTCATTAAAGCTACCAGCATCCAGCAAACCGTTAATCCGTGCACGAGCAGACAACTCGTACCAGCTTGGTTCATTCATGACATTTTCAGGAATCATGACTGAGTCTCCATAAGCCGTGCACCTTGCATCAGGCGCAGCAAAACCGTGTCAGGCCGTGCCCCGTTATCGTGAATGGCAATATGCATTCCACCCGGAGAAGCTCTCTCAACAAAGTCTTTAATGACAGCTTCCCATACTGGCTTATAGCCATGTGAAGCGGTCATGACCTCGACTGTGACCGTGAGAGGCGCTTCTTTTCTTTCAAAAAGAATTTCCAGATTACCAGAGGCAACCACCCCGGTAAGAGCGTGAGGGGACTTGCCACCCAATGTGGTTTTTGCCTGAGCTTGTATGGTGAATTTTTCCATGACAGACCTCACCAATTTCGAAATTTTGAGGGCGGCGCATACAGACCATCAGACCACGTGACGAGATCACGAATAGAGCGCGCGGCTAATAAATTACGGTCTGCCTGTAAGAGATCGATCCCCAGATCTTCCGGGCGGCGTATCACACCCCGTGCACGCAGAGCCTCAACCTTTGCACGATCACGCGCCAAACCCACTGGAGTATAACCAGCAACACCCCGAATGGCCTGCTCGACATCATCCGCGTTACGACAGAGAAGGAGATTGGCAATGCCTTCTTCCGTGACGATATGTGTCACGTCATCGCCAAAAATCATAACGGGAGCCAGCGGCATACCCAGTTTACGCGCCAAAGCTATGCTATCAAGTTCTTCAACAAAAGCGGGTTTCATTCCCTCACCAAAAGTCTCGACCATCTGCACAACCAGCTTGCGGCCCCGGACAAGCGGACCCTCACTGCCTGCCGCTTCATGTCCTGCCTTAAGCCACGCTTCTGAAACATGACGGCGTCCATGCGCGTCTGCCCCCATATTGGGGGCACCACCAAAACCGGCTATTCTGTCTGGTGTGACGGTTGAGGAGTTACCTGCAAGGTCAATTTGCAAGGTCGATCCTATAAACATATCACACGCATAAAGACCCGCGTTCTGGCAAAGTAGGCGATTTGAACGTAATGTTCCGTCATGACCGATGAAATAAACATCTGGTCGGGCAGACATGTAACGATCCATGCCTACCTCGCTCCCAAAGCAGTGGATCTGCTGAACCCAACCGCTTTCTATGGCTGGGATCAGTGTTGGATGAGGGTTAAGCGCCCAGTGGGTTGCAACCTCACCACGCAGCCCAAGTTGTTCCCCGTAAGTTGGCAAGAGCAGTTCGATTGCCGCTGTAGCAAAACCAATACCGTGGTTAAGCCTGCGGGGGCGATATTCCGCGTAGATCCCTTTCAAAGCAATCATTGCCATCAGGATCTGTGTTTCAGTTACAGCAGCCGGGTCACGCGTAAAAAGTGGTTCAACATAAAAAGGCTTTGGTGCCTGAACAATAAAATCGATCTGATCCCCCGGAATATCTATACGTGGAACCTCATCAACAATTTTGTTAACCTGAGCAATGACAATACCATTTTTATAAGCGGTTGCTTCTACAATGGTTGGCGTATCTTCCGTATTTGGGCCTGTGTACAGGTTGCCCTTTCTGTCCGCACTGACTGCCGCAATGAGCGCAACATTTGGTGTCAGATCAACAAAATAACGGGCAAAGAGTTCAATGTACGTATGAATAGCGCCCAGTTCAATTTTACCCTGATCCAGCGCTCTGGCAATTGCAGCAGACTGCGGGCCGGAATAGGAGAAATCAAGCTTACGGGCTATCCCTAACCGGAACAGGTCAAGATGCTCTGATAAAACAAGTCCTGATTGCACAATATGCAGATCATGCACTTGTGAAGGATCAACCTGTGTCAGACATTCTGCCAGAAAATCTGCCTGTTTCTGGTTGTCGCCCTCAAGGCACACCCGGTCCCCACTACAAATAACCCTTTCAAGAAGCGCGGTGACATCCGCAGGTTGCACCTCCTTGCCTGACACTAGGGACACAACTTCTTTAAGGCGGCGTGCCCGCTCTTTTTTTTGCTTTATCCAGTCCGTCATCACTTCAGTCCTGTTCGACGTTGCATCCGGCTGAAGGCACATTACGCCCCAGAAATCGCTCAGTGGAAGAATAAATTATTGACAGATTGGTGAGTGTATATCGTAATAATTATATCATGATTAATACTGATCTCCTTGAGAGCTTTCTTGCTGTTGCAGAAGAAAAAAACTTTACGTTTGCAGCGGCACGCATGGGGCTTACACAGTCTACCGTGAGCCAGCATATACGCCGGCTTGAAGCGCAACTTGGGCAGCAATTGTTCCAGCGCTCAACCCATCGCGTCGCCCTGCTGCCAGAAGGAGAGCGCCTTCTACCCCATGCCAGGCGTATTCTGAGCGCTATAGGAGATGCGGAGCGTGACCTTGCGACCCCCGGTGTTACAGGGCATGTCAGGTTAGGGGTTGCAGAAGATTTTGCGACGTCAAGACTTCCGGATATTCTCCGGCGCTTTCGGCGCTTTTACCCCGGCATTACATTACAGATTGAGGTGGGGCTGAGTGGAAATCTCTTGGATAAATTCCACACTGGCTGTTTTGATATTGTGCTCGTTAAAACCCGAACATCCACACAACAAGCCATGCCACTTATGGCGGATCCTCTTGTGTGGGTTACCTCCCCAGAAGAGCCGGATCTTTGTAAACAACGCCCTCTGCCGCTGGCGTTACATCCCGAACCAAGCGTTAGCCGAAGTATGGCGCTGGAAGCACTCACCGCTGCGCACATTCCTTTTATCATTACCCACACAAGCTTAAGCATTACAGGGCTGCGGGCTGGCGTTATTGCTGGCCTTGGCGTCTCGGTCTTTGGGCGTCACTTCATTCCCGATGGTGTAAAAATTATTGATACTCTCTCGGCTGGCCTTCCTATCCTCTCTGACCTGCCATTTAGTCTGGAATACCACAAAACACAGCCAGAAAATCTGGCCGTGGATGCCCTGATTAGAGCTATTCATGAAAATGTAGCCCTGCTTGATCAGCACACACTGCCTATATCGTAAATAAGAATTTTGTAGGATGCGGAAAATACTCTGGTTTTGGCGTTGACTCTGTTATTCTATATTATCTTGAGTTGATCGGGGTGGATGCATCGGGGTGCAGACTGGTCTCTTTGATGTTTATTGAGTGCGTTTGGCCCGTTTAAGTGGGCTGGGTGATCAGCTTAAAGCATTTGGCAGGGCTGTCAGTTTTGAGGTGTTTCCCTCCTAACCTAAGTAAAATTCTGGCCTATTTAGACGGCAGTAAAGGTGACTATTTCCATTTCACCCTGTCCTGATGTTGAAGATTCCGATGATTCAAACGTTGAGCAATTTTTCCGACAAGTAGACGGAATATCTGATCAACCATTTGCTCTCTTTCAAGGCAATACGAGCGCTGATTGAGAAAGTCGTCCTCGTACCCGGCCCGAACCGGAGCGAGATCAACGCCATGCTTGTATGGAGAATTGGGGCGATCCCGATCTGGATCGAGCCGCAACCCATTTGAAAGGCTAAAAAAGAAACACGTCTGGAACTGAACTCACGAAAGTGTTGGTATCTTTGGTTGGGGAGGCATAAGTGATTCTCAAATTACGACAACCGAAATTCTAGAACAATACAACAATAATGATATTTTTTAATTATACATGACACCTTTCTTAAATAAACTCCCTGTACCCTCGCAAAACTTGGAGCGATTACATCCAGTGCTACGTCAGTTTCTGCCTCTCCTCGGAAGTTCAGGATGCCTCGTCACTGTTGGATTAAGCTGACACTGACCGTTCCGTTCCCTCCAGTCGTTGAATTAGGCACTCAGCAGTCACTTGGACAGTGGCAGAAATGGGGGG
>NZ_BAJW01000103.1 GCF_000613905.1 Acetobacter persici JCM 25330
TGGTCTTGCCCGATCCGGCCCCGGCGATGACCAGCAGCGGCGATGAGGCCATCCCGCCTGCCGAGACTCCGGTCCCGTGCGTGACGGCCTGGCGCTGAGCCTCATTCAGACGGGACAGATAATCGTCACTGCCTGAAGCGGGAGAAGGTTCTCCGTCCTGCCGTCCGCGCCGTTGCCGGCTCCCGGTGTGGGGCGCCCCCGCTGGCTGCTGGAACTGATTCGTGCCCGTGCGGGCGGATGTGCCGATTTTGAAGTGGAGGCCTGTGATGGCAAGGGAAGGCTCGCTCCATGCAGCCCGATCGCGGATCGTCTCGCTCTACCTGCCGCTCTGGCCGACAGACCGGATCAGGAAGCGGCTGGGCAAAGACGCGCCAGCGCCTGAGGTGCCGCTTGCGCTGGCCGGGCGAGAAGGACGGCGACGAGTTGTCCTGTCGGTCGATCTGGCCGCCCGGAAGCTGGGGTTGCGCCCAGGCATACCGGTGGCCAAGGCCCAGGCGCTCTATCCCGATCTGGTGCTGATGGACGCCGATCCCGAAGGCGACCGGCTCGGACTGAAAAAACTCGCTTTGTGGTTCCAGCACCGTATCGCGCCCATCGTGGCCGTCGATGCGCCGAACGGCCTGGTTCTGGACACGACCGGGGCGGATCACCTGCATGGTGGCGAACTTCCCATGCTCAAGGATATGGTCCACCGCATGGCAGGAGCCGGTTTTTGCGCTCGGGCTGTAGTCGCGGACACCTGGGGGGCGGCCCATGCGCTGGCTCGCTATGGCCGGTTAGCTATTGCGGTTGTCCGTTTAGATAAAACGCCCTCTGCTCTGGCTGATCTGCCCGTTGAAGCTCTCCGCCTGCCCTCCCCTATCATTGAGGGTCTGGCCACGCTGGGCGTATCCGGTATTGGGCCACTATCGTTTTGCACCGGTAGAAAGCGATCTGCCCGAACGCTCCTTCTGCCGCGTGCCTGCCCTTGCACCTGAAGAGACAAAGGACTGGCCGGAGCACTGGCCTCGCCCCACCCGGCTGCTGGCACGACCGGAACCGGTGCAGGCCATGGCAGAGCTACCGGATCAGCCACCGCTGTTCTTCATCTGGCGGGGCGTGCGGCGGAAAGTGAAATGCGCTGACGGGCCTGAGCGGGTCTTTGGCGAGTGGTGGAAAGGTTTCACGATCCTCGTCATTCTTCGCCACCAGCGCCCGGCGTGACGCCTGGATGCCGGAGACGAACGAGGCCGGGCTGGCCGCGGCAAAATTCCGCAGGGCCGGTGTCGCCTGATGCACGAAACGCGAGGCGGCGAACTTGCTATGCCGGATCGTGATCTGTTCGAAATTTTCGATGCCCCAGAGCATTCTATTTTGACACACTCCGCGCAGATAAAACGACGCAATACCGAGACTTTTACTTCCGACTTCTGAATTCCAGGCATAGAACCCCCGGAAGTAGAGATCGGGGTCGCCGTTGGGCAGGCGTCCGGCCTCGATCGGGTGGGTATCGTCGACCAAAAACAGAAACACGTCCCTGTCTGATGCATACAGCGTGGTCGTTTCCTTGGTGATATCGACATAGGGGTTATGGGTCATGGTCGCCCAGTCGATGACGCCCGGCACCTTCCAGTTGGTATCGCCTGTGCCGTCACCGGCGATCTTGCGCACCGCGCCGACCAGTTCATGATCCCAGATGCGGCCGTAATCGGGGCCGGTCACGGCGCGCAGTTCCACCCGACCGTCTTCGGTTTCCAGCGTTTTGACCAGTTCGGCCCGGTGCGACAGCAGGCCGTGCTGCAAGTTGATCGCCGCCAGTGGCGCGGGAAGATTGCGCAGATAGGACGACGGCGCACCGACCAGACTGCACATCTGGCCAAAGGACCAGTGGGTCGGTGCGATTGGCTCATGCTGTCCCGGAACGGTCAAAGTCAGGCGCTCGGCATTGTCGCGCGCGGCCTCCACGCGAATGGCGCGGCTTTCCACCGTGCGGGCCGTGGCCCGATCCGCCCGCGTCAGGGTCGCAGCGTGCAGATCTGACAGCGAGAGATACCGCTCGTCATCGGGGCGCGAGAACCATTCGGACGATACGCGGGCGCTACGCTCCCCACGCGAAGGATCGATCCGGAAGCCGCCGGACGCGGCGCCACGGGACGCCGGGGGCAGGATGGTGGTCGTGGTCATGGAAAACTCTCCTCTATGCCGGTTATTCGGCACAGAAGGCGAAGCGACCTCTCCCTCTTTCCGGGGCGCCAGACATGAAAAAAGCGGCTTCCGGGCACCGGAAGCCGCTGTCTCAAAGTTCCTGACCTCATAAAGGCTACTCGGCGGCGATGGCTCCATACCCTCGTCCACCGTTGCCGTTTCAACCGGCACCTGCTCTGCACCTCCTGCCGTGCGCAACGCCTCGGGAAGCCAGCCCGAACCTTCCAGCAGCCGCTCGGCCTCGCGCGCCATGTCGGGCTTTTTCAGGTGGGCAATGCGCTCGGCCGCCTCGTCACCGCGTGCTTCGCGCACAGCCTGCAGGATGCGGGCCTTGGTCACCCGGCCGAGATAGTTCTCGACCGTGGGTTGCCAGCCTGCCTCGACCAGATCGAGGCTGAGGGCCGATGCCAGTCGGTCTGCCCGCTTCAGACGCTCGGTCACGCTGCGCTGGGACACCGCGCCATAGGCGGGCATGCGCTCATAGAGTGCATTGACCCCGAAGGAGAGGCAATGGGCCAGTAATGCCATGCGGCTGGCATCGTCCAGGCCGTCGATCCAGCGCCACAGCGCATCCTCGTCATCCGGCAGATCATGCTTCCAACCCTCGTTGCGCTGGCGCAGCGCATGGGCCGGCACGCTGCCCGGCATGTCGGGCGAATGGACCGGCAGGGAAATTTCCCGGACATAGGCTTCCAGGCAATCCGCGCCCGGCGTCTGCCTGCAAACATCGCGCACCAAGGTGTGCAGCAGTTCGGTCAGGGCGATGTGCGGGTTGCCAGCGAAAGCATCCCGCAGGGCCAGCGTGCGCCAAGCCGTCAGTTCGGTGAGCAACCGGTCGGGCAGCGGCTTGATCCCGTCTTCTTCTTCGGGTTCAACGTCGGGAGAGATGCTGTAGCCCTCCCCGCCCACATCGCCGCCATCATCAGCAATACGTGCATCTCGCCCATCATACGCGGGGTGATCGTATTCAGCCACCATCATCGGCTTCGAACAGGTCGCGCATGATAGGACCACCGGCCGCGAGATAGGCGTCCAGTCCGACAAAGCGTACGCGACGATCCGAGGCCCGCACGGTCTTTTCTGTCAGCATGCGGCAGATGACATAAGGTTCACGGTTATGGCTCTGGGACACGATGTCCCAGACCTGTTCCTGGCGGGTATGGTCATCGCTGACGGAAAAGGCCATCAGCTGTTCCAGCTTCATGCCATCCTGCTCGTAGATATCCAGCAGTTTGTCGGACACGGTCATCAGCCGCAAACGCTGTTTGACCACGGTGGGCGCCACGAAAAACGCTGCGGCGATTTCCTCCTCGGACATGCCCTTCTCCAGCATGTCACGGAAGGCGCGGAACTGGTCCAGCGGGTGCAGGGCCACGCGCTGGACGTTCTCGGCCAGGGAATCATCCTCGGCGAGAATGGCCGATCCGGCCTCGCGGACCACGCACGGCACGGGTGCCGTCTTCGCGAGTTTCTTCTGCTTCACCAGCAGTTCGAGAGCACGGAAACGACGCCCACCGGCAGGCACCTCATAGGTACCGGTCTCGGCCCCGGTATCATCGAGAACGGGGCGGACATTCAGGCTCTGCAGCAGCCCGCGGCGCTCGATGTCGCGGGCCAGTTCCTCAATCGACAGGCCGGACTTCACACGCCGCACGTTGGACTGGGACAGCACCAACCGGTTGAACGGGATGTCGCGGGACGAACTCAACGTAATTTTCGGAATAGCGGTCGCCATGGCGAAAACTCCATGACGGGCGGACGGGAGACTCTCTCCCACCCTCTCAACCCGTCACGAAAATTCCCGCAATCCTCTGACTCTGACGGAAAAATTGGAGTCCTGCGAAACGACCGCTACAAAAAAGCTCCTATGACTGACCACAAACACAGGCTGAGATTAGCTTGCTAATGACCGATCAAAATTCACTGTTTTTCCCAAATGATCAGACAACATATCGATCGTTAAACTGAGGCGAGCGACATAAACTTCGTTTCCGGCCAGATCGCATAAATATCCTGAGATGCCAAAGGCAATTTCTCCAGAAGTGGGACAAGTCGCCCTTCCTTGAGATGATTATGAATGAGCCAGCGTGGTAAGCAGGCAACGCCCATGCCTCGAAGAGCGGCGTCAGCCATTGCTTCCTGATTATCAAATTGCAGCCGCCATTTAGGGGGAAGTTTGAACTCCGTGACACCGGTATCGCAAAAATTCCACAAGCATGGCTGTTCATTTTTCCAATAAACCAAAGCATCGTGATGTCGAATATCTTCCAGAGTATAAATTGGACCACATCGTGCCAAATAAGAAGGCGACGCACATAGTACTTTATTTTGAATAGCGATCTTGCGCACATTCAGATAACTAGGTAGCTCGCGGTCCAGTCCGTTACGAACAGCCAGGTCAAACCGTTCGGCGACAAGATTCTGTTCTAAATCTGAAAAACGGAGATCCAACTCCAGTTCTTCATACTCGCTAGCCAGATCGAGCAGGAATGGTTCCACACAATATCTACCGAGCAAAGTCGGCATGATTATTTTCAATTTACCTCGGACATTAAACCGTCCAAACTCCAGCACAGATTGACCTGCTCGAACCTCTTCAAGGGCACGAACACATCTCTCGTAATAAATATGGCCTTCTTCCGTCAGGTTGTGTCGACGGGTCGTGCGCTGGAAAAGCTTTATCCCTAATCTTTCCTCAATACGTCCAATCGTTTTTGCAACAGCCGAGCGTGAAAGCGACAGACGTTCAGCAGCCTTGGCGAACCCCCCAGCTTCGACAACCTCCAAGAAAACACTGATGCCTTCGAAATCATCTCTCATGTGAACAATCATCAGTACATTACTGATATTTTTGAGTTTCATTAATCGAAAAATCTATCAATTCATAAAATTTCTTCTCGCAGATACGTTGATCGGCGAGAGACCATATGAATCAATGAGTTTTCAAAATAACCGGGCTGCTGCTGGCTGAAACGGTCTGCTTCCTTAGTTTTTTGACATCCCCCCTCGTCACGGGAGGCTGCCGGTTTCCCCATGACGAGCGGACAAAGGTCAGCACGTCCGCAATTTCCCCATCGGAAAGCTGCGCGCGATATGACGGCATCCGATAGGAATCCGGCACTCCGGCCGCGACGACACGGCCAGATCCGTTAAGTGTGACGTTGATGGAGGAGGAACTGTCCGGCACCAGAGACGAAGCTGCTCCTGCCAACGGCGGCACCCATTGCCCCTGCCCGCGCCCATCCGCCCCATGACAGAAGCTGCACTTCGCCATGTAGGTCTGCGCACCCGGGATGCTCTGTCGTGCTGCGGGTTGGAGAGACGCAGCCTGTGTCGGCTCATACTGCCACGGCGCTCCGTCTCCTTGCTGATCGCCTGGCAGAGACTTGAGATAGTGTGCCACAGCCCGCAGATCATCATCCGAGAAAAACTGCGTCGAGTTGTTGAAAGCCTCTGTCATGGAGCCGAACACGACAGCATGTTCGTTCCGGCCGGTCTTGAGAAAACGGAAGACATCGTCCTCGCTCCACCGGCCCAGACCCGTATTTGCATCGTTGCGCAGGCTGGGCGCAAACCACCCGTCGATCAGAGCGCCAGAGACAAATGACGCGCTATGGCTGTCCGTCCCCTTTTCGTTGAAGGCCAGACTTCGCGGCGTATGACAGGCTCCGCAGTGCCCGGCCCCTTCAACAAGATAGGCCCCCCGGTTCCATTGGGCATCTTTTGAGGGATCCGGACGATAAACGCCTGACGGAGCGAAAACCACATTCCAGAAGGCCAGAGGCCAGCGCATGTTCAGCGGCCAGGGGATCGTGCTTTTCCGGTTTTCCTGATGAACGGCCGGGACGCCCTTCATGAAATAGGCATAAAGTGCCCTGACATCATCGTCAGAAAGCTTGGCGTAGGACGGATAGGGCATGGCCGGATAGAGGCGATGCCCATCCTTCGCCACACCGGAACGAAGCGCTCTGTCAAAATCCGCCAGCGTATATGCACCGATACCCGTCTCATGATCCGGCGAAATGTTGGTTGCGAAAATCGCGCCCAGCGGCGTCACCATCTTCAGGCCACCGGTATAGGCCGCCCCGCCCGGCACACTGTGACAGGCCACGCAGTCCGTCAGACGTGAGACATATTCCCCCCGCGCCACAAGGTCCGCCGATGGTTCGCCCTGAGAACCAGTTCTCTCAAAGGACGACGCAGGGAGGCGGGTCACGAACCATGCCGTTCCCGCAGCCAGAACGGCTGACGCGGGGATCACGACTGCGAAAATTTTCTTCAGGCGGTTAGTCATGTTCAGTTCCGCAATCTTTCTGCTGCACGCGAGACGTGCCGAACGACGATCAAAGTCTCAGCTTGCAAAGTCATGACGTGACAGCGGCATGCTTCGGATACGCCGCCCCGTCAGGATCGAAACCGCATTGGCTACCGCAGGCGGGATGGCAGGTAACGGAGGCTCCCCGACGCCGCCCATCTTTTCGCCACTCTCGACGATTTTCACATGCACACGAGGCATCTGATTCAGTGTCAGGATCGGATAACCGTCATAGTTGCGCGCACGCGGCATACCGTTCTCGTAGACGGTCTCTTCCAGAAGCACCTGAGACAGTCCTAGGGCTATGGCTCCGTTGACCTGCGCTTCCACAATCGCCGGGTTCACGACCTTTCCGGGGTCGATTGCTTCCCAGACTTCGTGAACCCGCACACGCCCGTTCTCGATCGACACTTCCGCAATGGCCGCAGCTTCAGACCCGAAGGGTGAGGCCATGCCGATCCCGCGCGCCCGACGTGAGCCATCCGCTGCCGTAAACGGACCACGCTTCCAGCCACCGGACAAGTCTGCGAGCTCCTTGAGCAAAGTCGTGAGGCGCTTGTTGTCTCGCAGCAGACGTAACCGCAGTTCGTATGGATCCTGATTTCCTTTGTCCGCCAGTTCGTCCAAAAAAGTTTCATAGAGAAAGTCATTCATGGAGTTGCCGACGGAACGCCAGTAGCCGAGCATCACAGGGCTTTTGATGAAATGCTGGGCAATCCGTCGGTCAGGGATGTCATACGACTTTCCGGTCAGCCCTTCGAGAGCACTGTCATCCAGCTTGTCACCGCGCTTGTTGTTGAGACCTTCTGTTGGGCCTTCAGTCGCGCTGACGGCCTCAAGAACTACGGGAATGCCGTTCTCATCCAGTCCGCCACGAAAGCGTACTGCCGCCATCGGCCGCAGCGTATCGCGCAAGAATTCTTCTTCACGGCTCCAGATCAGCTTGATAGGACGGCCGGTCTCCTTTGCCAGCGTAATCGCTTGTGGGTAGGGACTGGCTGTCTCGTAGAGGAAATGACGACCAAAAAATCCGCCCAGCATTTGGGAATGAATGACAACCTTTTCAACGGGGAGACCCGTGCGTTTGGCTATGTCCGCACGGAACATGTCCGGTGCCTGATTGGGCACCCAGACCTCCAGCGTACTGTCCGGGCTGAAGCGGGCCAGCGCGGAGGGCGGCTCAAGTTGTGCGTGATTCACATACTGGCTTGAATAAGTCGCTTCCACGACCGTATGAGCATTTTTCAGCCCACGGGTCACATCGCCTCTGGTTTCCGCATCCTCACCGGAACCGCGTGCATCAGCCAGATCCTTCCGGAAAGCTTCCGTCGAAAAGTCGGCGGGCATGACCCGCATCGTCGTGTCCGCTCCAGGCTCCTGCCAGTCGATCAGCGCTGCTTCGGCCGCCCGCTTTGCGTCCCACCAGCGTTCGGCCACCACCGCAAATACGCCCGGGAGACGATGTATGGAATGCACACCCTTCATCGCCCGGACCTGATCTTCGTTGCGTACTGTCTGGATGATCATACCAAGCCGGGGCGCATGCTGAACGGCCGCATGAAGCATATCATCCACGCTGACATCGACCGTATAGACCACCTTGCCCGTCGATTTGTCATGCACGTCCACACGCGGGACCGGCGCACCGATCCAGCGAAACTGTCCCGGCTCCTTGAGCCTGACAGTGGCGGGATCTGGCACCGGCAAGCTCATTGCTGCGTGAGCCAACTCCCCATAGGCGATCGAGCGTTCGGACGGCTTATGAATCACCCGGCCAGGCTGCGTCGTCAGCTCCTCTACAGGTACGTCAAACTGCCGAGCGGCCGCCTGTAGCAGCATCTCGCGGGCCAATGCCCCGAGCCGACGCATCGCAGGATAACCATTCCGGATAGACATGCTGCCGCCGGTAATGCGCATACCGTTGTCCATGACAACATACTCGTCGCCGGGAGGAGCGTTCTCGACGACGAAGGTCGCCGGGTCAGCATCCAGTTCCTCACCGACGATCTGGCCATAGCCGTGAATGTACCCTGCCCTCCTTCCACAAAGGGGCTCTGAAGCCGCACCGTACTGTCGGGTCGTATTTCCAGAAATGCCGGAACCTTGGTGCCCCGCAGCTTCGTCGCATCTGCCCGCGCAGTCCGTTGGGGTACAGCAATTCCGAGAACGAAGGCTCCTGCCGCGACACCAGCCGAAGAGAGCATAAAGCGACGCCGAGAGAGATTGACCGGAACCTCCCCCATCGCATCGAACAGAGCGTTCCTCACTGCTTCGCCCCTTCCTCTGCTGCCTCTCCTGCCAAGTCGTGGATCGCTGCGCTGATGGCGTTATAGGTTCCACAGCGGCAAAGATTGACCATGACAGCCCTGATATCGTCGTCCGTGGGATGCGGGGTCTGTTTGAGCAGCGAGGTCGCCGCCATAACCTGTCCGGATTGGCAATAACCGCATTGAGGAACCTGATGCCTGATCCATGCAGCGACTACCCGTTTGCCGATATCGTCCTGCTCGATCTCTTCAATCGTAGTGATCTGTGCGGCGCCCAACTCCCCTACTGGCGTGACGCAGGAGCGAACTGCATTCCCATTGATAAGAACCGTGCAGGCACCGCATTGCGCAAGGCCGCACCCGTATTTGGTACCGGTCATTTTCAGGTCGTCACGCAGCACCCATAGCAGAGGGGTATCCGGATCGGCATTGATGTGGTGCTGCACACCATTGATCGTCAGTTCCATCAGCCCCTCATTATCAGACACGATTGATCAGATTGCTGTTTTCAGTGAGCAATGGAAGCGACACTCGCTTTGCTTCCATTGACAGGCATTGGCTGGAATTCTTTAGTCAAAGAAAAAACATTCCTGCTAGTTCCCAATATAGATCTTTCCCACTCAGAGAATAATCCAGAAAAAATATCTTACGGTCATGAAAATAATTCATAGATCGGCTTTATACACGATCCAAAAAACTCAGCTACCGGGCTTGCTCTTAACGCATACGTCAGGAGTTCACCAAAAAATCACAAGGAAACAAGCTCATGTGGAAGGTATCGAGGCGGGGAGCCGCAACGTTCACCTAACGACGG
>NZ_BAJW01000102.1 GCF_000613905.1 Acetobacter persici JCM 25330
TATGCGGATCTTAGCATGCAGACGGATATCCTGAAGGAAGCTTTGGGAAAAAAATGAAGCGGCCAGCCCAGCGCCGGGAACTGGCCGCACAGGCTGTGGTGCATCACGGGGTCAGCATTGCGCTGGCCTGTCGGATTTTTGGGATATCCGAGACCTGCTTTCGCTATCGTCCACGACTGGCAGAGGAGAACGACAGGATTGCCGATGTGCTGACGGGACTGACACAGGCTCACAGAAGATGGGGATTTGGTCTGTGTTTCCTGTATCTACGTAATATGCAGGGACAGCCCTGGAACCATAAACGGGTTTATCGGATTTATCGGGAGTTGGAACTTAACCTGCGGATTAAACCCCGCAGGCGTCTGGTTCGCGAAAAGCCTGAAAAGCTGTCAGTTCCGGTTCTTCCCAACACGATCTGGTCCATGGATTTTATGGCGGACAGGCTTTTGGATGGACGCGCTTTTCGTCTCCTGAACATTCTGGATGACTTCAATCGTGAAGGACTGGCGATAGAGGTTGATTTTTCCCTGCCGGCCTGTCGCGTTGTCCGCTGTCTGGAACAGGTCATGGAGTGGCGTGGCAGACCAGAAGCTATCAGAATGGACAATGGCCCTGAATATGTCAGTCATACGTTGGTTTCATGGGCGGAAAAACAGGAGATTACCCTGTTCTATACGCAACCGGGTAATCCGCAGCAGAACGCTTATATCGAACGCTACAACAGAACTGTCCGGCAGGAATGGCTCGAGCAGTCTCTGTTTGAAACCATTCAGGACGTGCAGGAAGTCGCAACACAATGGCTCTGGACATATAACAATGACAGACCCAACATGGGGAACGGCGGGTTCACACCCGCCCAGAAACTAAAAGAAGCTGCCTGAATTCTCAGTCAGAACCCCACTAAAAATGGGGAGATTACCCCATCGCTGGCAGCGGCATCTGTCGTCTTCCATTTGCGGATCAGCCGAAATTTCCGGTCGATGGAGATGTGCGATTTATAGCCAAAGAACGGGATGGCCAGATCTGTTGCAGGCATGCTCCCGTCATCCTGACGCTTTGCTTTGGTGAACTTCAGCGTCCATCGCGCATGACGATCTTTATGGGACAGCTTTGACGGCTTGTCCTGCCAATCCTGTGGGATCCGTCCTTCCTGCAGATCGGCCTTCTCCTCATTGGTATTGCGCTGCTTTGGGGCCGCTACCAGTGTCGCGTCCAGGATCTGGCCTGACATGGGGAGATAACCGGCATTCCGCAGGGTCGCATCAAAGCGGTTGAACAAAACATCAATTGCTCCCGCCTGTGTCAGACGTTCCCGGAACAGCCAGACGGTCCTGGCATCAGGCACGCGGTCAGACAGCCCCAGACCAAGAAAGCGCATGAAGGATAGGCGGTCGTTGATCAGGTATTCCATCTGTTCGTCGGACAAATTGTTCAGCGTCTGGATGACCAGAATTTTGAACATCAGCACTGGATCAAACGGAGGACGACCGCCTTTGCTGCCGTCTGAATAGGCCAGTGCCTTGTTCAACTCCGGACGGAACTCCTCAAAATCCACAGTCTGGGAAAATGCTTCAAGTTGGTCACCAAGCCCGCTCAACCGAGCAAGCCGCTCTTCAACATTAAAGAAACCAGGCTGCGTCATCTTCCATACCCCAATCAACGCAGGAAAAATGAAATCACAAAGGCAGACTCAAAACCAGAGGGTTTTTCGAACCCTCCATTTGCGCCTTGTGGACCGCTCCGATTTCCGTTTCCCTGTCATCGTCTACACCTCCAATATTAAGGTGTTGCGACGACCGGTTGAGTCCACCGTTACTTTATCAGTTAAGTATTGGGAGAATTAATATTAAAAAATATCACTAAATTCAGTTCGAATATTCTCGTTAACAATAATAGTATAAAAAATTGTTATTTTTATACTGTAAATTTTTCCTCTCTTTTAAAAAGTGACAGATTTAAAAAATTTCTCTCTAGGTGAGTTACGTATAGGCCACGAGTGGGAGAAAAATGAAGAACTGAAGCAATTCTTTCAACAGAAGCGTCTTGCGATTTTAAGGTGTGGCTTATCTCTAACTCTGTTGGGCTTTCTATTTCTATCGATATTTGATGTTGTTTCCAGTCCACAGCAAGTTCTACTTGTTTACTATTCTGGATGAAACGAAATTTCATATGATTTTGCGAAGTAATCTGGCTACCTGCCAAGCTTATCATTGCGATGCCAGCAACCATAGCTGCACCATGTCCTATTTGTCGGAACAGACGGTCAGGAATAAGATGTAGCGATGCTTTCATGATGAAAGAAGACGCCAAAGCAGCAACTGCGACAATAATGCCTGCGGCAACGGTGTTTTGGTCGACCAGCCCATAAAATGTATAAAGACCTACTTTTACGAGGTGAAGCAGGATGTCGTTGGCCGCGCGAGTTGCAACAATCTCCTCCTTACGTAAGCCCAGACGATGGTAGAAGCCATTAAACAATAGCCCAACCGCTCCAGTGAAGCCCGAGATGAATCCGGCCAAGGCACCGATTATCGGCAGCCATGTTATACTACATGGTTCTGAAATTTTATCGTCTGCCTTGCGGCGACGAAGCATGAAAGGGAGATTACCTAACAAGAATAATCCGAGAAAAAAAGTCCAGATAGGCTGGCTGGATATGCTTTAGGAGTAGAATACCCGCCCACGCTGCTGGTAGAGCCAAGGGCACGAAACGCAATACGATTTGCCATTGAATGGTTTGAAAAAAAAGAGCAATGCGGGACATCGAACTGACAGCCGTGCCGATAGAGAGTGCGGCAGGTACATGATCGGCTGTAAGTAGCAATCCCAGCACAGGCATCATGATGAGACCAGCCCCTCCACCCGAGACAGCGCTGACCGCAAATGCGGCGATCGAGATCATGAATAAAGCAACAAACCCAAAAATCATGTCAGGTGTCCCAATAGCAGCTACGTTTGTGCATATGAATTATTGTTAAGGCTTTCGATTTCGTAGATCTTGAATCCATAAAAAAAACATAACCACGCCAACAAAAAGTCGAAGAAACATAATTTTTTGCTCTCATAAAACGTGTATATGAATTTTTCTTATTTATTATACTAAATATAGTGTGTATTCGTATTTATGGAAATGGTAGATCTATTAATAATTCCCAACGTGAGCTACTGTATCTTGCCCTCTGGCGCGAGTTCAATAACGGTAATGCGCCGATCCCTGTGAGGATCTTCATCATGTTGAACTGAAACGCCCACCAGTA
Source organism: Acetobacter persici JCM 25330 (assembly GCF_000613905.1). Lineage (GTDB taxonomy): Bacteria > Pseudomonadota > Alphaproteobacteria > Acetobacterales > Acetobacteraceae > Acetobacter > Acetobacter persici. The sequence goes on from NZ_BAJW01000102.1 coordinate 3,258, forward strand.
TGACGGATTGGTTTATATCCAGACCGGTTGCTACAATTTTAATGACGGTCTCTCTTTGCTTGTTTGGATTCATGGGGTATCTCATGCTTCCTGTGTCAGATTTGCCGAATATTGATTTCCCGGTCATTCAGGTACAAGCGCTTCAGCCCGGCGGAACACCACAGCAGATTGCCAGCTCCATTGCTGAGCCTCTGGAACGTCATCTCGGCACCATAGCCGGACTTCAGGAAATGACGTCTCAGTCCAGCAGCGGGATGCTGCGTGTAACGCTTCAGTTTGCGCTCTCGCGTGACATTAACGGCGCAGCACGGGATGTTGCCGCGGCTATTCAGGCAGCGCGTGTCGATCTGCCCAAGACGTTGCGGCAGAACCCAACCTATTCCAAAGCCAACCCGAACGATCCTCCAGCGCTGATCCTCGCTCTGGCTTCAGATACTCATACTCTGCCGATGTTGTATGATCAGGCAACCAATAACCTGCTTCCGCGCCTTTCACAGATTCACGGCGTGGGCCTTGTGCAGATCAGCGGCAGTGCTCTGCCAGCCGTGCGTGTCGAGATTAATCCGCTCATATTATACAAATATGGACTTGGCTTTGAAGATGTCCGTGCCGCACTGGCTTCAGCCAATGCACACACACCAAAAGGCTATATCGATACTGCTGGGCAGAGATTTCAGATTGTAACCAATGACCAGATACATTGTGCGGCAGATTATCAGAGGCTAGTTGTCGCGTGGCGTAACGGCAGACCAATTTATCTCACTGATGTGGCGACTATCATTGATAGCGTGGAAGATGTGCGCAATGCCGGTTACTATAACGGTAAGCCAGCGATTATTGCGCAAGTCTACATGCAGGCCAGTGCTAACGCTGTTGCAGCAATAGATCAGTTTCATAGCGAATACGGGGTCATTCAAAGCAGTCTTGCGCCAGGAACGAGGCTTGCCACTGTTATGGATCGGTCAGAGATTATCCGGGCCTCTCTCGCAGATACCCGTCTGACGCTGGGAGTTTCTGTTGTTCTTGTGATCGCGATCGTCCTGCTTTTTCTCGGTTCTCCACGCATCGTCGTAGTTCCTGCCATTGTCATTCCGGCGTCCCTTCTCGGAACGCTTGGTTTTCTGTGGCTATTTGGTTACGGCCTCGACACTATGTCCCTCATGGCTCTGACAATTGCGACAGGCTTCGTTGTGGATGATGCCATTGTTGTTGCTGAAAACATCGCGCGTTATGCTGACGAGGGTCTGCCACCTCTGGATGCCGCGAGGCAGGGAGCCAAGGAGGTGCGGTTTACGATTATCTCAATCACTGCGTCGCTTATCGTGGTCTTTTTACCGATCCTGCTGATGGGCGGTCTGACCGGACGGCTGTTTCACGAATTTGCCATCACGGTCGCATTGACCCTATGCGTTTCAGCAATTTTATCGCTCAGCCTCACTCCCATGCTGTGCGCCAGACTGGGAACACATGCGGCGGAGAATGCTTGCACCCGCATTCTTGAGCGGTGGCATGAGCAGACGCAGAACATCTACCAGCGCACTCTGGAGGTCGCGTTAGGGCACCCGACGGTCGTCCTGCTCTCTCTTCCTCTCTCACTAGGCGTGACAGTGGCGCTGTATCAGGGGCTTCCTCAGGGGCTGTTTCCTGACGAGGATACCGGAATGCTTCTTGGTCGTGTCATGGGGAATGAGACAATTTCCTTTCAGGCCATGGCGCACGATATGGAAACTGTTCAGAGCATACTCCTGCAGGATCCGGATGTTGCGGGTGTTGCAGGCTTCCTCGGCGGACGAGGATCTTCCAATCAGGGTAATATTTTCATCCGCCTGACAGATAAGGCTGAGCGAAGCGATACCGTGGCCTCAACGATCAGTCGGCTGGGTCAACGCACCCGCGTTTTAAAAGATGCACGCTTTTTTGCGCTTCAGCGTGGAGCTATCCGGATCGGTGCGCGTCCGAGCAATGCGGCGTATCAATATAGTCTTCAGGGTAATGACCCACAGGAACTCTATCGTTACACCCAGAAGCTTGTGACGCAGCTGGGCGGGGAGAAAACACTAATGGATGTCTCCTCGGACGTCTTGCTGGGGGGTGACAGTATGGATGTGCGGATTGTGCGTGACGCCGCTGCGCGTGTGCAAATCACGCCTCAACTGGTCAGTAATGTTCTTTATGACGCCTATGGGCAAAGGGCGGTTTCTGTCATCTACAACCCCCTCAATCAGTATCGTGTGATCATGGAAGTGTCGCCACGCTTCTGGCAATCGCCAGAGTCACTTATGCAGACGTGGGTGAGCACCTCTGGGGGAAGCGCCAGCGGTGCAGCCCAGTCCAATCTCATCAGGGTTCAGCAGGGACAGACATCAGGATCGACAAACAGTGTCAGCAGGCAGAGCATGTCAAACCAGATTGCCAATAGTCTGGCGGGGGGCTCTTCCGCGTCATCAGGATCAGCGGTTTCGACGGTCCATGAAACCATGGTTCCTCTCTCTGTCGTGACGACCCGCAAAATGAATAAGACTGCGCTTGCTGTTAATCACGCAGGTCAGGCAATCGCTACAACAATTTCTTTTAACCTTCCGCCAGGCGTATCTTTAAATCAGGCGATGAAGACAGTCGATCGTGTCGTTGCTCAGGCCAGACTTCCAGCGTCAATTCAGGGGGACTACGCAGGCAACGCAGCACAGTTACGCAATTCAGCTAACAATCAGCCGTTATTGATCGGGGGCGCTGTTCTGGGGATCTACATCATTCTGGGTATACTGTATGAAAGCTTTGTCCACCCGATTACCGTGCTGTCCACCTTACCATCAGCCGGTGTTGGCGCGATGCTTGGTCTGTGGGCCTGTGGCGAAGAGTTTTCTCTCATGGCGATGATTGGACTGCTTCTGCTTGTTGGTATCGTTAAAAAGAATGCTATCATGCTGATTGATTTTGCTATTGCTGCCGAGCGATCAGGTCTTAGCCCAGAGGACGCTATTCGTCAGGCGTGTTCTTGTCGTTTTCGGCCTATCCTGATGACGACTTTTGCCGCCGCGTTTGGCGCTTTGCCGTTGCTGTTCGGTCATGGATACGGTGCGGAACTCCGTTTGCCGCTTGGTATCACGATCCTTGGGGGCCTCGTCGTGAGTCAGGCTCTGACGCTTTATACGACCCCGATTCTATATTTAGTCCTTGATAAGTTTCCATTCGAACCACAACGCATTTTATCGAACCTGTTAGGTATAATAAGGAAGGGGGCTCATGATGGCTGATCGTCAGGAGACTGCTCCTCGTATTCTACTGGTTGAGGACGATTGTGAGACTGCCGCTTATATCAAGGCCTCTCCTATGTTTGCGCATATGGAAATTAAGGCGGTTGCTAATGGAAATCAGGGGTGTGATCTGGCTCTAGATGAGCAGTGGGATTGCATTATTCTCGATCGCAGACTTCCGGGAGTTGATGGTCTGACCATCCTGACAACCATGCGTGCAGTGAACGTCCAGACACCAGTTCTCTTTCTAACAACAATGGATGGAATTAGCGATCGTGTAATCGGTCTCAAGAGCGGTTGTGACGATTATCTTGTTAAACCGTTTTCCATGGCTGAACTTTCGGCACGACTTGACGCGATCCTCCGCCGCATCAACTCTCGGAATCAGGAGACCAGCCTAGTGTTTTCTGATGTCAAAATTGATCTTTTGAGCAGGGAAGTGCGTCGTGGCGGCCTTAAACTGTATATTCAGGAACAGGAATTAAAACTTCTCGAATATTTCATGAGGCGTCCTTATATACTTGTGACGCGTGAAATGCTTTTGCAAGCCGTCTGGGATATTGATTTCCCGATCAGGACCAATCTAGTCGAAACCCACATAAGCCGGTTGCGCGAGCGTCTGGGGCGAGAGGCTCCGCCCTTGATTCATACGGTAAGAGGTCAGGGCTATGTATTGCGGAATGCCTGAACCCAAGACAAAACGCCAGACGATCGGGAAGCGACTTCCTGTTTTCAGGAGTTCCTCTTTTCGTATTATTGCTTTATTTGCAGGATGTTTCCTTGTCAGTGGTCTTCTGGTGACAGGGCTGTCTGGATACCGTAGCCAGAAATTACTTTCGCAACAGATCCAGCAAGCTGTTGCAAATGAGCGTGATGAGGCTTTTTCGGAAGCTCACGGTCGGGATTTAACGCATCTTTATCCGGTTATTCGGGAACTTGTTCAGAACGAACCGGGTTTTTATTATCTTTTGCAGGATGCTCAAGGACGCTCCGTTATGAGCAATATGCTGCATCTGCGGCCTGTTGCGGGATGGCGGTGGTTGTCGTGGACGCATCGTACGTCGCCTTCCGATCGGCATCCGGTCGTTGGATATGGTTCGGTTCTTCATGATGGTGGTTATTTCTTCGTCGGCATTGATGGCACGCCTCTCCAGTCTCTCCGTCATGATCTCTGGCTGACATTATCATGGAATAGTATCGCCTTTCTTTTGATCGGCCTTGGCGGCGGTTTTATTCTGAGCCGCCTTGTGCTGGGTAAAATCGAAACCATCAGTCTGACAGCGCGTGACATCATGCGTGGCGACATCTCTCGCAGGATTACCCTGAATGCGACAGGCGATGAGTTTGATCATCTTGCGGGCAGTCTGAACGCAATGCTTGACCGGAACGAAGCGCTGATTGCCAGTGTTCGTCAGGTGTCGGATGACATCGCGCATGATATGAGACGCCCTCTGGCGCGACTGGGGCAGCATTTGGATGAAGCGATGGGGACATCGAATGCAGACATCCGGAATGCGGCCCTTGTTCGGGCAAAAGCAGGGCTCCATGATGCGCTTGAGATATTTTCCTCTCTTTTAAGGCTTGCACAGATTGAGGCTGGGGATCGTGTTCCGGACAGTCAGGTCTGCTCGGTAGAAAACCTTCTTGAAAAAATAGAAAATTTTTATAAAGCAGTTGCAGAAGATTGCGGCCATACGCTTATTGTCATCACGCCTGAACCGGACATAATGATTGACGGTAATCGTATCTTGTTGGTCCAGATGCTGTCTAACCTCATCGAGAATGCCATAAACCATTCGCCTAAGGGCGCCTGCATTGTTTTGTCAGCGGCATTGAAGAAGGCTGAGATTGTGTTTGTTGTGACGGATACGGGGCCTGGTATTCCGGCTGCTGAACGAGAGCGCGTGTTTGAAAAGATGGTGCGGCTGGATTCGAGCCGCACCATCCCCGGTAGTGGACTGGGGCTGAGCATGGTGCGGGCAATCGTGCGTTTGCATGGCGGAACCATCCGCCTTCTGGACAACAAACCGGGATTGCGGTGCGAGATTACGCTGCCGGTTTTCAGTCTCTCTCAGGCATAAGAGGCTTTTTCAACAATCCCGGGTTGAGGCTTAATTGCCTGCTATCATATCGGCAATCATGGCGGCCTTCTCGGTTCGAACATGTTCTTTGCCGTGAGCGCGTGCTGCCCATTCCGCATTTGTCGCTAACGTTTTGCGTGTTGCGGCCACAACAGCATTGCGTTGTTCCAGACCATCGTCACCGTGGTAGGCGAGAAGAAGCAAGGACATCCAGCTTCGGCCAGCGGCATAACGGGCCGTATAAATGTGATAGGCGTTCAATGCTCCGGCTTTGATCCAGCAGTTTGTTTGCGGCTCTACATAGGATCGGATATAGTTTATGTAGTCAGAGGTCGGAACAAAATAATCATATGGTATTACCATGTATATAGGGTCTAGCCCTCCAGAAAGCTGGCCACCACTGCCAATGCAATCGGAGACAGTGCTTTCGACTGTGGAAATACCTGTCAGGCTTTTTGCATCAAGGCCTGCGGGCGTCTGTGCATCAATAGCCTGCCAGCTGGCGGCTTGCGCCTGATTCTGGAATTCCAGAATAACGAGAGCATCCCATGTGTTTGCATCCACAAGTCGACTGAACAAAACACGATAATGAGCAAGTTTCCCTTTAGCGTGTAAATCCTGCAGGCGGGGGATTAACTGACGATGAAGTGTGCTCAACAATCCGGGGCGACCAGCCGGCGGCGTTCTGTAAGAGATAATGAGGGATTGCGGGATAGTGTCCGATGCTTGTGCAGGGACAGCAATGGATAAGGCGACGATGACCGAAGCGAGTAATGACATCGTCTTGCCGGAACGCAGCCCTGACTTCGCCTGCATATCATTGACACGAAGAGACATGGTGTAATTTCTCTTTATCTTGATTTTTTATGATATATCATCATGAAATATGGAAAGCAGAAAAAGCCGAAGGCTGTCAGCTTACAATTGCCCAATTTTATGGTGCGATACTATATTTCGAATGGAAAGTTCCGATATTATCGTACGTATGAAAATAAAATATGAGAATTTCACAATATTTTTTATTCTATATGTCAGAAGTTTTATCACGGAAAGCATCAAGGGATTTTAAAATCTTAGAAATGTGGTCGGGAGACGTGACGGACAGCTCATAGGCCTGAACTTCCAGAAGCGCTCCTGTTGATGATTACAACAAGA
>NZ_BAJW01000101.1 GCF_000613905.1 Acetobacter persici JCM 25330
AACCCTGCCGGCTTTGTGGCGGGACGGGCAGCGCGTGGCTCTTCCACATCTGCTGGTGGGCGGAAGAAGCGCTGAAAGAGGCGCAGTTTGTGTTCCGGCCTCCGGTGCCCGTTACGGGCAGCGGTGTGTATGGCTGACCCATGTAGAAGAGTATCGGAGATAAAGGCGGAGCGCCTGACATATGATAATAAATGTCCTGTAAAGGGTGGGAATATCCGCTTAGCACCCCATGTGTAAGGACAGAGGTTGCATTTTCCGGCGTCTGCCGCTCAGATTAGGGGCTCTCCGGCGCTCTCGCTCGATAAGTATGGAAACACAGGCAAGATGAACAATTTAGGCCGCAACTTGGCGCTTTGGGTCAGCATTATCGTGATGCTGCTGTTGCTTGTAGATGTGTTCCAGCCGGGGAACACGCAGCACGCGGCACAGCAACTGGCCTATTCTGACTTCATTACCGATGTGGATACCGGGCGCGTCCGGTCCGTGGTGATGCAGAACCAGAACGTCTCCGGCACGCTGACAGATGGCACGGCTTTTGAAACCTTTGCGCCGCAGGACCCCTCCCTTGTCTCCCGTCTGACGGGCAAGGGGGTTGAGGTTGTGGCCAAACCGCTGGATCAGGAAGGCAGCCCGCTGCTGCGGTACTTCCTGAACGCGCTGCCGATCATCCTGATGGTGGGGATCTGGCTGTTCATGATGCGCCAGATGCAGGGCGGCGGTGGCCGGGGTGCTATGGGCTTTGGCAAGTCCCGCGCCAAGATGCTGACGGAAAAGCAGGGCCGTGTGACCTTTGAAGATGTTGCGGGGATTGATGAAGCCAAGGGTGAGCTTCAGGAAATTGTCGACTTCCTGAAAGACCCGCAGAAATTTACCCGTCTGGGTGGCAAAATCCCCAAGGGCGTCCTGCTGGTCGGGCCTCCGGGCACAGGTAAGACCCTGCTGGCGCGTGCCATTGCGGGTGAGGCCAATGTGCCGTTCTTCACCATTTCCGGGTCTGACTTTGTGGAAATGTTTGTCGGTGTTGGTGCGTCCCGAGTGCGTGACATGTTCGAGCAGGGCAAGAAGGCCGCGCCGTGCATCATCTTCATTGACGAAATTGACGCCGTGGGCCGCCATCGTGGCGCGGGCCTTGGCGGCGGGAATGATGAGCGTGAGCAGACGCTGAACCAGATGCTGGTCGAGATGGACGGGTTTGAAAGCAATGAGGGCGTGATCCTGATTGCCGCCACCAACCGTCCGGACGTGCTGGACCCGGCTCTGCTGCGTCCCGGTCGTTTTGACCGTCAGGTTGTGGTGTCCAACCCGGATGTGGCGGGGCGTGAAAAAATCCTGCGTGTGCATATGCGCAAGGTGCCGCTGGCCTCTGACGTTGACCCGCGCATTATTGCCCGTGGCACACCCGGCTTCTCGGGGGCGGACCTTGCCAATCTGGTGAACGAGGCCGCTCTGGCTGCCGCGCGCTTGGTAAGCGCACCGTGGCGATGCGGGAGTTTGAGGACGCCAAGGATAAAGTCCTGATGGGCGCTGAGCGTCGTTCCCTCGTCATGAATGAAGAGGAAAAGAAGCGCACCGCGTATCATGAGGCCGGGCATGCCATTACGGCGGTTCTGGTGCCGGAGAGCGAGCCCATCCATAAGGCGACGATTATCCCGCGCGGTCGCGCGCTGGGGATGGTCATGCGTCTGCCGGAAGGGGACCGTCTGTCCATGAGCAAGAAGAACTGCATTGCGCATCTTGTTGTTGCCATGGGGGGCCGCGTTGCGGAGGAAGTCGTCTACGGGAAAGACAATATCTGCAATGGCGCCATGGGTGACATTCAGATGGCGACCCGCGTGGCCCGCAGCATGGTGACTGAATGGGGCATGAGCGACAAAGTCGGCATGATTGCCTACGCCAATGATGATCAGGGCGGTGGCGGCATGTTCTTTGGCGGGGCTGCCAAGAACTTCTCTGAACATACGGCCAAGGAAATCGACTCTGAAATCAAGCGTCTGATTGATGAGGCGTATGATCAGGCCCGCAATTACCTGCATGACCATGTGGATGAACTGCACCGTCTGGCAGAAGCTCTGCTGGAGTATGAAACGCTGAGCGGGGAAGATATCCGCCAGATCATGCGTGGCCAGCCGATTGAACGGGTGGAAACGGATGACACCACGCCGGTCAACCGCCGGTCTTCCGTCCCTCAGGTTTCCGGGCCTGAACTGGCTGAGCCGGGTGACAAGCCTGAGGGCGGCGAAGGCGGCGGGATGAACCGGTGCCGCAGCCCGGTTAAGGCAGCAGACGCCAGCAACAGACAAAAATCAGGAGGGGCGGCAGCAATGCCGCCTCTTTTGCGTTTGAGCAGAGGATAAAAAATGGATTTTCGGCGTCTGGTAGAGCCCGCAGGGCTGCTCTATGGCACAGCCGCGCAGGATGCCGTGAGGCGCGGTCTGGCGCTGCCTCTGGCAGGTGGCCCTGCGGCATTCAGCTGTGTGGATCTGATAGAAGACAGGACCATAGCGGTTTCCTGCCGGTCGGGGATGTGCCCGCAGGCTGGCAGGACGTGCTGGCCCGGCTTGTCGCAAAGCCACCCGCTGCGGGGATGCCGGAGGGGCCGCAGGTGATGGGTATCCTGAATATCACCCCGGACAGTTTTAGCGATGGCGGCCGGCACCGGGACGCGGAACGGGCGGTACAGGCCGGGCTGATGCAGATTGCCGGGGGCGCGGGTGTTCTGGATATAGGCGGGGAAAGCACACGCCCCGGTGCGGCCGTTGTGACACCTGAAGAAGAATGGCAGCGGATCGGCCCGGTCGTGCGGGGGCTGAAGCAGCAGAAGCCTGAGGCCGTGCTGTCTATTGATACCCGCAACAGCACCGTGATGGCGCAGGCGCTGGCGGCAGGCGCGGACGTGATCAATGATGTGTCCGCTCTGACGCATGACCCTGATGCGCTGCCTCTGCTGGCCGGGGAGCGCTGTGGCGTGGTGCTCATGCATATGCGCGGCACACCGGCCACCATGGCGCGGCATGCAGTGTATGATGACGTGGCCTGTGATGTTGTGCGGGAACTTGGCGCCCGCCTGACGGCGGCCATAGCGGGAGGTCTTGCGCTGGAGCGGCTGAGTGTGGACCCCGGTCTGGGGTTTGCAAAAAATACGGACCAGAATCTGACCCTGCTCAGCCGTTTGCCGCTTCTGGCCAACCTCGCTGCCGTGTGGTTCTGGGTCTTTCCCGGAAAAGGATGATTGGTGACGTGACGGGCGTGCAGGACCCTGCCGGGCGCGATGCCGGCACGCAGGCGGCCTCTCTGGAGGCCTTACCGCTCGGGCAGAGCGTGCTGCGTGTTCATGCTGTGGAGGGGATGGTGCAGGCGCTTCGCATCTGGCAGCGGGTCCATACTGTCTGAAAAAAGACGTTTGTTTTGAAGCCTTATGGTTTCTTCCCGGCAAAAAGCGTTTTAGGGAAGAGGAAATAAAGGTGCGTCCGCATGGCATGGCTGCGTAGGTCATGCCGCCTGTCCGGGCGCAGACGCCACACAATAAGATTGGACGAGGCAGATGAGACGTCTTTTTGGGACAGATGGCATTCGCGGGACAGCCAACAGCGCGCCGATGACGGTCGATATCGCCCAGAAGCTGGGGCAGGCTGCGGGCCTGCATTTTACCCGTGGTGAACACCGGCACAGCGTCCTTCTGGGCAAGGATACCCGGCTTTCCGGCTATATGATTGAGAGTGCTCTGGTTGCTGGCTTTCTCTCCGCCGGGATGGACGTCACACTGGTCGGCCCGTTGCCGACACCGGCGATTGCGATGCTGACGCGCTCTTTGCGGGCTGACCTTGGCGTTATGATTTCCGCCTCGCACAACCCGTTTGAGGATAACGGGATCAAGCTGTTCGGCCCGGATGGGTTCAAGCTGTCTGACCAGAATGAAATTGATATTGAAAACCTGATGCTGGCGGACCTGACTGGTCGGCTTGCCGCGCCGCGTGAAATTGGCCGGGCCTCCCGCCTGAATGATGCCGCGGGCCGGTATGTGGAAAGTGCCAAAGCGTCCTTCCCGCGTAAATTGCGGCTGGATGGCATGAAAATCGTCCTTGATTGCGCAAACGGGTCCGCCTACCGCGTGGCACCAACAGCCTTGTGGGAACTGGGGGCAGAAGTCATTCGCATTGGCTGCACGCCGGATGGTGTGAATATCAATGACCAGTGCGGTTCCACACATCCGGAGGCTCTATGTCAGGCGGTTGTGCAGCATGGCGCGCATCTGGGTATTGCGCTGGATGGTGATGCAGACCGTGTTCTGATTGCGGATGAAACCGGCCGCCTGATTGACGGGGACCAGATTCTGGCGCTCATCGCACAGTCCTGGGCGCGGGAAGGGCGACTGGTCGGGCAGTCAGTGGTGGCGACTGTTATGTCCAATATGGGGCTGGAACGCTTTCTGAATACGCTGGACGTCGGGCTGGAACGGACTTCTGTGGGGGATCGTTACGTCGTGGAACGGATGCGGGAATTGGCAGCAATGTGGGCGGGGAGCAGTCCGGCCATATGGTGCTGACAGATTTTGCAACCACCGGAGACGGTCTGATTGCCGCCCTGCAAATTCTGGCAGTGCTGGTAGAAGATGGCCGCCCGGCCAGTGAGGTCTGTCGTCTTTTCAAACCCTTTCCGCAAAAGCTGAAAATGTGCGCTTTAAGGGGGAAAGCCCTCTGGAAGCCGATGTGGTGCAGGCCAGACAGAAGGATGTGGAGCAGATGCTTGAAGGCCGTGGTCGTCTTCTGCTGCGTAAAAGCGGGACTGAACCGCTTGTGCGCGTGATGGCGGAAGCGGAAGATGCCGCGCTGGTGGATGAGGCCGTCAACCAGATGTGTGCTGCCCTTGAGGCTGTGAGTGTTCCGGCATAACCGGGAAGAGGCTGGAGTGCGTGATGGTGGCTGAACAGAAAAACCCCACACGTATTCTGGCAATTGCCGGAAGTGATTCCGGTGGTGGCGCGGGGATTCAGGCTGATATCAAGACAATAACGGCTCTGGGTGGCTATGCGCTGACGGCGCTGACGGCTCTCACGGCACAAAACACGCAAGGCGTGCAGGCGATTTTGCCCGTCCCCCCGGAGTTTTTGCGCACGCAGATTCGGTGCGTGCTGGATGATCTTGGGGCAGATGCCATCAAGACCGGCATGCTGGGAGCGCTGCCGAAATCCAGTGTGTTTCTGAAGAAATTGTCCGCTACCGCCAGATTATTCCCGGATTACCGGTTGTTGTAGACCCGGTGATGGTGGCAAAGGGCGGGGCCAGTCTTCTGGCGGAAGAGGCTTTATCCTGCCTGAAAACGCAGCTTTTCCCGCAGGCCACAGTGCTGACACCGAATCTGCCGGAGGCGGAAAAGCTGACGGGCATGAGTCTCTTATCTGTTGAGGACATGCGGCAGGCCGCCCGCGTCTTACGGGAGATGAGCGGGGCTGCCGTTCTGGTAAAAGGGGGGCATTTATCAGGCGATATGCTCGTGGATGTTCTGCTGGACGAAGACGGGTTTACAGAGTTTAGCGATACTCGGATCACGACGCGCCATACGCATGGCACGGGATGTACGTTGCCAGCGCACTGGCCACCGGACTGGCGCAGAAACTCCCGCTGCGCCGGGCGGTTGAAAACGCCCGTGTTTATGTGCGGCAGGCTATCCTGACAGCACCGGGGTTTGGTGCTGGGGCAGGTCCCCTCTGGCATGCGCATGCATGGTATAAAATACTCTGATAGTATCAGGATGTTTCTGAACGACTAATCTCCAGCGGGTAGCAGATGCTCCTGCGAAAAGGCAGAAGGCATCGGAATAATCGGGCCCGTCGGAATAGACAGTTTTCTGGTTTTTGGGTCGTGCAAAATATACCCTCTGCCCCACACGGTAGAAATCAGATTATCAGCTCCGGCCGCCTGCAACTTTTTCCGAAGTTTGCAGATAAAGACGTCAATAATCTTAATATCAGGTTCATCTCGCCCACCATAGAGGTGGTTCAGGAATGTCTCCTTGGTCTGTGCAACCCCTTTCCGCAGGATCAGCAGTTCAAGGATTGAAAATTCCTTGCCGGTCAGATGCACTGGCTGGTCATTCACGGTCACAGTGTGGCTGTTCAGATCCATTTTAAGATCCCCCACCTGTGTCACAGGGTGGGCAAACCCGCTGGAGCGGCGGAGAACGGCGCGGATGCGGGCCACAAGTTCCGCAGGATTGATGGGTTTCGTCAGATAATCATCCGCCCCGATGGAAAAGGCCCGAATTTTCGCTTCAGGCTGATCGAGAGAAGAAAGAATGATGATCGGTGTGGATACGTTCAATAATCGTAAAGAATTAATAACGTTGTAGCCATCCATATCGGGCAGGCTGAGGTCAACCACAGCTATTCCGTAATCATAGTTTCTCAGCATCTCAATCGCATTTCTGCCAGAACGCGCCAGATCTACGGAAAGACCTGCTTTTTTGAGTGTCGGTAAAAGCTGACGGGCAGACGTCGCTTCATCTTCAGCGAACAGGATACGCATTGGGTTCTCCCCCACAGAAAGCGCAGCACACCTTAAGGTTGTATTTATGAACAATAAATCTATTTTTACGTGTTTTTCTACAGAGATAAACAGAAATTTATCTTATTTGGTTGAGTTGATTGGTAGGTATGCAACCAGTGCATGTTTATCGGTCTCTAGAAAAACAATCGAAGGTTGAGGTTGGTTGCGATTGCTTTCTAATTTGTTACCCAGAAGAGATAAATTTTTTTATGAAAATAAACAAAAAATATCTTTGTTCGTAAAAATGAGACAGTATAAGAAAAAATATTTAGAGACCTTATTGAAAATAAAACGAGAAAATAAAAATATTTATTAAATGGATATTATAGAAATAAAATCAGAAGTGGAATGTGTTATAACAAAATAAAAATGTAATAACACAATAGAAATTATTATTCTTTGCGATTAAAAAGTACTCATGGGAAAAATCTGTCTGAGGAAAATACTGTATACTTTAATAATTCTCTAAAAATAAAAATAAGTGTATTTTTTGATAAATTTTTTATTTTATCAAGAAATCGTGCTAATTCTTAAAAAATACCATACGAACATCCTGTTTTAGGAGTTATCCAAAAATAAAAAACATAAATAAGCGTTAAAAATTAAAAATATTAATAAATTCAGCTTTTATTCATTTGCATGGCTCGTAATGCGGCTGATCGGGCCTTTCCGGATTCTTTCGAATATGTGAGGACAGGAAGGCCGGTTTGTGCAGAGGGCGGGATGGCAGAGACACAGATAATTCTGAAAAATGAGCAGGCGACCGAGCAACTGGCGCAGAGTCTGGCTTTTCAGGCGCAACCGGGTGATGTCCTTTTACTCACCGGGCCGTTAGGGGCCGGGAAAAGCGTCTTTGCCCGTGCTTTTCTGCGTTGCTTTTGTAGAAACGCGACGCTGGATGTGCCGAGCCCGACTTATACTCTTGTGCAAACCTATCAGGCGGCGGTCTGCACTGCCTCACATTTTGATCTGTGGCGTCTGGGTGGCCCGGATGAACTGGAAGAACTGGGCTGGGATGATGCGCGTGAGGGTGTCGTGCTGGTGGAATGGCCGGAGCGCCTGGAAGATCTGACGCCGTCTGACGCGCTGCATCTTGTTTTCACCGTTAACGCTGAGGGCGTGCGGGCTGTCCGTCTGCAAGGCTGGGCGGACAGGCTGGATGGTGCGGCGCTGTCTGCCCTCGCGGCAGGTTAGGGAACGGCGCGCATGAGCCTTGCAACAATCCCGGCCCATCTGCCGTTTCTCGACCAACTGGCTGCACGGTGGCTTGCAGCCGCTGGCCACCACCCGGAAGCGGTGGGAGAGGGGACGATCATTCTGCCCGGCCGTCGTGCCGCACGCGGTCTGACGGAGGCGTTCCTGCGGCAGATGGATGGCCGCGCCATGTTGCTGCCCCGTATTCTGCCTGTCAGCGCATTGGATGAAGCCGAGCTTGGTCTCTCATCAGATCTAGGCGGCACGGCCGGGTTTGATCTGCCCCCGGCTGTGGCAGGCATGACTCGCCTTGCGGTGCTCACCCGGCTTGTTCTGCAGGCGGAAGGCGCTTTTGGCACCCGGCCAACGCTGGATCAGGCGTGGCCTCTGGCAAAAGCCCTTGCGGAACTGATGGATGAGGCAGAATGGGCGGATGTTGATCTGGCAACACGCCTGCCGGAAGCTGTGCAGGACAGTTTTGCCGAGCACTGGCAGGTTATCCTGAAGTTTCTGGAGATTGTCACACAGGCCTGGCCGGAATGGCTGGCAAGTCAGCAGGTGATGAATCCGGTGGCGCGGCAGGTCACGCTGCTCCGCGCGCAGGCGCGTCTCTGGCGGGATCAGGCTGAGAGAGGCGAGACAACCCGTATCTGGGCAGCCGGGTTTACCAATATCATGCCCGCGACGGCGGACGCCCTGCGGGCTGTTCTGGCGTGTCCGGGGGGACGTGTCATTGTGCCCGGTCTCGATCTGGAAATGCCGGAAGAGACGTTCCGGGATTTACCAGACAGCCACCCGCAGGCCGGGCTGAGCCATCTTCTGGCTGCACTGGATGTGGTGCGCGGGGATACGGAACTCTGGGAGGGAGACGGAGGTTTCCCGGCGCGGACGCACGTGCTGTCTCGGGCGCTGCTGCCTGCTTCCGCACTGGAAAACTGGGCACAACCTGGTCCGGTTGATCTGGCGCACGTCTCCCGGCTGGATGCGGCAGACCAGCAGGAAGAAGCCGTTGCTATAGCAATGATTTTACGCAACGTGGTGGAAACGCCCGCAAAGCGGGTGGCGCTTGTTACGCCAGACCGCGCTCTGGCGGCGCGGGTGGCAACGGAGCTGGCACGCTGGGGAGTGCTGGCGGATGATAGTGCCGGGGCTTCTCTCATTGAAACGCCGGGCGCTGTGTTGCTGCGGCTTGTGGCGCAGATGATCGAGAGCAGGTTTTCTCCGGTTTCTGTTCTGTCTGTTCTCAAACATCCTCTGGTCGCCTGTGGTGTTTCCATGGGTGTGTGCCGCGCCTCGGCGCGTCTGCTGGAACGCACGGTGCTGCGTGGTCCGGCCCCGCCGCCCGGATTTGCGGCGCTGCGGTCAGCGGTTAGAGCGGTTCTGGCGGAACAGGCACAGGATGATTATGCGCTTGAGCGTGCCCAAAATGGCGCGGAGGCGGACCGTCCCTATGGGCCTGAGCCTCTGGAAAGCTTTATGGATCGTCTGGAGTTTTGTCTGACCCCTGTTTTGCCGTGGGATACCAGAGCGACCACTGCTGGCCCGGAGAGAGTTGCTACGGGGCCAGCGCCGGATTTCAGCTATCGGGAGCCCGTGCCGGATCTGCTGGCAGCCCTCATTCAGGCTGTTGAACGTCTTGTGAAAACAGAAGATAAGGACGCGGCAAAACGGCTCTGGAGCGGAGAGGAAGGCAACCTTCTGGCGGGCCGTCTGACGGAACTGATGATGGCGGCGGATGTGCTGCCACCCCAGCCGCCTGCCGTGCTGGATGGATTGCTGAGTGCTGTTCTAGCGGAAGACCGCGTTGCGGTGCGGCGTGGCGTGGACCATGCGGCGCTGCATCCGCGTGTGCTGATCTGGGGGCTGTTCGAGGCCCGGTTGCAGACGGCGGATGTCGTGGTTCTGGGTGGTCTTGCAGAAAATATCTGGCCCCCTGCGGCGGATGCCGGGCCGTGGATGAGCCGCCCGATGCGGCAGCGCGTGGGCTTGCCGTCCCCCGAACAGGCCGTCGG
>NZ_BAJW01000100.1 GCF_000613905.1 Acetobacter persici JCM 25330
CGCAACCGTGGCGGATCTGGACCGGGGGCTGGTGCTGTATCGGCGCGCCTGCCTTATTCTGGTGGGGGTCTTGCTGGTGGGGGCACTTCTCTTCATGATCCCGGCATGACAGGCCCGCTTTTTTCCCCCGCTTTCCGTACCTCTCTGGACCAGCTTTTTACCTGGCGGCGGGACGTGCGCCACTTCCGCACGGACCCGGTGCCCGCAGCCGTGCTGACACGCCTGCTGGAAACCGCCTGCCTTGCGCCCTCTGTAGGGCTGAGCGAACCCTGGCGTTTTGTGCGGGTGGAGGCTCCGGCCCGCCGGGCGGCCATCCGGGAGAACTTTGCCCGCTGCAATACGGACGCCCTGACCGGCCACAGCGGGGAAGATGCCCGACGCTACGCCAGCCTGAAACTGGCGGGGCTGGATGATGCGCCGCACCAGATTGCCGTCTTCTGTGACACCAACCCCGCACAGGGGCGCGGGCTGGGACGCGGCACCATGCCGGAAACCACCGTGTGGTCCGCCGTGATGGCCATCCATACCTTCTGGCTGGCGGCAACGGCGGAGGGCGTCGGGCTGGGGTGGGTGTCCATTCTGGAGCCGGATGAAGCCAGCCGGACACTCTGCATGCCGCCGGACTGGCAGTTTCTGGCCTATCTGTGCGTGGGCTATCCGGCGGAACAGGCCGACACACCGGAACTGGAACGCCGGGGGTGGGAACAGCGCAACCCGGCGCGCAGGCGGTGGATCACCCGTTAAAGCCATCGCACATTATGAAATTTTCTTTTAATGTCCTGCACAGGTGCTGGCAGGCATGACTCTTTTTTGACGGTTTATGATGTTTTCCTATCAATCATTCTCTGTCAGGCTCTAAAAAATAAATCTGAACATTGTCTGAAGAACGCAGTTATTTCCTCTTTCCGGCAGTTTCAGCGCACCAGAAAACTATAAAGTTTATTTTAAGATCTGACGGCATATACTTTATTTTTATAAATCCTGTGTTCTGCATTATTTTCGGGCGCAATTTGATATAATTAACCCTATGTAATATTGATGTGGATCATTGAGACTTCTATCTGTTACACAGAGAACAGGCTGATCTATAACAAAGTTTGATAATTTTCAGAGGATTTAGCGTGAAACCGCCTGTGTTCCCGGGCTTTTCCGACACCAGAAAGCTGGATTTCAGGCTTCTGCTCGGAACGGCTCTTACCTGTGTTCTGAGCGAACCCTCCCTCGCGCGGGCTGATGACGCACAGGAACTGGCCGCCATCAAGGAGCAGATGCGCAGGCTGGCCGCACAGGTGGAAGCCATTGAACACCGGCAGGCGCTCAAAAACGGGCATCAGGCGGCCTCGGCGCGGGCTGTGGGCGGGGCGCGCCATACGGCCACCGCCAGCAGAACGCCCTCTTACAGCGGGGTACGCACCGCAACCGCCACGCAGGGCCATTTTTCCGGCGTGCCGTCCGGCCTGCGGACCGATGGCCCGGCTGATCCGGGGATTCATTTTTCCGGCGGGAGTGAGCCGGTTCAGGTAGGGGATGCCGGGCAGCCCGCACTGAACAGTGGCTCCGGTTTTGCCGGGTTCCGATGGTTGCCGCAGCAGCCGGAGCATACGCCGTCCAGATCGTCCATTGACCTCTCATCCTCCAGCCCGTCCTCCATCACCCAGACAGATGTGGACAGCCTGCCGCCTATTTTCAGTATTGGCGGCATTTCGGTCAAACTTGGCGGGTTTGTGGAATTTTCCAACATCTGGCGTGATTCCAACATGACCAGTGGCCCCGCCACGGCATGGAACAACTTCCCCTACGCCAACAGCCCCAACCACGGCTGAGTGAAGAGCGCATGTCCGCGCAGCTCAGCCGTATGTCTGTGCTGATGGAGGCTAACCCCTCCAAAGATGTGCGGTTGCAGGCGTATGTGGAAAGTGATTTTGGCGGCTCCGCGGGCACCACAAACAGTGTGCAGATCAGCGGTTATACGCCGCGCCTGCGGCAGGGCTATTTTACCTTCACGCAGAAGGACTGGGGCCTGCATATCCTGATGGGGCAGGCGTGGAGCCTTGCCACCAACTACGCCAAAGGCATCCTGCCCCGGCAGGAACAGTTGCCTGCGGTAACGGATAATAACCAGATCCCCGGTATTACCTTTACCCGTGTCCCGCAAATCCGCATTGGCAAGGACTGGCACCAGAAATACTGGCTCGGCCTGTCTGTGGAAGACCCGCAGGCGACGGTTGCGTTTTCCTCCGCACTGTCCTCCGGCGGCACCCTGCCTGCAGCGTATGGGGAGAAAGTGGGCGCACGGGTGTATTACGCCAACAGCGGCGGCGTGCTGCTGAACCCGAGCGCGCAATATACCTATAACCCGGCCCCGGACATTATCCTCAAAGGCGCTGTGGATACGTCCCTCGGGCATTATGAAGTGTTTGGTCTGGCGCGCTGGTTCCGCTCCCTCGCGGTGGAACCGGGCATGACCACCACCCGCAAACACACCACATTCGGCGGTGGCGTCGGGGGGGGCATGACGGTCCCTCTGGGCACCAAAAAGCTCCAGATGGCGGGGAATGTTACAGCGGGTGAAGGCATTGGCCGTTACGGGCCAAGCCTGATCCCGGACACCACCCCCAATGCGCGCGGCGCTCTGTCCCCTGTGCCGGAACTGATGGGCTCGCTTGGTCTTATCGGCCACCCCACCCCGTCTGTGCTGCTTTACACCTACGGGGGGATCGAGACAGCCGGGCGCAAACGCTACATGGGGGCGGATGGCGCACAGTACGGGTACGGGGTGAATGACCTCAATCTGGGCGGGTGCGATGTGGAATTCGGCACCTGTAACGCCCAGACCCGCACGCTGGCATCCCTGACCGCCGGGGGCTGGTGGCACTTTGTGGAAGGCCGCTACGGCAGCGTGATGGGCGGCCTGCAATATACTTATATCCGGAAGTTTGCCTTCAGAGGCAATGATGGCAATGGCAACAGTGTCTACCCCACAACATCGGGCAACACGGTTTACGTCACCTTCCGATATTTGCCGTTCCAGTAAAATGGAGTGGCAAAATACTCGCCAAAGGAGAGAGAACTCAATGTCTTATACAGTTGGTACTTACCTTGCTGAGCGTCTTGCCCAGATCGGCCTGAAGCACCATTTTGCAGTTGCCGGGGATTACAACCTCGTTCTGCTTGATCAGCTTCTGATGAATAAAGACTGTGAACAGGTCTATTGCTGTAACGAGCTGAACTGCGGCTTCTCTGCCGAAGGCTATGCCCGTGCAAACGGTGCCGGTGCTGCCGTTGTGACCTTCAGCGTGGGTGCGCTCTCCGCCCTGAACGCCATTGGTGGCGCCTATGCAGAAAACCTGCCGGTTATCCTGATTTCCGGTGCGCCAAACTCCAATGATCACGGCAGCGGGCACATCCTGCACCACACCATTGGCACCACGGACTATTCCTACCAGCTCCAGATTGCTGAAAAGCTGACCTGTGCTGCGGTGTCCATCACATCCGCTGATGATGCACCGGAAAAGATTGACCACGCCATCCGCACCGCGCTGCGTGAGAAGAAACCGGCTTATATTGAAATTGCCTGTAACGTCTCTGCCCAGCCCTGTGCCGCCCCCGGCCCCATCAGCGCTGTTCTGGATGCCCCGGCCTCCAACAAGGACACGCTGGACGCAGCCGTGAAAGCTGTTGCGGAATTCATTGAAAAACATGAAAAGCCCGCCCTTCTGGTTGGCAGCCGCCTGCGCGCCGCCGGTGCGGAAGAGGCCGCCGTCAAACTGGCTGACGCTCTGGGCTGTGTTGTGGCAACCATGGCGGCTGCCAAAAGCTTCTTCCCGGAAGATCACCCCGGTTACGTTGGCACCTACTGGGGCAGCGCCTCCACACCGGGTGTGAATGAAATCTTCAACTGGACAGACAGCATTATTGCGCTGGCCCCCATCTTTAACGATTACTCCACCGAAGGCTGGACGGCATGGCCGCAGGGTCCGAACGTGGCTGTTCTGGACAAGAACATCACCAAACTGCACGGCTACTCCTTCGACAACATCCATCTGAAGGAACTGCTGGAAGGTCTGGCAGACTACTTCCAGAACAAGCCGAAGAAAGATTCCACGCTGGTCCAGTACAAGCGTGTGCATACCGGTAAAACGGTTGAAACCACCGGCACCGGGGATGATACGCTGACCCGCGCTGACATCCAGCAGACGTTGCAGAGCCTTGTCACGCCCGACACCACCATTCTTGGTGAAACGGGGGATAGCTGGTTTAACGTGATGCGCACCAAACTGCCGCGCGGTGCGCGTGTAGAACTGGAAATGCAGTGGGGCCATATTGGCTGGTCTGTCCCGGCCGCCTTTGGGTACGCTGTGGGGGCTCCGGAACGCCGCACCATTCTGATGGTGGGTGATGGCTCCTTCCAGCTAACAGCGCAGGAAGTGGCCAGATGATCCGCCGCAAACTGCCGGTAATCATCTTCCTGATCAACAATGCGGGCTACACCATTGAAGTTGAAATTCATGATGGTCCGTACAACAACATCAAGAACTGGGATTACGCAGGCATCATCAGCGCATTTAACGCTGAAGATGGCAAAGGCATTGGTCTACGCGCCAAAACGGCGGGTGAACTGGCAGATGCCGTAAAGGTCGCGCTGGACAACAAGGAAGGCCCGACGCTGATTGAATGTGTGATCCCGCGTGATGACTGCACGTCCGAGCTGATTTCCTGGGGCCGCCATGTGGCCACGGCAAACGGCCGTCCGCCTGCAAAATAAGTCAACCTGCACGGCTGTGCCCCGCCAACGCACGGGCACAGCCTGCACCTTTTTGAAAAGCGATTTTTAATGTCGGCTTCCAACACACCCAGCGCCGCCCCGCAGCCGCAAAGCGCGCCGGCAGGCCAGCCGCAGAAAATACAGCCGCTTTATGTGCTGGCGTGGTTTCTTTGCGCCCTGTTCTACTTCTATCAGTATGCCATCCGCTCAGCTCCCGGCATTATGCAGGATGAGCTGACGCAGGCGTGGGGCAACAGCCATCTGGGCTGATGATTGCCTCCTATTACATTGTTTACGCACTGGCTGCTCTGGCCGTAGGCGTGCTGCTTGACCGCTATGGCGCGCATGCCACCATGCCGGTGGGGATTGCCGTGACCAGTGTCGGCTGCCTGATTTTTGCACAGGGCAGCATGGCCGCAGGGATTGGCGGGTATGTTATTCAGGCTCTGGGCGCCATCTGCGCGTTTGTGGGGTCCTCCTACGTCGCCGCGCGTTATCTGCCCGCCCGCACACTGGCCCTGTTTGTGGGGCTAACACAGTGCCTTGGTATGGCCGGGGCCGCGTTTGGCTCCAAGCCCACCCGTATTCTGATTGACCCTGCCGGGTCCTTCCATCTGCCCTGGCAGACCGTGTGGCTGGGCTTTGGGGTGATTGGCGTCTGTCTGGCCATTGCCACATGGTTTGTCATGCCGCGTGATTCCGGGGACAGCTCCGCCCACCACGGGCATCTCTCCGCAGAAAACCTGCTCAAGCCGTTCAAGATCATCTTTGGAAACCCGCAGAGCTGGTATGCCGGGATTATCGGTGGGCTGCTGTTTGTGCCGACAACCATTGGCGCACTGGGGTGGGGGGCTTCCATGCTCAACAAGGGTGAGCATGTCTCCATGGCGTTTGCGGCGTCTGACGTCTCCATGGTGCCGATTGGCTGGGTGATTGGCTGCCCGCTGCTGGGCTGGATTTCTGACAAGATTGGCCGCCGCAAACCGGTGCTGATTGGCGGCGCGTTTGTGCTGCTGGCAGCCGCCCTGTGTGCGCTGTATGTGCCGGTTGGCGTAATGCCCCGCTATTCTGTAGCGCTGGTTATGGGGATTGCCTCGGGTGCTGCGATGATCCCCTTCTCCTCCATGAAGGAAGTCAATCCGCCGGAAGTGAAGGGTACCGCTGCGGGCGTGATGAACTTCCTCGTGTTTGGCACGACGGGTGTTCTCTCCCCCATGGTCTCAGCCTGATGGGCGGCGGCGGGGATTCCATGGAAGTTTTCCATCGGGCCTTCCTGCCGCTGGTAATCGGCATTGTCGTGGCGATCCTGCTGGCTTTCCGCCTGCGTGAAACAGGCTGGGCTGTGCAGAAATAAGCCTCTGCCAGTCGGGTTTTAAAAAAGGCGCGGACCTTACGGGGGCCGCGCCTTTTTTTATGTCGCAAAGGACAATTGGCAATGTAGGCCGGGTATGAGCACACCCTGCCCGGCCCGCAGAATAATCAGGTTTTCCGGGACAACCCTAGTAATTTTTATGAACAACTCAGCTTTTTACAGCAGATCAAAAGAAAAGCTTCACGCATACGGCTAGCCGCGCGTTCAGGTCATTTCAGCACGAGACTCTGTCAGAAACGGTGAGGCTGCGAAGTCTATGAAATTCTGCAAATACTGGATTTCCTCATCCGTTTCACGGCAGCCGAGGAAAATCTGCTTCATGATCCCGTTTTTCCCCAGCTTTACGGGATAAAGGTCAAACCGTGCGGCATATTCCTCCACCAGCCAGCCGGGAAGTGCGGCAACGCCCCGGCCATGCGCGACCATGACCAGCATGATATCCGTCGTTTCTATCTGCTTCTGCTGCCGTGGTGCGATCCCTGCCGGTTGCAGAAACTGGGTGTAGATATCAAGACGTTCTGAGGGGACGGGGTACGTAATCAGGGTCTCACCGGCAAGCTGTTCCGGCACAACATATGTCTGCCCCCGCAGAGGGTGCTCCGGCCCGACGACCAGGACCAGTTCATAATCAAACACCGGCGTAAATTTGAGTTCCGGTTTATAAAGCGGATCAGGTGTGACCAGAATATCAACTTCATTGCTGAACAGGGCCCCAATTCCACCAAACTGAAACTTCTGCCGCACATCGACATCGACCTTTGGCCAGCGGTCCAGATAGGGCGACACGATTTTAAGAAGCCACTGGTAGCAGGGGTGGCACTCCATGCCGATCCGCAGCGTACCACGCTCCCCATTTGCAAACTGCTCCAGCCGAGTTTCCGCCAGTTCAAACTGTGGAAGCAGCCGGTTGGCCAGTGCCAGCAACCATATTCCCGCCTGCGTCAGCACGAGAGAGCGCCCTTCCCGCCGCCAGATTTTCACGCCAAGCCGGGTTTCAATTTTCCGGATGGCATGGCTGAGGGCGGGCTGGGTGAGATTCAGACGCGTGCCAGCAGCCGTTAAGGACCCTTCACGCGCGACTTCCTGAATGATTTTCAGATGACTTCGCTCAAGGACGTCCATAGTCCACCCCGTTAATGCAGAATTTTTATAGAATCAGGAAAACATATCACTCCTGATCATTTTTACAAAAGCGTCTGATAACGCGGATATCTGCTCCAACGGGCGCGGTGCAGGCGCCTCTTTCGCTAATTTCAGGCCAAAAGTTCTTTCCGGACAATTTCGGCCCCTGCCGTTAATGCGTTCAGCTTACCTCTGGCGACAGGACGCGGCAGCGGTGCCATGCCACAGTTGGTGCAGGGGTAAAGTTTGTCGGCATCCACAAACTGAAGAGCTTTGCGCAGAGTGCTGGCAACCTCTTCGGGAGTTTCAAGAGTGCGGGTTGCAACGTCAATGGCACCGACCATGACCTTTTTCCCGCGAATCAGTTCAATCAGATCCATCGGCACACGGGAGTTCTGACATTCCAGTGAAATCAGATCGATATGTGATTTCTGAAGTTTTGGGAAAATTTCTTCATACTGCCGCCATTCCGAGCCGAGGGAGTTTTTCCAGTCGATATTGGCCTTAATGCCGTAACCGTAGCAGATATGCACGGCTGTTTCACATTTAAGGCCCTCAATCGCCTTTTCCAGCGTTGCGATCCCCCAGTCATTCACTTCATCAAAAAAGACGTTAAAGGCGGGTTCATCAAACTGGATAATGTCTACACCAGCGGCTTCCAGTTCTCTGGCTTCCTGATTCAGGATTTTGGCGAATTCCCATGCCAGCTTTTCCCGACTTTTATAGTGATTGTCATAGAGCGTATCAATCATGGTCATGGGGCCGGGGAGCGCCCATTTGATCGGTTTTTTGTTAGCGTGCGTAGGAAACGGGCATCATCAACAAAAACAGGCTTTTCCCGCGTGACAGCACCGACGACGGTCGGGACACTGGCATCATAGCGGTTTCTGATCCGGACTGTCTGACGATCTTCAAAATCCACGCCGCCAAGATGCTCAATAAAGGTCGTGACGAAATGCTGGCGCGTCTGCTCACCATCACTGACAATATCAATCCCGGCCCGATCCTGATCATCCAGAGACAGACGCAGCGCGTCCTGCTTGCCTTCTGCCAGAGCCTCTCCCTGCAATTTCCAAGGTGACCAGAGCGTTTCCGCCTGCGCCAGCCATGAGGGTTTGGGCAAGCTGCCTGCCGTGGACGTGGGTAAAAGTATTTTCATAAGAGTAAGACCTTATTTTTAAGAACTGCGTGTTTTTGACGGATCAGGCCACAAAACTGGCGGACCATTCCGCAAGGCGCGCATGGTAAGGGTTGATAAAGTGCTCTTCTGTAAACTGACCCTGTGCAATAGCCAGTTGGCTCCGTTCCTCACGGTCATACACAATGCACGTGAGGGAATAGTCCTGATGCCGCAGGCTGGGCTGATAGTCTTTCGGGGCTGCCGCATTGGCGTTGTAAATTTCAGGACGATAGATTTTCTGGAATGCTTCCATTGTGCTGATTGTGCTGATCAGTTCCAGAGGGGTATAGTCTGACAGCAGATCACCAAAAAATAGAACGCCAGCGGTGCGACGCTGCCGGACGGCATAAAATACCGAACCTGCATGCCCATTTTTCCGAAATACTGGTCCGTTAACGAAAAATCAGGCTGCTGATATTCAACCCCCAGCACAGGATGAACATTTTCAGTGCGGTGGTAAGTTTTGTTGGTTGAAACGCTCAGGCATATGACCGGAAGTTTTCTAAAGTTTTCTTTATATGCAGAAGAGTTTATGAAAAACTTAAACAGGTTTCCATGTAGATCTCCAAAATGCTTCGGCGTGCTGAAATCCGCTTTGCCTTTGTTATGCTCTGGCAAGAGGACGCTGAAATCATAATCCCGCACATAAGAGGAGAAATTGTTCCCGACAATCCCGGCAATATGTTTGCCTTCCTTTTTATCAAGAATTGTCGTGTTCAGGACTTCGATCAGCGGGAAGAGGTCACGGCCCCCTGCGTTTTCAACAGCCATTTCAACAGAAATAATATCAAGCTGAACGGCGTAGCGGTTTCCTTTGGGATTATCCCAGCAAGCAAGGGCATTGAAACGATGATCAATCATGCCAAGAACATTCCGCAGGTTTTCCTGACGACTTTCCCCGCGCGCCAGATTAGCAAAATTGGTTGTGAGGCGGGTTTTATCGAGCGGATGATAAGCCTCATCAAAACGAACGCGTTTAATACTGAAGCTGGACTCTGTAATCATCGCGATATCTTGCCTTCATTACCCGGAAAATCAGACTTTCTTGGAAGACGGGCTGGGATATTCCAGCGTCCTTCTGGTTTTTCAGCCTGTAATTTTTTTCATGTCGTCATGTTAGGAACGGTGCGGGATGTATGCCTGAGCCCGCCATTGAATAAAAATGATTTGATTTCATTGAACCATGAATTCTGTTCATGCTTATCGCGACGCAGTCCGAAATGCTCACCCTTCCTGCTCGAAAGAAACCGATACGCGGGCTTGCATCTAACGTCCTGAATCAAGCCGGATAGCCCCTGAAATGCAGAGGCAGAGGCAGAGGCAGAGGCAGAGGCAGAGGCAGAGGCAGAGGCAGAGGCAGAGGCAGAGGCA
>NZ_BAJW01000099.1 GCF_000613905.1 Acetobacter persici JCM 25330
CCGCCCACCGGGCTTCCGACCGAATGAAGACCCTCTTCCGTCAAAGCCGCGACCTTATACAGATATCAAAAGCTACCATGCTCATATTTACTTTAATGAAGATAATTATCAGAAAGCAGCTCTGCTCAGAAAATGGTCGGCTGAACGGTTCAGAGTTGAAATGGGGCACTGGAATACAAAGCCAGTTGGACCGCATGTTACACCCTCTTTTTATTTTGGTTTTAGTAATGAGCAATTACCAGTGATCGTGCCGTGGTTGCAGTTAAATAACCTGGATCTGACAATTCTTATTCATCCCAATACGGATGATCCGCGCTCAGACCATTTGTATTATGCTTTGTGGGTAAACAGAGCTCAGCCGGTTAATGCATTTGGTATGAAAAAACCCGGAAAAGGGCAGCCCGCGGTCGAGCAGATTTACCCCAATACTCACCCCACGCTTAAACCCGAAGTTTGAGGGGGTAGGGCATGAGAGATATTGTGTCTTTCATGTCTGTAATACTTTAAGGAAATAAGGTGCGAAAAAATGAAAAAAAATATTACAAGAACAGATAATAAAATAGATTATATTAAGAAGATAGCTTATTTTTATTTTATAATTCTGTTAACGTCAAATTATAGTTTTGCAGAAACTATCCCTGTATCTGGTGGGCAAGACCGTGATACTTATCCGTTGAAGCACCCGAGTAAATTTCTTCCGGAAAAAATACTAATAAGAGTCTTCATAAAAAAGCTGGTGAACTGAGTTTTTCTGGTGGAAAGCAGAATGATGAGTCTGTTATCGTAACAGGAACACATCAAAGCAATAAAAAAGCGCGTGATAGTGCGACACCAATTACTGTCTTTTCGGCGCAACAATTACAGCAAACCGGACAACTTAATCTTGCTGATGCTCTTGCGCGCATTGACCCGTCAATTACTGTTAACGCCCTTGGTAATGACACAGGAGCTCTGACGTCATCCATCAGAATGCGAGGATTGGCTCCCAACGAAGTACTTGTACTGGTAGATGGTAAACGCCGCAATACAACAGCCAATATGGTCGGAGGGTCTTCTCCAGTTGATCTGAATATGATCCCTATGAACGCTGTTGACCACATGGAAGTCCTGCGTGGCGGTGCTGCAGCGATGTATGGATCAGATGCGATTGCTGGCGTCATCAACATCATCACGAAAAAGTCCAATCATGGCTTGCACACTTATGCTCAGACCGGAGCAAATGCCTATAACGGGGATGGCTGGCAGTACCAGGTCGGTGCGGACGGCGGCATGAAGCTCGGGCAGGATGGTCATATTCACTTGAGCGGACTGATCTACCATTCAGACCATTTTGTGGTCAGTCAAAAAGCAGCACGGGATCACCGCTGGACGCCGTCGTCAAACTGGCCGTCAGATTCCAATAAAGTGGAAAGTACCCCTGAAGAAACTCGGGAATCTCTGGCAATTGATTGGGCAAAGCCCATTACCGAGCATATGCAAGCCTATGGTTTGATTACTTATGCGCACCGCTACGCCGAAAGCTACCAGAACTATCGAACCCCTTCCACATTGCCAGAGATTTATCCGTATGGCTTTTCTCCTCTTGAAACGAACAACGAAAATTTCTTTCAAGCTAATACTGGCCTCAAAGGCGACAACTTTCTCGGGTTCGACTGGGATCTGAGTACATTATACGGTCAGGATCAGGATGATATCGGCGTAAAAAATACCTACAATTCCAATTATGCAGCAGTTTATGGCTCTTCTCCTACCATAATGAATGCTGAACGGTACCGCATGTCCCAGTGGACCAGTAATTTTGACATGCGTCGTAATTTTAATATTGGCCATGTTGTTCCAATGACTTTGGCAATGGGTGCTGAACATCGGCTCGAAATGTATCATGTGGGTGCTGGCAATCCGGCATCTTATCTGTATGGCGGTACATCAGGCTACGCAGGTATTACGCCAGCACTTGCAGGCAACTGGCAACGTAACGTGTGGGCAGGCTATGTTGACGGTGATTTCCATCCCCTGAAGAAGTGGGAGCTCGATTTTTCCGGTCGGTTTGAGCATTATACAGATGCAGGAGACACTGAAACTGGTAAAATCACAACACGTTACAATATTACTAAACGTATTGCTGTACGTGCAGACATCAATAACGGTTTTCGGGCTCCAACATTGGCGGAAGAACATTATAGTTCCGTGAATGTTTCTCCGACAGGAGCGTCCGGTGTTCTGGCTGCAAACAGTGAGTCTGCCAAAAGCATTGGAGCGAACCGCCTCAAGCCCGAACGCTCCACGAGTGAATCGGCTGGTATAGTGCTTGAACCAGTCGATAACTTTCATATCACAGCAGATGTCTATCAGATCAATATCCGTGACAGAATAACAAGTTCCATGAGTGTGGCGGGCGACACCGCCATAGACGCAATTTCCAGTGCAGGTGTAAATCTGCCAACGGGTGGCACAATCGATTCAAGAGATATTAAAGCATATTACTACGCAAATTCTGCCAGCACACGCACGCAAGGACTGGATATTCAAAGTGATTACCGCCTGCGTATGGAACAATGGGGTATTCTAGACTTAAGTATGCTGCTCAATCTGAACCGTACGACAGTGCATCATCTCAATACGAATACAGCAGGAAATGCTATCGCAAGTGCTTCAACCGTTGCGGGTCTTATGGCAGTTCCGCGGTCTAAGATTATTCTTGATGCGCATTGGTCTGTAGATAAATGGGACATCAATATTCGTGAAACACGATATGGCTCTACAAAAACTATGCTTTCGTATCTAGACTTAGCCCCTTCCTCTGTTCGGTATTCCACGACAGAGTTTAAGCAGTTTGTAAATACACCTGTATGGACAACGGATCTAGAAGTTGGTTACCGTTTTAACCGCCAGTTTCATCTTGCGATCGGGGCAAATAATATCTTCAACATGCGCCCGCGGCACGTTGATCCAGTAAACAATTATCTTGGCCCCAAAATTTATGACTCTTCGTCCGCCCTATCAATGGTTGGAGCCTATTACTACGCGCGACTGGACGCTTCCTTCTGAAGACTGTTCCGTAAAATCCAGAAGATCGTGATAACCAGAAACATAGAAGAGATTATTTGTGTATCAAAAAATTTTAGGTCTTCTCTTTTTGGCTAGTGTCCCCTTTCTCTTTCCCTGCACAGGGGAAGCGAAGGGGCAACAGTCTCCTGATGTTGTTTTTGCACCGCTTAATCTGCCAACGCCGGTTAACGCGTATCATTCAGGAGACGGAACACCCGGTCCCATGGCCTGGACCAATCGAGCAGATTACAAAATCGCAGTTTCTATAGAGGCTGCGACCCATATACTTACGGGTGTGGAAACAGTTATATATCATAATAATAGCCCTAGTGTACTTCCGGTGCTTTGGCTACATCTTGACCAGAATATGTACCGTAGTGACAGTCGCGCGGCTTTTGGCTCATCTTGGCATTTTCCGCAGCACACAGATGGAATGGAAATTACTGATGTTACTCTTCAGGATGGCACACATCTCAGGCCACTGATTTCAGACACCCGGATGTGTCTGACTCTTCCTCGACCGCTGGGTAAAAATGGGCAGATTTCTTTTCAGATTAAATGGCATTACACGGTTCCCGGTCCGTGGGGAGGCCGTACAGCCGTAACGCCTTCAAAAAACGGCGATATTTACGAAATTGCACAGTTTTATCCCAGGATGGCCGTTTTTGATGATATCAAAGGATGGGATACTCTACCGTATCTTGGTGGAGAGTTTTATCTTGATTACGGTAGCTTTGATTACACTGTCAGCGTCCCGGCTGGTTGGCTTGTCGCCGGTTCAGGAGCATTACTCAATGGCGGTGAGGTTCTGTCAGTAGAGGAGCGCAAACGTATTGCTGAAGCCCGAAAAAGTGACCAGCGCGTTCTGATCAGAACAGAGCAGGATGTGGAAGCATTACACAACACGCCGTCTCATGGCGTCCGTTCATGGCATTTTTATATGGATAAAACACGAGACGTTGCTTTTGTTGCCTCACCAGCCCTTCTATGGGACGCTGCACGACTAAATCTGCCGCCTCTTACACCAGCGCCGGGCAGACCTCTGGAAACACGACTGGCCATGTCAGTCTATCCGGTTGAAGCCATTGGCTCGCAGGCATGGGACCGCTCCACAGAATATGTAAAGCACGCCATTGAGTATTTCTCTCACGAATGGTTTCCCTACCCTTGGCCTAATGCCATCAATGTTGGTGGTCATGGTGCTGGAATGGAATATCCTGCCATCGTTTTCGACGGCATGCAGGACCGGGATGCCAAGCTGTTCTGGATCACGACGCATGAACTCGGTCATACATGGTTTCCCATGATTGTTGGCTCCAATGAGCGCCGGCATGGGTTCATGGATGAGGGCTTCAATACTTTTATAGATTCTCTTGCATCATTACATTTCAATAAAGGGGAGTTTGCCCCCAAACATGATGGTGAATACGCTCCGGATACAGGGAAACCGGCCGACGATATTATTAAAATTCTTAAAGACCCTGTTTATAAGCCCATTATGACAGCGTCCAATATTCCAGCCCAGGGAAACCGGCACGCCATTCCTTATTTCAAAGCGGCCTATGGGCTGGAATTGCTGAGAAGCCAGATTCTGGGGCCGGAGCGGTTTGATCAGGCTTTCCGACACTATATTGCAAGTTGGGCATGGAAACACCCGACGCCATCGGATTTTTTCCGTCTGATGAATAGTGATGCAGGAGAAGACCTCTCGTGGTTCTGGCGTAGCTGGTATTTTGAAAACTGGTCATCAGACTATGCTGTTATAGGGGCTGCTCCGGCCGGAAAATCAGTTCAGGACGGCATGAAAGTGACAATTCGTAATCTGGGAGCACTGCCACTACCTGTCGTGATGCAGGCTCAATGGGCTGATGGTTCAACATCGCGCCTTGTCCTGCCATGGGAAACATGGAGCAACGGCAGTGAAGCGAGCATCACTCTTCCTGGTAAGAGTAAACTTCGCTCAATCACACTGGACCCTGATCACATCATTCCGGATATCGATCGCAACAATAATACTTATGTCGTCCCTGACGTAACCCCATAAGTTTTTTTAGGAGTTTCTATGATTTTTTCTAGAAATTTTCGTTCTTTCGTGTGCTTTTCCCTGCTGATGCTGACTGGCACAGGTCTTGCCGCACCAGTCCATGCAGCATCCACCGCAGAAAATGCGCTTGATTTTCAGGGGGCGCGGATCAGACTGGCCAGACTGCCCCCTGCTATGGGTGAACACGGCATGGTTGTCAGCGCCCAGAAACTGGCCTCTGATGCTGGAGTTCGTGTTCTTAAAGAAGGCGGAAATGCGGTGGATGCGGCTGTTGCGGTTGGCTATGCCCTCGCTGTTGTTTATCCCGCTGCTGGCAATATTGGCGGTGGAGGGTTCATGACCCTCA
Organism: Acetobacter persici JCM 25330; assembly: GCF_000613905.1. Lineage (GTDB taxonomy): Bacteria > Pseudomonadota > Alphaproteobacteria > Acetobacterales > Acetobacteraceae > Acetobacter > Acetobacter persici. Next base: position 5,439 of record NZ_BAJW01000099.1, read on the forward strand.
GAACGCCGGATGGAAAAAGTGTGTTCATAGATTTTCGGGAACATGCCCCTCTTGCTGCAAAGGAGGATATGTACCGTGACAAAGACGGGCATGTTATCCCCGGTCTTTCAACCAAAGGCTGGAAATCTGTCGCTGTACCGGGGACGGTTGCCGGACTGGAACTGGCTTTAAAGACATGGGGCAGTATGACGCGCCAACAGGTTATGGCGCCTGCCATTGAACTGGCGAAGAATGGTTATATTCTTCAGGAAAATGATGTTCATCTTCTTGCAACATCAACAAATATTTTCAGAGATGATCTTTACGCATCCACAATATTTCTAAAATCAGATGGTTCAACCTATAAAGAAGGGGAAAGGCTGATACAGTCTGACCTGGCTACAACTTTGCAAAAAATTGCCGATCAGGGGCCTGAGGTTTTTTATCATGGTGATATTGCACAGGAGACAGTTCGTGTGTCTCAGGGAGGAGGTGGACTTCTGACACTGAAGGATCTTGCCTCCTATAAACCTCGTGTTCTGTCTCCTGTTACCTGTTCGTATCGCGGCTATCAGATTGATACGGCTCCTCCCCCCAGCGGCGGCGGCGTAGCCTTGTGTGAAATGCTCAACATTCTTTCCGGGTATGATTTGAAGAAGGAAGGCCTTTATAGCGTCAGTTCCGTCCATCAGGAGGTAGAAGCTATGAGACATACTTATTCTGACCGGCGCGATCTTGGAGATCCTGATTTTGTAAAAAATCCGGTAGAAAAACTGATAGATCCTTCTTATGCGAATGCTATCCGGGCAGCTATTCCGGAAAACCGGGCTGTTCCGTCCGCCTCCCTTGCTGTCGGGCAAGCTGAGCCTGAAAAGCCTGAAACAACGCATTTTTCCGTCATGGATAAATCAGGTTATGCTGTCGCGGTCACCTATACGTTGAATGGGTGGTTTGGCGCGAAAGTCATGGCAGGAAAGGCTGGATACTTCCTGAATGACGAAATGGATGATTTTTCATCCGCCCCCGGTGTTCCGAACATGTTTGGTCTTGTCGGCAGCAAGCTAACGCCATTGCGCCCGGCAAGACCCCTCTTTCTTCCATGTCTCCCACTATTCTTTCCAGGAATGGACAGGCGGTTATGGTAATCGGTAGCCCTGGAGGGTCCCGTATTCCCACTATTACTCTAGCGGCGATTCTCGGTGCTGTGGATTATGGTCTGGATATCCAGCAAGCAGTAGACATGCCACGTATTCACGAACAATGGGAGCCGGAACCCGTGGAACTGGAACCCGGTGTGCTTCGGAGCGATGTGCTGGAAGCATTGGAACTTGAAGGATACCAGTTTACTTTTCATCAGCCTTGGGGATCTGCGGAAGGCATTATTCGCGGCGGACCTCAGCTTGGTGGTAAACTGAATGGTCGCTTTTATGGAGGATTTGACAGGCGGCATGCAGGTGGCGGAGCATCTGGCTATTAAAGTCTATTATCATAAAGTGGACGTGTCCCGGTTTAGTTCCGGACCTTTAAGACCGAAGATGGAGGGTTCGAAGAACCCTTGATTGATTTACCCTTGCGCCTGATTTCTGGTTGCTGGTCCTGATTTTCACTCTGCGTTTTGAGCAGAGTGAAGGTCTCATACTCTGGATTGCTACGCGGCGGCGTTAATCCGCTCCAGTAGGAGAAAGCGGCGCATATTATAGACGATATTGGCCAGCCCGATCCTCATGATGGCCCGCGTTAAGCCTACGGTTCGGACGAACAGTCCCGTCTGTGATTTCTGATCGGCAAAGACATGCTCAACGCGAGATCTGATCACCGACTTCCCTGTGTTGGATCTCTGGATATGGCGGGACATCGGCCTGAGACGCGGCTTTTTCCTGTGAACCTTGGAGACAAAGCCCTGCTTTTCCATGAAGTCCTCATTGGCTTTTGAGCGGTAGGCTGTGTCTGCCCAGACCGTTGAGGCTGTATTGCTTTTATCAAGCAGGCCCTCTCTCAATCGCGCGCCGTCACTGGCGGCGGCATCTGTCGTCTTCCATTTGCGGATCAGCCGAAATTTCCGATCGATGGAGATGTGCGACTTGTAACCAAAAAATGGGATGGCCAGATCCGTTGCGGGCATACTCCCGTCTTCCTGTCGCTTCGCTTTCGTGAATTTCAGGGTCCAGCGTGCATGCCTGTCCTTGTGGGACAGCTTTGCCGGTTTATCCTGCCAGTCCTGTGGGATCCGTCCTTCCCGCAGATCAGTCTTTTCATCGTTGGTATTGCGCTGCTTCGGAGCAGCTACCAGCGTGGCATCCAGGATCTGGCCTGACATCGGCAGATAACCAGCGTTACGCAGGGTCGCATCAAAGCGGTTGAACAAAATATCAATTGCTCCCGCCTGTGTCAGACGTTCCCTGAACAGCCAGATGGTTTTGGCATCAGGCACACGGTCGGACAGCCCCAGGCCTAAAAAGCGCATGAAGGAGAGACGGTCATTGATCAGGTATTCCGTCCGTTCATCGGACAGATTGTTCAGCGTCTGGATGACCAGGATTTTGAACATCAGCACCGGATCAAACGGCGGACGACCGCCTTTGCTGCCGTCTGCATAGGCCAGCGCTTTATCCAGATCAGGACGAAATGCTTCGAAATTCACAGTCCGGGAAAAGGCTTCGAGCTGATCACCAAGCCCGCTCAAACGAGAAAGCCGCTCTTCAACATCAAAGAAACCGGGCTGTTTCATGTCACCACTCTTCCAATAAAAACCGGAAAAATAGAATCACAGAGAGGGCCTCAAAACCAAGAGGTTTTTCGAACCCTCCAGCTTTATAAACTCGTCCCATTCCACGTCTCCTTCATGACCATCTTCGGTCTTAAAGGTCCGGAACTAAACCGGGACACGTCCAGTGGATGAGTGCGCCTGTCAGCGCCGCTCTGCGGCTTCAGAAGTCTTTGTTGGATGCCATGCTTGCTTGTGTCGATCCTCCGCGGCCTTTGGAATGACAGTTATGGGGGGGAGCGGGCAGTCGGATGTTCGGGCGACAAGCGAACAAAGCAGCCATCATCATTCTTCCATATTTTCAAACATTTTTCTTTACATAGTAGAGTGAACTCATTTATGAGTGCACTCAGAAGAGAGGTTTGTTTTAGGTTAAGGGGGCTGACATGGTTACGCCGACATCTTCAGGAAAATTCCAAATTCGAACCCACCCAGATCTACATGAAGCCGCAACCGAATTTTCAAGATTGACAGGTATGTCTCTAAATAAATTCGTAGAAAATTCGATAATATTTGCGTTGGAACATAAGGAAAAATTTCTGAAATTTTCAGATGATTATGATTTTGGATCTCTTATAATTGTCAAAAATCATAAACCTGAAGTTCACTTGGTAAGAAGAAACTTTATTTCATTTGATAAAATTGATAATAACACAATTTGCATTCATTTCAAAAAGTTAGATCCTGAGAATAATAAATGGTTTATATCTACCGTGGAAGCCAACATAGAAGAGAATCCAACTATGCTAAATAAATTCGACCTCTGGATTAGGTCTAACTACGAAATTAGACGCAGTGCTTTCGAATAACACTTAGCTTTGGAGATGCGGAGCCCCGGACACATGTAAGCAGAGGTGAACCGGGGCCACATCGGCAATCTAGAGCATTCCTTAATTTTTTCAACTTCTTTCGAGGAGAAAATCGTGAAAAAGTGTTTTTCTCTGGCAGAGCTCGTGGAGTTCGAAAAAATTCTATCTCGTGAGAGAATAGATTATTGGAAAATCCTAGCAAATGATTCAGCACTCACCTCGTGGCGATCTCGAATTAAATGTCCAGTTCCTGCAGATGATACTCATGCTGTTTTTTTGCATGAATGGAATTCCGCATTGTCATCAGCGTTTTTGGCAAGTCTACAATTATTAGAATTAAGCATTCGTAATCATATGCATTCTGCGATGTCCACTTATCTAGGTTCAGAATATTGGTGGGGAAGTTTTGAAAATAACAAATGGAATGTGTCAAAAAATATAATCGGAAATAGTAGAGACTCAATAGAAGAAGCAATACGTATTACCGATAGACGAAGTAAAGGAGTTACCCCCGGTGGGATAATATCTGAATTGTCATTTGGATTTTGGCTATCCTTGTTAGGGCCGGGCTACGACAATTCTAATAGTCATCCATATTGGAGAAAGTGCTTTCATTCTGTGTTTGATAAGCGAGGGCGTACAAACAGAAAAGATGTTTATTTAGAATTGGAACGTATCATTAAATTAAGAAACAAATGTGCACATCTAGACCCGATAGTGAAAATGAATTTACAATATGAATTTGATCATATTGTTCTTTTCTGTAGACGATTTAGCCCAGAAACTGCAAATTGGATTAAAGAGACTAGTTTGGTTCCAAGTATGCTGGGTCGTGATTGGATTGACGCATTGAAAAAAAGTGGGAGATTGATTGGAGTATCTTCATAAGGGAAAATTATTATCCAGTTGGTTTTCCTGTTCCCCACTAATTTGTCCTGCAGCATGCATATGTCTTCTTTTCAGACAATGAAAATTCCGATTTATATTCGGAAATGAGGCGACTGCCGCCTGTCTGCTCCTATTCGACTAAGCGGCCAGGCAGATCAGAGGGAGAAGCGGAGCGTTCGGTTGGGGATAAAATTTTACAGGAGCGAATATAAAAAGAAGCCA
>NZ_BAJW01000098.1 GCF_000613905.1 Acetobacter persici JCM 25330
GCTGCTGTGCGGCCATCGCCGCAACGCGGGCCGGGGCGTTGGCCAGCATTTGCGGAATAAGCTGGGTTTCTGGCAGGTTTTTCCAGTATTTACGCGGCATTTCAGACAGCATGGCTTTGGTCTTGATGCGCGCCGGGTTGAAGGTGGAAACGTAATAGGTCTGCCAGAGCTGCTCGATATCATCTGACAATCTGGGCTTGGCGCAGGGCGTGGGCTGAAGGCGCAGGTCTCCCCATTCCAGGCCAGTGAGCCTTTGGGTGTGAGGATCACCCAGTCCATATCCACAAACCGTTTTGAAAAAAACGGGGCCACACTGGCAGAACGTAATGGTCCGGTTCAAACCACGCATAAAAGGAGCGGCGGCCAGCCTGTGCTGCGCCATGTTCACGGAAGCGGACATAGGCGGTCATTTTATGCGTATCTTCCCGCACCTGTTTGTGCATGTACAGGGCGCGGGCAATGTCCGGGTCTGTCGCGATGCTGGCCAGAGCCGGTTCTGTCTGCGCGCGCCAGAGGATGCGGTAGGCCAGAGCAAAGCGTGTCTGGTCCGCATGGCGCAGAATGGAGCGCAGCAGGGCGAGGCAGTTGCTCCGCAAAACCGGGGGCTGTGCGCCCGCTTTTGGGGTGGGAGCGACTAAAGGCGTATCAAACAGCGTTGTTTCGGCCGAGGCGCAGCGCCATTCAATTTCTTCCGGCGCGCGGTCTGCCAGAAAGCACTGGCGGGCCAGAGGCCGCCATGCGGAAAAGGATGTGTGATCATCCAGAATAAAACCGTAGGCCATGAGCAGAAACCACGTGTTCAGAAAAGGGCAAGTTGCTGGGGTTGCGGCACAAAAAGCTGGCGGAGATTCTGCTGGTCCGCCAGCCTGCCGGGGGACCAGCCGGTGGTGTAGAGAAACGGTTTGATCTTGCGGATGGAGACTTTCAGCTTTGCAAGGTCTTCCAGCCGCAGGTGCCTGTGGCGGCGTGCGGCAACAATGGCCTGCACGGAGCGCACCCCAAGCCCCGGCACCCGCAGCAGCATTTCCCGGGGCGCGCGGTTGAGGTCTATGGGGAACAAAGCGCGGTTTGCCAGAGCCCATGCCAGTTTGGGGTCCAGTTCAAGGTCCAGCATGCCATCCGTGCGGGCGGCGGTAATTTCAGCAAACTGAAAGCCATAGAAACGGAAAAGCCAGTCCGCCTGATACAGCCGGTGTTCCCGTAGCAGCGGTGGCGGCCGGATGGGCAGAATGGCGGAGGCATCGGGAATGGGGCTGAAGGCGGAGTAATAGACGCGCCGCAGCTTATAGCCTGTGTAAAGCGAGGAACTGCTGGACAGGATATCGCGGTCGGTGGCCTGATCAGCCCCGACAATCATCTGTGTGCTCTGGCCGCCGGGGGCAAAACGCGGGGCTTTCCGGCCGGTGAGGGTGCGGTCTTTCGCGGCATCAATATGCGTGCGCATCTCCCCCATGGACTGGCGGATTTCCGAGGCATGTTTTTGCGGAGCGTAGTCCGCCAGTCCGCGTTCCGTCGGCATTTCCACGTTGATGGAAAGCCTGTCCGCATACAGCCCGGCTTCCGCCAGCAAGGCGGGGGAGGCGTTGGGAATGGTCTTGAGGTGAATATAGCCCCGGAATTTGTGCGTCTGCCGCAACTCCCGTGCGACGCGCACCATCTGGCTCATGGTGTCATCGGATGAGCGGATGATGCCGGAGGAGAGGAACAGGCCTTCGATATAGTTCCGGCGATAGAACTCCAGCGTCAGCCAGATTACTTCATCCGGCGTAAAGCGCGCACGCGGCACGTTGGAGGACGAACGGTTGATGCAGTACGCGCAGTCATAAATACAGAAATTGGTCAGCAGGATTTTCAGCAGGGAAATACAGCGGCCATCCGGGGTAAAGGCATGGCAGATACCGTTGCTGACGGACCCGAGCCCTTTGGTGGCGGCGGAGTCGCGCTTGCCCGCGCCGCTGGAGGAGCAGGACGCATCATATTTGGCGGCATCGGAGAGCAGCGCCAGACGGTCTGACAGACTTTGCTTCATAGTGTTCACTATATGTTCTTAATAGCGGGCGTGCAAGATTTCTCGGGATGGCGTGGGGTCCAGCATTGGGAGAGCGCTGGTTTCTGCTGCGCTGATCAAGGGAAAATCTGAAAAAGCGGAAGAGCGGAGGAGGGGGCGGAGTGTGCAGGACTCCGGCCCCGGCGTGCTGCGATACCCCATGCAGAGGAAATGTGGGGCAGAAGGATTGCGGGTGTCAGAAAATGGCTGTTTGCGGGGGTTTATGACTAAAACAGAAATTCACATATGCGTGCGGTGTATGATTGTGAGGAGACAGCGTGCAACGATGTCGGGGATAACTGCGTTCGTAGGAGGCTTTCCGTGTGAAGCCACAACCAACAAAAATAAGGACGTGGTCTATGCAGATTTCCCAAGAGACCCTGCTGCGGTCCTACCGCGCCATGCGCACCATCCGGGTGTTTGAAGAACGCCTGCATCGTGAATTTGCTACCGGAGAAATACCGGGCTTTGTGCATCTCTATTGCGGCGAGGAAGCTTCCGCCGTGGGGGTGTGCGCAAACCTGACGGAGCAGGATACCATTGCCAGCACCCATCGCGGCCACGGGCACTGTATTGCCAAAGGTGTTGATGTGGGCGGCATGATGGCTGAAATTTATGGCCGCAAATCCGGCGTGTGCCGGGGGAAGGGCGGCTCCATGCATATCGCCGATCTTTCCAAGGGCATGCTGGGGGCCAACGGCATTGTGGGCGGTGGCCCGCCGTTGATCTGCGGGGCGGCCCTTTCCCACAAGGTTTTAAAAGATAACGGCGTGGCTGTAGCCTTTTACGGGGATGGCGCCTCCAACGAAGGCACGACGCTGGAAAGCCTCAATCTGGCGACGGTCTGGCAACTGCCAGCGGTGTTTGTGGTTGAAGATAACGGCTATGGCGAGGCCACCGGCGCGTCCTACGCCTGTGCGGGCAACCAGAAGGATCGCGCTGCCGGGTTTGGCATGCCGTATATGGAATGTAATGGCTCGGATTTTTTTGCGGTGCATGACGCCGCGCGCGATGCCATTGACCACGCCCGCTCCGGCAAGGGGCCGGTGATGCTGCATGTGCATCTGGAACGCTGGTACGGGCATTTTGAAGGCGATTCCATGAGCTATCGTGCCTCGAACGAAGTGGCCGATGCCAAGAAAAACCGTGACTGCCTTGAGAGTTTCCGCAAACGCGTTGAGCAGGACAAACTGCTTGAGCTGAGCGCGCTGGATGAGATTGACGCCGCCGTGGCGGATGAGGTGGAAAGCGCCGTTCAGGCCGCCAAGCAGGCTCCGTGGCCGGAAGAGGCGGACCTCCTGGCCGATGTCTACGTCAAGATCTGACGCATTTCAGATGACGCCACACGCACTGCCGTGTGGGCAACCAGCCGGAAGGGAAGAGACCTATGAGCAAGAAAAGCTTTCGTCAGGCGATTAATGAAGCGCTGCGTCAGGAAATGCGGCGCGACCCCACTGTTGTGCTGATGGGGGAGGACGTTGCCGGTGGGCAGGGTGGTTCTTCCGGTGTGAAGGACGCATGGGGCGGGGTGCTTGGTGTAACCAAGGGCCTGCTGACCGAATTTGGGGAAAGCCGTGTGCTGGATACCCCGATTTCTGAAGCCTCCTACATTGGGGCCGCAGCCGGTGCGGCGGCCACGGGTCTGCGCCCTGTGGCGGAACTGATGTTTGTGGATTTTGTTGGCTGCTGTCTTGATCAGATCATGAATCAGGCCGCAAAATTCCGCTATATGTTTGGCGGCAAGGCCCGCACCCCACTGGTGATCCGCGCGATGTATGGCGCAGGCTTTAATGCGGCGGCCCAGCATAGTCAGGCGCTTTATCCGCTCTTTACGCATATTCCGGGGCTGAAGGTGGTTGTGCCCTCTTCCCCGTACGAGGCGAAGGGTCTGCTGATTGAGGCCATCCGGGATGATGATCCTGTGATCTTCCTTGAAAACAAAGTCATGTATGACGATGAGGAAGAAGTCCCGGATGAGGCTTACACCATCCCGTTTGGGGAAGCGAACCTGACGCGCGAGGGGAATGATGTGACCATTGTGGCCATTGGCCGCATGGTGGGTATGGCGAACGAGGCTGCGGACCGGCTGGCAAAACAGGGTATTTCCTGTACCGTGCTGGACCCGCGCACCACCTTCCCGCTGGATGAGCAGACCATTCTGGAATGTGTGGAAGATACGGGCCGCCTTGTGATTGTTGATGAATCCAGCCCGCGCTGTAACATGGCGTGTGATATTTCCGCTCTTGTGGCCGAGCAGGCGTTTGGGGCGCTCAAGGCCCCGATCCGCCGCGTTGTGCCGCCGCATACGCCCGTGCCGTTTTCCACACCGCTGGAAAAACTTTACATGCCGAACGCGGACAAGATCGAGCTGCGGTCAAATCCATCATGATGCAGAAAACGCCTGAGGTTGCCTGAACAATGACACATGCACTGACAGCCCTGACCATGCCCAAATTCGGTCTGGCCATGACCGAGGGTAAGCTCGCCTCCTGGACCGTTTCCGTCGGTGATACGGTGCGGGAAGGGGATGAAGTGGCGGATATTGAAACCAGCAAGATCACCAGCGGGTATGAAAGTCCGGCCTCTGGCGTCCTGCGCAAACAGGTGGCGCAGGCGGGGGAAACCCTGCCGGTTGGTGCGCTGCTAGGTGTTGTGGCGGATGCCGAGGCATCCGACGCCGAGATTGAAGCGTTCATTGCCAGCTTCAAAGCCGATACGGAAGAAGAGGGCGGCGAGGATGCGGACGCCGCAAGTGCGGAACCGCGTCTGGTCACGGCGGGGGAGTACACCCTGAACGTGCGGGATGCCGGGCGACGCGATGGTGTACCGCTCCTGCTGATCCACGGTTTTGGCGGTGATCTGACCAACTGGATGCTGAATCAGGATGTTCTGGCCCGGCACCATCGGGTTATTACGTTTGACCTACCGGGGCACGGCGCATCGTCCAAGGATGTGGGGGATGGGTCCGTTACCATTCTGGCTGAAGCCGTCTCTGAATTGCTGAAGGCGCTGAATGTCCCGCGTGCGCATATCATGGGCCATTCACTGGGTGGGGCAATTGCGCTGGCGCTGCTGCGGGATTATCCGGATACAGTCGCTTCTCTGACGCTGATCGCCCCTGCCGGACTGGGCCGCGAGGTGAATGCGCAGGGTCTGCACGATATGGTGGAGGCCGACCGCACGCGGGATATGCAAAACGCCTTGCAGGCTCTTGTGTATGATAAATCCCTCGTGGGCCGGAAAATGGCGGATAACGTGCTGAAGGTCCGCCGTCTGGACGGCGCGCGTGACGCCCTGCGGGCGATTGAGGCCGCCTGCTTTGGCAATGGTCAGCAGTCGTTTGATCTGCGGCCGGTGCTGGATGCGGCCCGTATTCCGGTCACGCTCTTCTGGGGCGAAGAGGATGAAATCCTGCCGGTAACCGGCGCAAAAAATACGCCTGACTTTGTTGTCAAGCACCTGCTTCCACAGGTTGGGCATATGCCGCAGCTTGAAAAAACGGCGGAGCTGAACCGGCTGGTTGAGGCGTTTTTAGAAAAGTCTCAGGTTGCGGCATGACCTCTTAAAATACTGACATGGGCGGCATCATGCGGGAGCATGGTGCCGTACTGGTCTGAATAGTGGGAGGCAAAGGCTTCCCGCTCCAGCCGTTCACAATAATCCAGATAGCGGATTAACGCCCGCTGGCCGCGCAGCGTGTTGCCGTAGGTGCGTTTGTAATGCTTCCACAGCATCAGCACGTTGACGGACCATGCATCATACGCATGCTCCGCCACGCGCTGCCGTACCAGCGGCGGGAGTTGGTCAAACGCCTGCCAGTCATCCCCGGTGTAGCGCCGCCACATCGCGTCGCGCAGGGTGCGTTCATTGGAAAAATCAGCTTCAGGCATAGGCGTCTTCCTCCTCTTGCTGGCGATGCCGCCAGATGGGGAAGGGGTCAGCGAGGCCAGTATAGGCTTCGGGCCGGAAACGCTCCTTGTCCTGCGGGGCAAGGCAGGCGTCCAGCGTGGCGCGGAGGGCTGCTTCGTCCATCTCCGCTGTGCCGATAAAAACAATTTCCTGCCTGCGGTCCCCGTAAACAGGGTCCCACCTGTTCACCAGCATGTCTTTCCAGTCTTCATCCTCCGGCCAGTGCTCGGGAGGGATAACGCACCACCACAGGCCCATCGCCTGTGTGCGGACCAGCGCACCCGCCTGCCCGAGTTCCCCCACCCATTCCGGCCGGGTAGCAAGCCAGAAATGCCCTTTGGCGCGCACCACGTCGGGCCATGAGGCATCAATAAAAGCCTTGAATTTTTCGGGAATAAACGGGCGGCGGGCACGGTAGACAAAGGTATGTATCCCGTATTCTTCCGTTTCGGGCACATGTTCGGCGGCCCCGTAAAGTTCTTTATACCATAGCGGGTGCTGTTCTGCTTTGGCGTGGTCAAAGCGGTGCGTGTTCAGAACACGGTCCAGCGGCACCTTGCCCATATCGGTTTCAATCAGATCCGCATCGGGGTTGAGCGCGCGGATAATCTGTTTTGCGGCGTCACGCTGTTCCGGTGTGGCGGTGGATGTCTTGTTCAGGACAACAACATCGGCAAACTCAATCTGCTCCACCAGCAGGTCCACCAGAGCACGGTCATCGTCCTCGCCAGCGGTTTCTCCCCGGTCTTTCAGGAAATCGGTGGAGGCGTAATCCCTGAGCAGGTTTACGGCATCCACCACCGTCACCATGGTATCCAGACGGGCGATATCCAGCAGGCTCTGGCCTTCTTCATCCCGGAAGGAGAAGGTGGCCGCTACGGGCAGAGGTTCCGCAATGCCGGTCGATTCAATCAGCAGGTAATCAAACCGGCCTTCATCCGCCAGCCGTCGCACCTCTGTCAGCAGGTCATCGCGCAGGGTGCAGCAGATGCAGCCGTTGCTCATTTCCACCAGTTTTTCGTCCGTGCGGGAGAGGTCCGATCCTCCCCGCACCAGATCGGCGTCAATATTCACGTCGCTCATATCGTTCACAATCACCGCGACGCGGCGGCCTTCACGATTATTGAGAATATGATTGAGGAGTGTGGTTTTTCCGGCCCCCAGAAAGCCGGAGAGGACGGTAACAGGCAGCAGGGTGGTCATGATGCGTCTTCCTTCGGATTGCGGTTCCGGGCCTCTGTATGATACGTTATATCATAACATATACTTAAAGCGAAACCCCATGCTGACCATGCTTGCCCCCTTCCATTACCCCACAGCCGATGCCGCTTTTCAGGCTCTTGCGCAGCCGGACTGCCATATTGCGCTGGCAGACCGCACTCTGCCGCGTGATCTGGAGCAGGCCGCGCAGGCGTTTCTGCATGATGGTCCCTCCCTGATTCTGACAGCAGGGCCCTCGGACAACTGGAAGAAGAACTGGCGTCTGCCTTTACGCCCGAAACGCGCGTGCTGCTGGACGATGCGCTGGGGCTGGCCCGGCATTATTGCGCGGCAACCGGGATGGACGCCGTGCGCTTCCGGCTGGAGCGGATTACGCATGACAGTTGCCGCCGCTTCCATGTGGATCATGTTGTGTTGCGGCTGCTGTGTACTTATGTGGGGCCGGGTGTGCAGTGGCGGCGGGCCGAGGCGGGAGAACATGCGACGGTGCATCAGGCTGACGCCGGAGCAGTGGCATTGCTCAAAGGCGGCTGCTATCCCGGCTGGCAGCCGGAGGGGGCGGTGCAGCACCGGTCTCCACCCCTTTCCACGCTGGCCGTGCCCACCACGCGCCTGTTGCTGACACTGGATGCCCCGCAGGCGTGCGGTATGTCCGAGGATCAGCGGCGGATTGTCCAAAATTAAGAAAATCTATGCAGCAGGACTTATTTTATACAAATCCTGCCACAGAAGGAAAGCGCGACACATGAAGGGGAAACAAGAGATGTATTGCGCCCTTCTGGTCAAAGGGTGTGGGCCTTAAGGCGTGACCGGAGAGGCTGATGCACTGTGAGCCAGCTTGCGGCGGTATCAAGGGTGATCGTTGCGGGTTTGTAAGCCTCTGGCGGTGCCGTGAAAATGGAACTGACATAGGTTTGCGGGTTGCGGTCATAGAGCGGGAACCAGCTTGACTGCACCTGCACCATAATGCGGTGGCCGGGGCGGAAGGTGTGGTTCATGACCGGTAGCCGGAACTGGTAAAGCTGGGGCTTGCCTGCGGGAATGGCCTCCGGGTGTTCAAAGCTTTTCCGGTAGCGGCCCCGCAGAATGTCACTGCTGACCATAAGCTGGTAACCGCCGAGTTCACGCTGTTCCGGCACTTCATCCGGGTAAACGTCAATCAGCTTCACCACAAAATCACCATCCGTACCGGTGGTGGTGGCTGTCAGATGCACCAGAGGCTGGCCGTCCAGAGCGATGGGTTTTGTCAGCACGGGCGAGGTAAAGGTGGCCACGTCCGGGCGGGATGCGGCATTACGCTGGTCTGTGGAGAGCCAGTCATCCCATACGGAGCCGGGGGCGTCACGGGTAATAACCGGGCGCTGAACATAGGGCACAGGATGCGCCGGGTCCGCCAGATAACTGACAGATCCTGCCGTGCTGGCAGACGCGTTCAGGGAAAGTTGATGCTGTGCCGTCAGATGCAGGGTTGCGCAGTCTTGTGTGCAGTCCTGCTCGGGCAGGGCGTTGCGTGTTTCCCACGTGTCTGACCCGCTGCGATAGGCTGAAACGCGGCCGGGCAGCGGGATCGAGGCATCTTTCAGATAATGCGCCAGAAACGGTTCAAGGATTGTCCGGCGGAAAGTCAGGCCGGTATCGGAATGGAGCCTGATAGGGCCAAGGGTGCTGGCGTCCTTGATCTCGCCGCCGTGGTTCCATGGCCCCATGGCCAGCCAGAGATTCGGCTGATCCGCCTGCTTGTGCTTCAGCGCGTAATAGAGCGCGATATCTCCATAATTATCTTCCTGATCCCACAGGCTATGAACAAGCAGGGTTGGAACGCTGAGGCGCTGCGTGGGGAGCAGGCGGTCCAGCGCCTGCTGCTGCCACCAGCTATCATAGGCCGGGTGGGCCAGAATTTGCCGGAAGAAGCCGATCTGCTCCATACCGCGCTCCTTGCCCAGTTGCCCGGCGGAAACGGAGTTCAGGAAAAGATCATAATTGTCATACTGGTTGCTCCACCAGATAACGGATTTTTTCCGGGTGGCGTCCTGATTGTAAATATAGGACAGCATTTCCTCACGGAAGGCACCGTTATGGAACCAGTCATCCCCCATCCAGCCATCCACCATCGGGTTCATGGGGACGGAGACTTTCAGGGCGGGGTGCGGTTGAATAGTGCCGTCAGGGCTGTGTATCCATCGTAGGACACACCAAGAATCCCAACCTTGCCGTTGCTTTGCGGGATGTTGTGCACCAGCCATTCAATGGTGTCCCATGTGTCTGTGCTGTGGTCCACTTTGGTCGGGTTCAGGGGGCCGCGTAGCGGGCGGTTCATCACATAGTCCCCTTCGGACCCGTATTTGCCCCGTACATCCTGCACAACGCGGATATAGCCACCATCCACAATCACGTCGGGCATGTTGTCATACCCCTGAAGGATGGAGCGGAGGGTGCCGCTGTCCGCCTTGGAGGTCATGCGCGTGGCATTATACGGTGTGCGCGTGAGCAGAATGGGGGCGTTCTGCGCGGCTTTGGGGATCAGGATCACGGTATGCAGCTTCACGCCATCCCGCATGGGGATCATTACATCGCGGCGGATGAAGTCAAATCTGTCTGTATTGACCGTGAAGTTTGCAGGCATGTCCGGGGCAATCTCGGCACCTGTGGTGGCGTTCTGTGCGAGAGCAGGGGTTGAAAGGGCTGTCACGCAGAGCAGCATCAGAAGAGTTTTGACCATAGGTTCCCTGACCATAATACGGATAGGCCTGTGTTCTGTCAGGCAGGTAATGTTGTCTCCCGGCGTGGCGGCAGAGGTGCTGTGTACCAGTACAGGGTATATTTCGTTTCGGGACCAGATGCGTCAACAGGCCATACTGAGCAGATGTGATAACTTCAGGTTAAGGTTTAAGGCGGGAAGGTAAGGCAGGACGACCGCATGGACCTATGGCCGTCTCTGGTCAGCACCCGCGCCGGGGCTGACTGTGCGGTTAGGGGGGGG
>NZ_BAJW01000097.1 GCF_000613905.1 Acetobacter persici JCM 25330
ATCATAGGTCCGTATGATCTTATGATTGCCGGGCATGCCCGGAGCAGGGGGCTGATTGTTGTGACCGGCAATCTTCGGGAATTCCACCGGGTGGATGGTCTTCGAACCGAGGACTGGCTGACTGATACGGCCTGACCGGCAAAGGTACGGCAAGACGAAATATTGATAAAAACGATTGTTTATCAATCGATTATGTCATGCAGCGAGCCTCTCTACGAACCCGCTGACAAGCAGCAGTTTTCTTTGGTTGCAGGCCCCCGCAACCAACGACGCTTGCGAATGACCATTCGCCACATTTCGCCGGGATCGTAGTGTGCGGTTCCCCGCAACCAACGATACTTGCGATACGAACGCATCAAGAACGCCACTGTCCGGATGGACCGTGGCGTTTTTCTTGTGCGCCGCGAACTGCAGGATCGCCGCCAGATCACCGCGCAGGATGATCGCCAGTTCGCCGTCGGCCGGCTGGAGCGTGATCTGCGAGACGAGTGTGCGCAGGCGTTCGGCCGCCTCGGTCTTCGTCTCCTCGGCCTGAAGGCTCTCGTAGAGAGACGCGATCCGCTGCTGGTAAATTTCCGCCATGTTCGGATGGAGAAGGGGAGGCGCCTCCTCGGTATTGGCAACCTTCTGTTCCAGTTCCTCCTTGCGGGCTTCGAGCACCGTCATTTTCTTCATGACCCGCTTGGAGGCCTCGATGTCATCTGAGGCAAGGATAAGATTCAGGAGCTTATCCAGCTCTCTGTCGATGCGAGGAATTTCATTCCGCATCGCTGCAAGGTCGGCACCCAGTTCCATGCGCATGCGGTTCACTTCACGGGTGAACTCGTTGCAGAACTCCTTGAACAGGTCAGGTTCCATCAGGTGCGTCCGCAGTCCGCTTAGAACCGATGCTTCGAGGGCGTCGCGGCGAATGTTCAGTCGGTTGTCACAGGTGCCCTTGTTACGCGCCGTCGAGCAACCGAGCAGATCCTTCGAGATCATGCTATAGCCACCGCCACAGCAGCCGCAGCGGATCAGCCCGGCAAAGAGATGGCGGGGACGGCGACGCTCACTGAGGGCTTCGTTTCCCCGTTCCGGTTGGCTGAAGGTTGTTTCGGCCTGGCGCGCCTTCACGGCATCCCACAGATCCTGCTCGACGATCCGCAGTTCCGGCACCTCCTGGATCACCCATTCGGATTCAGGATTCAGGCGTGACACGCGCTTGCCGGTATCGGGATCCTTGAGGTAGCGCAACCGGTTCCAGACCAAGCGCCCGACATACATCTCGTTGTTGAGGATACCGGTGCCGCGTTCCCGATTGCCATGAATGGTGGATGGTCCCCATTCCCGCCCCTGCGGACCTGGAACGCCATCCCGGTTCAGTTCCATCGCGATCGTGCGCGAGGATTTTCCGCGCGTGTAATCGGTGAAGATCCGTCTGATCGTGCGGGCTTCTTCCTCATTGATGGTCCGGTCGCCGCGAATGCGCTCACCCTTCGCGTCAAACTGGCGCACCACGTCATAGCCGTAGGAATTGCCACCGCCGGACTTGCCGTCCTCGACGCGTCCGCGCAGCCCTCGCCGGACCTTCTCGGCCAGATCCTTGAGGAACAGGGCGTTCATCGTGCCCTTGAGGCCGATATGCAGGTGTGTGACATCGCCCTCGGAGAGGGTGATGATCCGCACGCCGGAGAAGGTCATCCGCTTGAACAGACCGGCGATATCTTCCTGGTCGCGCGACAGCCGGTCCATGGCTTCGGCCAGCACGATCGTGAAGCGCCCGCGCGTGGCGTCCTGGATCAGTTCCTGTATGCCGGGGCGGAGCAGGGAGGCGCCAGATATCGCCCGGTCGGTGTAGCTGTCGACGATCGTCCAGCCCTGTTTTTCGGCGTGAAGCCGGCAGAGGCGCAACTGATCCTCGATCGAGGCGTCACGCTGGTTTTCGGACGAATAGCGGGCATAAAGCGCGACCTTCACAATCCCATCTCCCTAATCCTGGAGATCGCGTCGCCTCGCGGCCTCCACTTCAGCGTTGACGAAATCCCGTGCGGCCTGACGGGCCAGAAGCCGGACCAGACTGACCAGCCGCGGATCGGCCCCACTGCGCAATGGGGTCACGTTGGCGTCCGAGGCGTCGAGAACGAGCCGCAGCTTGCCAGCTATCGTATCGCGTTGGCGTGCCATCTTCCCGTCCTTTCTGCATGGACCTGTGTCTGGCTCTGACGGCACTGTGGATGTCGGATGGGACGTGCGTGAATAGAAAAGTACAAGGAAACAAAGAGATGGAGCGAGGGAAGAGGGCTTCGGGATAGTCGCGAACACGTGCGGCTATCGCCGTCGGCACTATCACAAATTGGTGATGTCGCGACTATAATAGTCGCAATTTATCGCGGTGCGTATCGACTCGCGGGTTGGCTGGCACGGACCTGCGTTCCGTAAAGCCGTCTCTGCGCGGTTCCGTGGATGCGATCCGGCGTCTGGTGGGACCGGAAGAGAGGAAGAGAGACGTGGGGTTTTCGTGACGGATTCAGGGGTGGGAGAGAGGCTTCCGCCCGTCCGTCACGGAGTGTCCCGCCATGGCGAGCGCCATCCAGAAAATGACCCTCAATGCGTCCCGTGATATTCCCTTCAACAAGCTGGTGCTGTCGCAGTCCAACGTGCGGCGTGTGAAGGCCGGCCTGTCGATCGAGGAACTGGCCCGCGACATCGAACGTCGCGGGTTGCTCCAGAGCCTGAACGTGCGCCCTGTCCTGAACGGGGAGGGGGCCGTGACCGGTACCTACGAGGTGCCGGCAGGCGGCCGGCGCTTCCGCGCGCTCGAACTGCTGGTGAAGCAGAAGAAACTGGCGAAAACGGCCTCGGTGCCCTGTGTGGTGCGTGAGGCCGCATCGGCCATTCTCGCCGAGGATGATTCCCTGGCCGAAAACGTGCAGCGCGTGGCCCTGCATCCGCTGGACCAGTTTCGTGCCTTTCGCGACATGCTGGAGAGGGGCATGTCCGAGGAAGAGATCGCTGCCGCATTCTTCGTCGTGCCGACCGTGGTCAAACAACGCCTGCGCCTGATGACCGTTTCGGACAAACTGCTCGATATTTACGAACAGGATGGCATGAAGCTCGACCAGCTCATGGCCTTTTCGATCAGCGATGACCATGACAGGCAATTACAGGTCTGGGAGATCGTCTCCCAGAGCCACAACCGCGAACCCTATCTGATCCGCCGCATGCTGACGGAAAAGACCGTCAGGGCCTCGGATCGCCGCGTGCGCTTCGTCAGGCTGGACGCCTATCTTGCTGCTGGCGGCCTCGTCATGCGCGACCTGTTCGAGGCAGACGATGGCGGCTGGCTGCAGGATCCGACCCTGCTCGACCGGTTGGTCATCGACAAGTTGCAGGAAGCGGCTGACCAGGTCCGCGCCGAAGGCTGGAAATGGGTGGAGACGGCCTTGTCTTTCCCGTGGGGGCACACGCGGGACTTCGTGGAGATCGAGGGCACGCCTGTTGCGCTTTCGGAGGAAGAAGCAGGCCGTCTGACCGCGCTGCACAGCGAGCAGGAAACGATTGAGGCGGAATACGCCCAGGCCGACGAATTCCCCGAGGACGTCGATATGCGGCTCGGTGAGATCGAGCAGGCCATCGCGGCGCTGGAAGAACGCCCTGTGTCCTTCGATCCGGCGGACATGGCGCGGGCTGGTGTTTTCGTCAGCCTGGATACTGACGGCACGCTGCTGGTCGAGCGGGGCTTCGTTCTGCCCGAGGATATGCCGTCGGAGCCCGAGGATGCTCATGATGAGGCCGAGGGATATGATGACGCCATTGACCATCGCGGCGATGATGCCGAAGCGGATGGGAGGGAAGGAGCACCCGAGACCGAGCCCGAGGAGGAAGACGGGCTGAAGCCGCTGTCCGATCGCCTGCTGACCGAACTGACGGCCTGGCGCACGCTGGCCCTGCGCGATGCGTTTGCGGCCAATCCGCATATCGCGTTGACCGAACTGCTCCACACGCTGGTTCGTGATCTCTACTGGCAGGTCTCGGGCGTGGACTGCCTGGAAGCCTATGTCCGGGAAATCCCGCTGCGGGTCCATTCCCCCGACATGCCGGGCAGCCTGCCGGCCCACGCGCTGCGCCAGCGCAACGAGGGCTGGAAGCACGATCTGCCGGAGGACGAGGACGCGCTCTGGCAATGGCTCGGCGGGTTGGATGATACCAGTCGCTTGGCCCTGTTGGCGCATTGCCTGTCTTTCGGGATCAATGCACTGCATGAATCCTCCCATGGTCCGTCTCTGGCGCGTAGCATCAGGGAGCGGCTGGCCCGTGCCGACCGTCTCGCCACTGCGCTCACGCTCGACCTGGCCGAAGCGGGCTGGCAGGCGACGGTGGAGAACTATCTCGGTCGCGTCACCAAGGCGCGCATCCTCGAAGCCGTGCGTGAAGCGCGGGGTGACGAGGCCGCCGACCGCATCGCACATTTGAAAAAGGCCGACATGGCACAGGCGGCCGAAAGGCTGCTTGAGGGCAGCGGCTGGCTGCCCGAGGCTCTGCGGACGGCGAATGCGCCGGAGCTACCTGAAAGGGAAGAAGGGGCGGCGCGCATGACCGACAGTCCTGATGCGGTCGCAGCCGAGTGAGATCTGTTGATGAGTATCATGGGCGCTTCCGGTCTTCGGAAGCCGCCTTTTGTATTGGACGAGACTGTCTCCGGGCGCAGCCGTTGCAACGCGCACCCGAGTTAGCGGCCGGTTGGAGTCAGTGACGGGTCGCCGGGAGCAGGTGTCGATCCGTCTCGAGTTTGAGGGCTGCTGGCCATAAGGGCGTCTTGGTATAGAAATCCCGTCTGCTGAAGCCGGTGCCTGTTCGGTGCTCGTTGAGCAGTCCTGCCCAGCACAGCGGACGCAGGACATGGACGTAAAGACTGGCGGTCAGCTTGAAATCCCGGCGACGGATATCCTCTTCCTCGCCCCCGTAGAGAACCGAACATAACCGCTCTTCAGTGACGGCAACCTGGGCCTCGATATTGATGACGTTGAGAAAGATATCCCAGTTGCCGAACAGCGGTTCATCGCTTCGGGTGTGAGGGCTGTGGTCGACGACAAAGAGGAGGTGGGTCGTCAACAGCATCCAGAGCCGGGCAGGCTCTGATTTGAGTTGTCTCGCCAAGTCGGTCAGCCTCAGGGTGCCCTTGAAATGCCGTGCGAGCTTCGCGCTGAGCAGAACCTCATGCAGGATCACCAGCGGCGGGAAATCATGCTCATTCAGGACTTTGTTGACGGCGTAGAGGTATTCGAGCGTATAGGCTGGCCAGTCAAATGCCTCGGCGGCCCACGCGACAAAATAGCGCTTGAGCGCCTTGGTGGGCGTGAGGCCGATCGGGCCGTTCTCCTCAATATAGCCGATCGTCAGCAGCGCGGCCTTCAGGATGAGGGCATGCGACAGGGGAAGGTCGGTGTCGGGCGAACGAAACGGATTCATCACAGAAACAATGAACCAGCTCGGTGCGAGTTGCCAGTCTGGCTTTGCCACGCGGGGACGATCTCCGTCCGGCGTCCTTCATTGTAATGTCGGTTATCGCCTACATCCGAGACACTGAGACCGTAGAGTAATTTTCCGAAAGCGGACATCATCAGTAGGCGAAAATTTTCCGGCAATGCGCCTACTCCCTATCGCGAAGCCCGAAATATGCTGAAACGGTGTTCTGCCTAGTATGCTACATGCCGGAAACGATAATTTCAGATGTCTTTATGGGAAGTTTATGCCTGCTGGACACATTGATCCGGCCACGTTGCCAGAAGAACTGATGGAAGCATTGTCTCAATAAAAGTGCTGACGGGATCAGGTGTATCCAAAAAAGAGCAGGCCGTCCTTCTATCACCATATGTGCGAGGCCATGAGCCGTTGCCATTGCACTGGCCATTTGTGGACGAAAGACACGGTTGTGAAGATTTGGTGGTTCTTGCCCAAAGTAGGCGGCAGCGGCGCGTCCATATGACGCCATCGCCTCAAAGGAGGTCTGCATCAGGTCAGCGTCTTTGAAGTCGACCAGGTCAACGCGGCAGATCAGGCGGAACAAGCCAGGATTACGCGCAGCAAATTTCACGTAACCCAACGCCAGTGCCCGAAGATCCTGAGCCGGGACGCCGGAGGACGAGAGGGCATTCAGTTCGGTTCCCAGATACTTGAAAACCCGGATAGCCACGGCTGTCAGAAGCCCCTTGGTGCCATTGAAATGATGCGATGGGGCTCCGGGAGAGACGCCAGCAGACTTGGCAGCCTTTCTTAAAGTAAATCCTTCAACCCCTTCGGCCCGAATGATTTCCTCCGAAGCCGTGATCAGCGCCGTTTTCAGATCACCGTGATGATAGCTTTCCCGTGCTTTAGCGCTCATACAGTTTCCCTTTCGTCAATCTGAACATCGATTAGATTGATGCTCCCCTTGATCTGTGCAATGTTCAAATGGAGAAAGTCACTCCACTGGGATACGTTATATGACACAGCGCGCACTGATCGTAGGCCTTGGTATTGGCGGCATATCTGCTGCTATCGCATTGCTGCGCCAGGGCTGGACACCGGTGATTATTGAGCGGGCGTCTGAACGACGAAAAGGCGGTTATTTCATCGGTCTGCGTGATGAAGCAAAAATGCCGCCGCAGCTTTGGGTGTGCTGGATA
Source organism: Acetobacter persici JCM 25330 (assembly GCF_000613905.1). GTDB lineage: Bacteria > Pseudomonadota > Alphaproteobacteria > Acetobacterales > Acetobacteraceae > Acetobacter > Acetobacter persici. The sequence goes on from NZ_BAJW01000097.1 coordinate 6,645, forward strand.
TCATGGAAAAGAGAACCCCGGCCAACATCCGGTTCTGGGATGTGCGCAAGGATGGCTCCCGCAGGCGCATTGCCGATCTGACCCAAGAAACGAACGCTCCGATTGCCGTGCTGCGAGGAGATATCGAAGAAGCTCTCTGGCACGGGATTGAAGAAAAAGTGGAGGTCCGGTTCGGCACCGTGCCCGTGGCGATCGTCAATGGCGCGACGCAGGCTCAGGTTACACTCCAAACAGAAGACGGCGAGGAAACGACGGAAAACTATGATCTTGTCATCGGTGCTGACGGCGTTCGCTCGACTGTCCGCAAACTGGTTTTTGGACCGGATGAGGCATTCTTTCATTCAATTGGCACAATGCTCTGTGCATTTCCATTAGCGCGGCCTGTTGAGGGCTTCAACGCTGGCGATGGCCTTATGGTCGCCGACGTAAAACGCACCCTGACCGTGTTTCCGTTGGAAGGACGCCCATCAACCGCACTTTTCTCATACCGAACCAGAAAACCCGAAAAAGTATCAGGAAAAGATCCGCTTTCCACGCTGCGCCAGATATTCGCCGATCTGGATGTGAATGGAATTATTTCCAAAGCCCTAGAAGACCTCTCGACCACGGACGACTTCCTTTTTGATTCAGTCCAGATGGTCAAAATGCCCCATTGGTCGAAAGGTCGTGTCCTGCTTCTGGGGGATTCAGCGTGGTGTCTTACCCTGTATTCAGGCATGGGGGCTTCGGCTGGGATGATGGGAGGACAGGTCCTCGGTGAAGCCCTTGCGGCTTGCCCCCGTGACATTGATGGCGCGCTGAAGTTGTTTGAAAACCGTATGCGTCCGTTTGTCCGTAAGCATCAGAAATTCATTGCTCTGCGCTCCCAGTTGTTTGTCCCGTCAAACCGCTTCTCACTCTGGGGGCGCCGTGTTTTGTGGCAGATCCTCCTGCGTTCCAGGAAATATCTATTCCGTAAGAGTGTATGAAGAAGGGAGCGGTATGGCGGCTTGATGCCTTCTGCCCCTGAACCGGACGTTCCGTATTCCCCCTCGTTGCTGTTGTGATTTCGGGTAGACAATGGTGTCGCCGCGTTCCGGGATGAGGGGCTGGGTGTCTCCGCGGTTGGATGGGATCCCGCGTGGGAAATGGTGATCAGAGGAAGAGGGTGGCTTCGCCTTCTGTGCCGAATAACCGGCATCAGAGGAGAGTTTTCCATGACCACGACCACCATCCTGCCCCCTGCCTCTCGTGGCGCCGCGTCCGGCGGCTTCCGGATCGATCCTTCGCGTGGGGAGCGCAGCGCCCGCGTCTCGTCCGAATGGTTTTCCCGCCCCGATGACGAGCGCTACCTTTCCCTGTCCGACCTGCATGCCGCGACTCTGGCGCGCGCGGATCGGGCCAAGGCCCACACGGTGGAAAGCCGCGCCATTCGCGTGGAAGCGTCCCGCGACAATGCCGAGCGCCTGACCTTAACCGTGCCAGGACAGAATGACCCGATTGCCCCCACGCACTGGTCGTTTGGCCAGATGTGCAGCCTTGTCGGTGCCCCTTCGTCGTACCTGCGCAATCTTCCGGCCCCCCTGGCGGCGATCAACCTGCAGCACGGCCTGCTGTCGCACCGCGCCGAACTGGTGAAAACGCTGGAGACCGAAGACGGTCGCGTGGAACTGCGTGCCGTGACTGGCCCGGATTACGGCCGCATCTGGGATCATGAACTGATCGGTGCGGTGCGCAAGATCGCGGGTGACGGCACGGGCGATACCAACTGGAAGGTGCCGGGTGTCATCGACTGGGCGACCATGACCCATAATCCCTATGTGGACATTACCAAGGAAACCACGACGCTCTACGCATCGGATCGCGATGTGTTCCTGTTTCTGGTCGATGATACCCATCCGATTGAGGCGGGACGCCTGCCCAATGGTGACCCCGATCTCTATTTCCGGGGCTTCTATGCCTGGAATTCGGAAGTTGGCAGTAAGAGTCTTGGTATTGCGTCGTTTTATTTGCGCGGAGTGTGTCAAAATCGTATGTTGTGGGGCGTCGAAAATTTCGAACAGATCACGATCCGGCATAGCAAGTTTGCTGCTTCCCGTTTCGTGCACCAGGCGACACCAGCCCTGCGGAATTTCGCCACGGCCAGCCCGGCCTCGTTCGTCTCCGGCATCCAGGCGTCACGTCGGGCGCTGGTCGCGAAAACAGACGAAGATCGCGAGAACTTCCTGCGTCGTCGCGGATTCTCGAAGCCGGAAACCGCGAAGATCATCGAAACCGTGCTGCACGAGGAAGGGCGCAAGCCCGAGAGCGTGTTCGATTTCGTGCAAGGGATCACGGCACTGGCCCGCACCAGGGCCAATCAGGACACGCGGCTGGATCTGGAGGAGAAGGCCCGCAGGCTGATGGAGCGTGCGTCCTGAAAGCCGCTTTTCTGTCTTTCCGCAAAAATGTTTTTACGAGCCCGGCCATTGTGCCGGGCTTTTTCGTTTCGGGAGTTCTTCCGATGGCTGATTTCTTCACGCATTTTTCCTGCGTGCTTGATGTGGGCACAGTGGACAATGCCGCAAAGGCGCTCGACCTCTACAACGCGTTCATGGACGAACTGGCGGCGGAAGACCCGCCCTCTGACGGTTTCATTCTGTCGATCGTGCCGGAATATGGGGGCACGAAACTCTGGATGCACGATGAGACGACCGGCGATCCGCAGCAGGTGGTGGAATTCGTGCTACGTTGTGCGCGAACATTTCGGTTGCGGGGCCGATGGGGGTTCCAGTGGGCCAATACAGCCTCACGTCCCAGGATCGGTGCCTTCAGCGGCGGCGCGCATCTGCTTGACCTTGGCAGGCGCAAGACGATTTCATGGATGTCCACCGATCGCTGGCTGGCGATCGCCCTCGACGGAGGCGATCCCGATACAGGAGGGGAAGGCGATGGCCGGGCATGATGCAGGCGATCTGGCCCGTCGTCTGGCGGAGAATGCGGAGGCGGTGTGCCAGCGGTATCTTTCCGCCGGTCGCCGTCATGGTAATTACTGGCTGGTCGGCGACGTGCGCAATACCCCCGGCCGGTCGCTGTTCGTCCGGCTGCGCGACACCGCCAATGGCAGGGCCGGAAAATGGACCGACGCACAGTCGGGCGAACATGGCGACCTGCTGGACGTGATCCGCGAAAGCCTCGGCCTGGTGGATTTCCGCGACGTGGCCGATGAGGCGCGTGCCTTCCTCAGCCTGCCGCGTCCCGATGCGATACCATCGTCACAGGACCGGTCTGCCCGTGAGCGTGGTTCCGCCAGTTCTTCCGAAGCGACGCGACGGCTCTGGGGCATGTCCGGGCCGATCGCGGGGACATCCGTAGAAGCGTATCTCCGCAGACGCGACATGACGCTTTTGCACGGAACCGGCGCCCTGCGCTTCCATCCGCACTGCTACTATCGCCCGGACGAGGACGGTCCGACCGAGACCTGGCCGGCCATGATCGCTGCCGTCACCGACCTCGACGGCACTCTGACCGGTGTGCATCGCACCTGGCTGGCGGCGGACGCTGGCAAGGCGCCG
>NZ_BAJW01000096.1 GCF_000613905.1 Acetobacter persici JCM 25330
CGACGGGCCGGGTGGAGACGCCCCTGCATGTGGCGATGGCCGTTTCTGGTGACACCATTCTGGCGGCGGAAACCGTATCCGGGTACGCGCATCGCGGGCTGGCCGCGCGCTGGCGGAACAGTCGGCTGGAGGAGGCCTGCCGTCTGAGCGGGCGTGTGGCCGCAGGCTGTTCTGTTGCGCATCAGGCGGCATTCTGTCAGGCGGTTGAGGCCGCCTGCGGCAGTCAGCTGGGGCCGGAAGCCTCTCTGATCCGCGTGGTGCTGCTGGAACTGGAGCGGATTTTGCTGCATCTGCACACGCTGGCCGGGCTGGCGCGCGGGGCAGGGGCGCTGGTGGTGGCCTCCCGCTGCGCGTGGTTCCGTGAAAAAATTCTGGCGCAGTCCGCCCCGGTTATCGGGTCACGCCTGCTGATGGACCATTGCGTGCCCGGCGGGACCAGCCTGCGCGAGGCGACTGCTCTGGGCGATATGTGCACCAGTCTGGCAAAGCTGGGGGAAGAAATCTATCCGGGTCTGGCAACCCTCTGGCGGACATATCCTGCACTTTCCGTGCGTCTGAGTGGGGTAGGTCCGGTCGCCCCTGCTCTGCTGGATCGGGTTGGGCTTGACGGCCCGGTTGCGCGGGCCAGTGGCCGGGATTGTGACGGGCGGCGCACTCAGCGCGCCTATCAGTCGCTCTGGCGGCTGACGGCCGGACGGCCGGGTGGCACGGCGGAAGACCGAGCCTGATTCTGCTGAATGAAGTGGGTGAGAGCCTGCGGATGCTGGGCGAGGCTGGTCCCCGGCTGGGCCTGACAGCGGGCGGCCGGGTAGACCTGAGCGTTGAAGAGGGAGAAGGGCTGGGCATGACGGAAGGCCCGTGGGGCACCGTCCAGTACTGGGTGCGTCTACAGGCAGGCAGGGTGGCGCAGGTGTTTGTGCATGACCCGGCCCCCGCAGCTCTCATGGTGTTTGAGGCCGCTCTGCCAGGGCAGGATCTGGCCGATCTGCCTCTTTTGCGCCAGTCCCTCGGGGTGAACGCAGCAGCACTTGATGGCTAGAAAACAGGACAGAAAAGGTGTGCAGTCATGGGGCTGATCCGCGCAGTATTTGATGCCGCGTTCCGGCAGGGTGGGGCACGCCTCAAGCCCGTCGGGCCACGTTGGCCGCTGCTGCTGTTCCATGTGGATACGGGCGGCTGTGGCGGCTGTGGTATGGAACTACAGGCTTTGGCGGCTGGCCCGTATGACATGCAAGGTGTGGGGTTTGGTTTTGTGCCGTCCCCGGCATCAGCAGATGTGCTGCTGGTGACTGGCCCGCTGACGCGCACCATGGCGCCCGTGCTGGAAGCCGCATGGCAGGCCATGCCAAAGCCCAAAGGGCTGATTTGTGTGGGCGGGTGCGCTGTGGATGGCGGCATTTTTCCAGAAAACTATGCGGTTCTGGGCGGTCTGGACCGTAAGGCTACGGTGGACCTGCATATTCCCGGCTGCCCGCCGTCCCCCCAACAGGTGCTGGACGGACTCTGTTCCCTGTTCGGGCAGCGGGCGCAGCCTGCTCAGAACAGTCAGGCTGCGGGGTCTTCCTCAACATCTTCCTGAAGATCTTCCGCTGCTTTTTTCAGCTTGAGGAAGCTCAGATGGCTCATGGGCAGCAGGATCATATAGATCACACCTGCCGCAGCCAGCGCGGCCCACGGGTCTGCCACCAGCACGGCGGTATAAGCGCCTGTGCCCAGCATGACCGGCAGTACATATTGCGCGGGGACCTTGAAATTCTTGAAGGACCAGACCCGCAGCGTTGAAACGAGCAGAAACGCCGTGCTGATCAGCGTAAAAGCAGGTAGCCAGGGCAGGCGGGTCAGCCGGTAGAGCCAGTCTATATCCAGCTTTTGCGCTTCCAGCCCCAGAAAGAGCGGGAACAGCGCCAGTCCCGCTCCGGCAGGGGCCGGGACGCCGGTAAAGAAGTTGCTGGCGTATTTCGGCTTTTCTTCCTCCCCATCCAGCGTCGCGTTAAAGCGCGCCAGACGCAGCGCCATACAGACTGTAAACATCAGGCAGGGCAGAAAGGCGTAGCGCCCACCATCCTGCAACGCCCAGAAAAACAGCAGGAAGGACGGCGCAACCCCAAAGCAGACAAAATCTGAAAGGCTGTCAAACTCCGCGCCAAACCGGGTTGAGCCCCGCAGCAGGCGGGCAATCCGCCCGTCCAGACCATCAATAAAGGCAGAGAGCAGCAGCGCCACCCCGGCAGCCTGAAAGCGCCCTTCCACCGCAAAGCGCATACCTGTCAGACCGGAACACAGCCCCAGCATGGTGAGGATGTTGGGGATCAGCCGGTTGAAGGACGGGCCACGGATTTTGGTCCGTACCCGTTTGCGCAGCCGTTTGCGGCGCAACCCGCGCGCGGAAAGCGGAGCCTGAGGCGGAGGCGCAGCCGGAAGCTGCGGTGTGGTCTGCGGGTCTGTCACGGGATCAGAGGCGCGCCATCACGGTTTCACCACCCACCATGGTCTGGCCGACGGAGACCAGCGGCTCCACACCCGGCGGCAGATACAGGTCTGTGCGGGACCCAAAGCGGATCAGCCCGAAGCGTTCCCCAGCTTCCATTTTCGTGCCTTCAGACACGCTGCACACAATGCGGCGGGCAATCAGGCCGGCAATCTGCACTACGGCAATCATCCGGCCGTCCGGCAGGGTCAGGCTGAGGGCATTACGCTCGTTCAGCTCAGACGCCTTATCAAGGCTGGCGTTCAGAAACTGGCCCGGGTGATAGGCAATGCGTGTCACTGTGCCAGCGGCAGGCATGCGGTTGATATGTACATCCAGCACCGAAAGGAATGTGGCAATACGCCAGACCGGGGCGGTGCCCATGCCCAGTTCGGCCGGGGGAGCAATTTTTTCAACGGAGACAACACGGCCATCCGCCGGGGCGACAGCAACATCGCTGCGGGCCGGGGTCGTGCGTTCCGGGTCCCGGAAGAAATACAGGCAGAAGCCAAAAAACAGACCGCTGGCCGTGCCTGCATGGCGCAGCAGCGGGCAGGAGAGCTTTTTGCCCAGAAACCGGGTGATCAGCGTTGTCGCACCAGAGGCCAGCAGGAAGGGTTTTGCTTCCGGGTGAGGCGGTGCGAGAACCAGCTTGAAAGAGTCGATCAGGGACATAGGTGGGTCCTCATACAAAAGGCCGGAGTGTGGGAAGAAAACAGGGGAGCGTGCCAGACGTTCCCCTGCGCCGGAGACGGATCAGACCAGACCGGCCAGAGTTTCCCGCACGGCAGCAAAAGCGGCATCGGCTGCACCGGCATCCGGGCCACCGGCCTGCGCCATATCGCGACGCCCGCCGCCACCTTTGCCACCCATGGCAACGCTGGCGGCGCGGACAAGAGCGACCGCGTCCACTTTTTCAGTCAGAGCCGGGGCCACGGCAGCCACAACGCTGCCTTTGCCATCAGCGGTGGAAATCAGCACCACCACATCCGCGTTGCCCTGTTTGAGGATGGTTTCCGCCAGCCCCTTGAGTTCACGCGGGGCGGTTTCCCCTACATTGCGGGTGGCCAGACGGGCAGCCCCCACCTGTTCCACACCGGCGGATTCAACAGATCCAGCCGCCAGCTTACGCTGTAGGGCAGAAATCTGCCGTTCCATAGCGCGGCGTTCTTCCAGCAGCAGAGCAAGGCGCTCCGGGGCTTCCGCCACGCCAACTTTCAGCATGGCGGCCATCTGCGTCAGGCGCTGCTCACTGGCGATGGAAAGCGCTTCCGCCGCCGTGCCAGCCACGGCTTCAATACGCCGCACGCCTGCGGACACACCGCTTTCAGACGTGATGCGGAAATGGCCGATATCCCCGGTGCGGTCCACATGCGTGCCGCCGCAGAGTTCCAGAGACCATGCGGCTTTGTTCTCATCCGGGCCACCCATGGAGACAACACGGACTTCATCCCCGTATTTCTCGCCAAACAGGGCCATAGCCCCTTCTTCCACGGCCTGTTCCGGCGTCATGGAGCGGGTTACGACTTTTGAGTTCTCACGCACCCGGCGGTTCACCTCGGCCTCAATTTCCGCCAGTTCCTCCGGCGTAATCGGACGGGGCTGGCTGACGTCAAAGCGCAGACGGTCCGGGCTGTTCAGGCTGCCCTTCTGGGCAACATGGTCCCCAAGTTTACGGCGCAGGGCTTCATGCAGCAGATGCGTTGCGGAATGGTGCGCCCGGATGGCGGAGCGGCGGTCATGGTCCACTGTGGCTGTTACGGCCTGACCGGGGCGGAGCGTGCCCTCTGTCACTGTGCCGTAATGCACAATCAGGTCGCCTGCTTTTTTCTGCGTGTCTGTAATGGCAACGCGCAGGCCGGAAGCCGTCAGGAAGCCGGTATCCCCGGCCTGACCACCGCTTTCTCCATAGAAAGGAGTCTGGTTGAGCAGCACGGCAACTTCCGTGCCTACACCGGCTTCCTTGATAAAGCTGTTGCTGGCGATAACGGCCTGAACCTCACCATCAGCCTGTTCCGTGGTGTAGCCGAGAAATTCGGAGGCCCCGAACTTATCCCGTGCTTCAAACCAGACGGTTTCCATCGCGGTGTCACCAGAACCAACCCATGCGGCACGGGCGCGCTGGCGCTGCTCGTTCATTGCGCTGTCAAACCCGGCGACGTCTACGGTGTGGCCGCTGCCGCGCAGGGCATCCTGCGTGAGGTCCAGCGGGAAGCCGAACGTGTCATACAGGCGGAACGCAACATCACCCGGCAGAGCCGCACCGCTGGACAGTTTGGACGTTTCTTCTTCCAGCAGGCCCAGACCACGGTCCAGCATGGCTTTGAAGCGTTCTTCCTCATTGCGCATGGTCTCACGGATCAGGGCTTCACCCTGCATCAGTTCCGGATACGCGCCGCCCATCTGCTGGATAAGTGCCGGGAGCAGTTTGTAGAAAACCGGCTCCTTTGTGCCCATCATATGCAGGTGGCGCATAGCCCGGCGCATGATGCGGCGCAGGACGTACCCGCGGCCATCCTTGGAGGGCAGAACGCCATCGGCAATCAGGAAGGCAGCAGAACGCAGATGGTCGGCCACAACGCGGTGGCTGGACTTGAAGGGGCCATCAGCCGCCTGATGCGTCACCTCGGCAGAGGCCTGAATCAGGGCGACAAACGTGTCGGTATCATAGTTGTCGCGCTTGCCCTGCATGATGGCGGCAAAGCGTTCCAGCCCCATGCCGGTATCAATGGACGGGCGCGGCAGCGGGGAGCGCACGCCCGGCGGGTCTTCAAAAAACTGCATGAAGACCAGATTCCAGATCTCGACAAACCGGTCCCCGTCTTCATCCGGGGAGCCGGGAGGGCCACCGGGAACGTCCGGGCCGTGATCATAGAAAATTTCAGAACAGGGGCCGCAGGGGCCGGTATCGCCCATCCGCCAGAAATTGTCCGATGTGGGGATGCGGATAATCCGGCTATCGTCCAGCCCTGCAATGGAGCGCCACAGGCCAGCGGCTTCTTCATCTTCCGAATAGACGGTGACGAGCAGCTTTTCCTTGGGCAGGGCGAAGTTGCGGGTGATGAGAGTCCAGGCCAACTCAATCGCTTCGGGTTTGAAATAATCCCCGAAGGAGAAATTGCCCATCATCTCAAAGAAGGTGTGATGGCGGGCTGTGTAGCCCACGTTATCCAGATCGTTATGCTTGCCGCCAGCCCGAACGACCTTCTGCGCGGTGGTTGCGCGGGAGTAGGGGCGGGTTTCCTGCCCGGTAAAGACGTTCTTGAACTGCACCATGCCCGCATTGGTGAACAGCAGGGTGGGGTCATTGCGCGGCACCAGTGACGATGAGGGCACGATCTGATGCCCTTGTCCGGCAAAATACTCCAGAAAGGTGGTGCGGATATCGTTTGTTGTGAGCATGGCGTGAGGCAGACGGTCCTGAAACTGGTTGGGCGCGTGATCTCCCTTACCAGCACGCTTCTGCGGAGAATTCCGGAAGGGGCTGACGCAGGAAAAGTCCTCACGGCCAGGCAAAAAGCGGAAAAGCTTCTTTAACCCGCTGCCAGATGTAGCGCACACGGCGCGGCTCTGAAAGGGGTTAGCACGCGGGGCGGGGTGAAGAGCGCGTTATGGCTCCGGGCTGGGGTTTTTGGGTGACGATGGAAAAGCGATGGCACTTTCCGCCAGATCCTGCACGGAGGCTGGGGGCTTTTCCCGGAAAACCATTTTCTGACTGAGGTTGAAGTTGGCGAACATCCCCGCCAGAGAGCCTGCGGCCAGCGCCAGCACCGGATACGCAACGCACAGCGGCACCGCGTAGAACAGGGTGTAAACCGTGCCACGGTTGAGCAGAAACCCAAGGCTGTTGGCCAGCAGGAACCGCAGCCATTGCAGCACCGGATGGTCATGCCGCCCCGCACCTTTGAATGTCCAGATACGGTTGAGCATCCAGTTGAGGGTCGCGGCTACAAAATAGGCCACGAGCGTTGCGGCCGTCAGCCCGATAAGGGGGCGCAGCGCATAGACTGTGCCCGAATCCCAGACCAGACCAAGCCCGCCGACCGTGGCGAATTTGAACAGGCGCAGGAGCTTGGCGCGGGATGCATCTGGGGCAACAGGCGCTATGGCGTCAGGCCGGGGCGGAGCAGGGGATGGGGAGGGAGTCACGCGACAGAATTCCTCAGGCGAGGCAGGGAAACGGAGCAAAAAAAGGGGCACCCGAAGGTACCCCTTTTTCCGATCACAAGGAACCGGTCGATTAGTGGAGGATGATTTCCACGCGACGGTTCTGAGGCTCACGGGTGTTCGGGCCGGTCGGCACCAGCGGCTTGGATTCACCATAGCCGTGGATGTCGATCGCGGTGGCCGGCACGCCGTCACGGATCAGTTCAGCCTTCACGCTGTTAGCACGACGCAGGGACAGGCCCAGGTTGTACTTTTCACCGCGCGGACCCGGGTGAGCAGCGGAGTTATCGGTGTAGCCGTTAACTTCGATGCGGGTCGTCTGAACGTGGGTGGAAGCCTGAGCAGCTTCTGCCACGATCTGGCGAGCGCGAGACGTCAGGACAGACTTATCCCAGTCGAAGAACACCAGGTAGGAGCGAGCCGGCAGCGGAGCCGGAGCTGCTACAACCGGAGCCGGCGGCGGCGGCGGCGGAGCCGTATCAAACGCATAACGCAGGCCCAGGATGAACTGGTGGTTGAAGCGGTGATCGAAGTTCGTGTTGCCACGACCACGGTTACCGTTTGCATAGGAAGCGGTAGACGTGAAAGCACCGTCAGAGAAGGAGCCCGGCTGACCGATCATGCGGTATTCCGTGGTCACCTGGAAGCCCGGGATGCCCGTGTCGTATGCAGCACCGACGATGCCTGGTAAGCGAAGCCACCGTTCGTGCCACCCAGACGGCTGACGTTGCCGTTGCTGAAGTTGGTGGTCGTCGGGTTGTAATGCTGCCACAGGTAACCTGCACCAACACCAACAAACGGGGTGACGGGCGCATCGATACCGAACTGCTTCAGGTCGATGTCATACAGCACGTTGATGAAACCGCCGTAGGACTGATCGCTGCCACGGGTGCTGCCCGGAACCTTCGTGCCGCCCTGGTGGTTGATCTGGGAGTAGTTGTATACCCCTTCGATCTCAGCGCGCAGGCCGTTGCCGAAGCCCCAGCCGAATGCACCGAAGCCGGTGAAGCCGTCATGGTGACGGAACTGAGAAGCAGAGGTGTTCTGAGCACTGTCAGCACCGCCGGCAAAACCGGACGTGTGAGCGTGCTGGTTCTGCACCAGGTTGTAACCACCGCCCAGATCAACATAAGGGCCTGTGATCGTGGTGGCGAATGCGGCCGCCGGAGCCGCTGCCATCAATGTCGTTGCGAGTAACGCCGTGCGGAGACGCATTTTTTCGTCCTCAATTATTTTCATCTGTTCGACTCTGCCGCCAACCATTCAGCGGTCAGTGCCAGCAAGATGCCTAAAGCCGTATAAAACGATCGGTTCCCAAATAGAAACCCGCAGCTTCGTGCTCTTGGTGATTAGAAGCCATAACCGTGTTTTATTTGCAACAGTTCATTTCGGTACCCAAAAATTCTGCTGCTGCCTTTTCAACTATTCAGCTCAAGACTGCTTGCATTCAACATTGCCAGTTGCAAATGCCGCGCCTGTCTCCGGTCTGAATAAGGCGGAATTGCGGCGGGGTGTTACAGGCCGGACATCCCCACCGCATAAATGGCGGTTTTCTAGGCTTTGCAGCCATCTCCAATCAGAACATCCCGTACCATTTCGGCCGGTACATCCCTGCTGGTAAAGGCTTTTCCGATTCCGTGCGCGAGCACAAAAGACAGGCGCCCGTCCTGCATTTTCTTGTCCCGCTGCATATGGGCCATCAGGTCTGCTACGCGGAAGCAGTATGGCAGGTCACCAATACTTGCAGGCATTTTGAGCGCGCGCAGATGCGCTTCAACCCGCGCCAGATCTTCCGGCGCGCAGACCCCCAGTTTTACCGAGAGCGCAAACGCCAGTTTCAGCCCGATGGAAACGCCCTCTCCATGCAGCAGGCGGCCATCGTACCCAAGCTCGGCCTCCAGCGCGTGCCCGAAGGTATGGCCGAGGTTGAGCAGAGCCCGGCCACCGCTGGCCTGAGCCTCCCGTTCATCCGCCGCGACAACCCGTGCCTTGAAGGCGCAAGCCTGCCGCACGGCTTCCGTCAGCGTGTCCGGGTCTGCGGCAAGGACGGAGTCTCCATTTTTCTCACACCACGCGAACAGCTCCGGGTCCCCGATCAGGCCGGATTTCACAATTTCCGCATACCCTGCAATCAGTTCACGCTGAGGTAGCGTGCTGAGAGCGGAGACGTCCGCCAGAACGCAAAGCGGCTGATGAAACGCACCGAGCAGATTCTTGCCCCAGCGTGTGTTGATGCCGGTTTTGCCCCCCACGGACGAATCGACCTGAGAGAGCAACGTGGTCGGGATCTGTACAAAAGGCAGGCCACGCAGGGTGGAGGCCGCAACAAACCCCGCAAGGTCTCCCACCACGCCGCCGCCCAGCGCGATGATGGTGGTGCGGCGTTCCACGCCGTCTTCCAGAATCGCATCAACCAGATGTTCGTAGGTTTTCAGGCTCTTTGACTGTTCTCCGGGCGGGACGGTCAGGGCACGGAAGGCAATGCCGGTTTCCCGCAGGGAGTCTTCCAGTGCGGGCAGATAGAGGGCGGCCACAGTCTCATCTGTAATAATGATGACTTTCTTCTGCGGCAGCACCGGCGCCAGCAGGGCACCGGCCCGGCTGATCAGATTGGTGCCGATCACCACATCATAGGCGGCATGCTCAAGGGCAACGGGCAGGCGCACCGGCCTGCGGGAGAGCGCCAGACTTTCAATCACTCTCGTCGTACTGTGGTCCACGTTGTGGTCTCCGCAATCAACAATCACATCGGCTTCTGCGTAGATGGGGTGGCGGATCGTCATGAGGCGCGCCAGTACATCCCGTGGAGAAGCTTCATTTAAAAGGGGGCGATGCGTCCGGCCCTGCACGCGGCGCAGCAGCACCGGCAGCGGGCAGCGCAGCCAGACAGACATGGCGCGGGCACGCACCAGTGCGCGTGTGCTGGCGTTCATAAACGCGCCGCCTCCGGTGGCCAGCACCATTGGGGGGCCTTCCAGGAGGCGGCGAATCACGCGCCGTTCTCCATCACGGAAGGCGGCCTCACCATACAGGCGGAACACATCGGCAATGGAGCAGCCGGCGGCGCGCTCAATTTCTACGTCAGCATCAACAAAGGGGAGGCCGAGGCGCGTCGCAAGGCGCCGGCCAATGGTGGTTTTGCCGGCGCCCATCAGACCAACGAGCACAATGCTGCGTCCGGACGGCAGGAGGCTGGTTGCAGGCCAGCGCCCCACTCTTTCCAGATCAAGGGGAAGCGGTGGACTTTCCGCAGCGTCGGGGGGTGGGTACGAGATACGTGATGACATGAAACGCAGCTTACCATAGAGCAGAGAGAACGTACCTATTCTGTTGTTATGGAGCCAAAACATATGAACCGCACGGTTCTTCTGGTTGCTGCCGCTATTTTTGTTGCTGTTGTTGGGGGCTTTACGGCCCTTGGTGTGTCCGGGCACCCGCCCGTGCCGCAGGCTGTGCATAAGGATATTGCCCTTGCCGCAGCACCTGTTGCCGCTCCGGCGGCGGCTCTGGTCCCGGCAGGCCCCGCTGGTGCTGCGGTCACGCCGGTTGGCCAGACGGCTCCTGCGGC
>NZ_BAJW01000095.1 GCF_000613905.1 Acetobacter persici JCM 25330
TCAGCGGCATCTGCCGGGGTTGCCGGAGCAGCAGCCTGCGTGGCGGGAGCGCCAGCCGGAGCGGCGGACGGCGTAGCCGCATTGGCGTGATGGAAAATGGAGGAAAGAATTGTGCCGAAAATGCTCATTTCAAAAGTCCTTTTGCAGCAGACAATGTCCAGCCGCACACACGGGAAGTGTGCTGGCGGGCTGAACCATCTTCTTACAAACAATACACCAATAGGGATGGTTGCAAAGAATGATGATGAAGGTTTTGCATATTGGGGGAGCATTCCCTGCCTGCCAGATAGGCAGAGCAGGGGCATGCGGGGCGGAGGAGACACAGCGGCCAGCCAGAAAAGCTGAGGGCCGCCGGTCTGCTCCGGGGTCGTTTTAGTAGCGGTATTCTTCGTGCTTGAACGGGCCGTTGACCGGCACGTCGATATAGTCAGCCTGCTTCTGAGACATTTTGCTCAGATGCGCGCCAACCTTGGCCAGGTGCAGGAAGGCCACCTTTTCATCCAGCTTTTTGGGCAGGGTGTAGACTTTGGCTTCGTACTTACCTTCCGGCGCAGTCCACAGTTCGATCTGGGCCAGCGTCTGGTTGGTGAAGGAGGCAGACATCACGAAGGACGGGTGGCCCGTGGCGTTGCCAAGGTTCACCAGACGGCCTTCGGACAGGATGATCAGGCGCTTGCCATCGGGGAAGACAACCTCGTCCACCTGCGGCTTGATGTTGTCCCACGTGAAGTTGCGCAGGGCACCGATCTGAATTTCAGAGTCGAAGTGGCCGATGTTGCAGACAATCGCGCGGTGCTTCATGGCGCGCATGTGGTCCAGCGTGATGACGTCCACGTTGCCGGTTGCCGTCACGAAGATGTCCCCGCGGGGAGCAGCTTCTTCCATGGTGACGACTTCATAGCCTTCCATGGCGGCCTGAAGGGCGCAGATCGGGTCAACTTCCGTCACCAGCACGCGGCAGCCTGCGTTGCGCAGGGAGGCTGCAGAGCCTTTACCCACGTCACCATAGCCAGCCACCACGGCAACCTTGCCGGCCATCATCACGTCCGTACCACGGCGGATGGCGTCCACAAGGCTTTCACGGCAGCCATACAGGTTGTCGAACTTGGATTTGGTAACGCTGTCATTCACGTTGATGGCCGGAACCTTCAGCGTGCCTTTTTTCTGCATTTCCCACAGGCGATGCACACCTGTTGTCGTTTCTTCAGACAGGCCCTTCACGTTCTTCAGCAGTTCCGGGAACTTGTCATGCATCATAACGGTGAGGTCACCGCCATCATCCAGAATCATGTTCGGGGTCCAGCCATCCGGGCCCTGAATGGTCTGCTCAATGCACCAGTTGAATTCGTCTTCCGTCAGGCCTTTCCAGGCGAACACGGGGATGCCAGCCGCCGCAATGGCAGCCGCAGCCTGATCCTGCGTGGAGAAGATATTGCAGGAAGACCAGCGCACCGTGGCACCCAGAGCCGTCAGGGTTTCAATCAGCACGGCGGTCTGGATGGTCATGTGCAGGCAGCCCGCAATGCGTGCGCCCTTCAGCGGCTGGCTGGCACCGTATTCCTCACGGAGCGCCATCAGGCCGGGCATTTCGCCTTCGGCAATGGAAATTTCCTTGCGGCCCCACTCAGCGAGCGAAAGGTCTTTAACCTTGTAATCGGTCATGATTGTCCTGCTTCCTGATCAAAATCGAGGGTTTCTATACAGGGTGGGAGGCAGGCAGGCCAGCCGTAACCCGCATCCTTCGTGTGGAAAGCTGTGGCATAGCTTGCAAGACAGGCTGTTTTCTGGTCTCCACAGGGCAGTTTATCCTTCTGAATTTCGCTGGTCTGGCTCGCTCATGGCTTTGCTTCGCTCAATCCTGTTCAATGTTCTGGCCTTTGTGCTGACCCTGCTGATGGGAGTGGGGGCCTTTCCCATCCGCTGGTTCGCCAAAAGGCTGGCGCTGCCTTATGCCAAGCTGTGGAGCCGGCTGGTGCTCATGCTGTTCCGCGATATCTGCGGCGTGGAAGTGCGGATTACCGGGCTGGAAAATCTGGCGCAGACGGGGGGCGGCCCGCTGCTAATAGCCTCCCAGCATCAGTCTGCCTTTGATACACTGATCTGGATGTTGCTTGTGCCGTATCCCTCCTATGTGATGAAGGGGGAGCTGCGCCGCATTCCGCTGCTTGGGCCGATGCTCATTCTGGCGGGTATGATGCCTATTGAGCGCGCCGCCGGGGCAAAAGCCATGCGCGCCCTGCTGCGGGAGACTGAAAAGGCGGTCGAAGCAGGCAAGCAGATTATCATTTTCCCGGAAGGCACGCGTATAACCCCCGGAGAGCATGTGCCGCTTAAACCCGGCATTGCGGCTATGGCGGCGCATGCCAGACTGCCGGTTGTGCCGGTCGCCACCAATTCCGGCCTGTTCTGGGGGCGGAATGCCTTCCTGAAGCGTTCGGGCGTGCTGCATGTTGCCATAGGCGCACCGCTGGCTCCGGCGAACAGAAAGCTTCTGCTGGGTGAGATTGAGACGAGCTGGCGTGGGCTGGAACAGACGTTTACAGCACAGGACCGGACGATTGAGGGGCAGGCGGTGTCCACAGGGGGATAAGTCAGACAATCCTGTGGATAACTTTGTGGATGGGATAGACTGTGTCTGGAGTGTGCTGAGGTAAATCGCAGTATTTCCTTCCGTATTCCAGTAAAGCCTGCGGTCAATACTGATGGGGTGGAACAGGTTATTTTTATTGAAAAACAAGAAAACCCTTAAAAAATAAAGACATTTCAAAATTTAAATTTTTATGACCACGTGTCTGAAAACTGTCATGTTTACGACATAATTCTACGCGCGGCAGTCTGCTTTACGCAGCAGTTCATGTGGACGAAATCCCTGTTTGTCTAAAAAATCTGCCGGACCCGACTGGTCTTCAGGCGCAGAGATACGGGGCGCAGGCCTGTATTCAAGAAGACATGAAAGTCTGGTAAGGTCGCTCTGTTCTTCGCTCAACCAGAGTTTTTCATGCCTCAGATGATGCCCGCAGCACAGCTTCCGCCCTTCCTGCTGCGGAATGCCCGGCTTCTGCCAAACCGGATGATATTCTTCCTCTTTTGCCCCGGCATGCGTGATTGCGGAAGTGGGGGTGATGACGGGTGATTTTTCAAAGAAAATTCTGGATATCTGCAAGCCGCGTCTGTTTTACGCGCTGGATATTTTTAATGTGCATGAGCTGCCGGAGGTCTGGGGGCGGCCATCGGCGGAAATGTTCGCTCACAAAACCCAGCAGGCTTTTTATGAATCCCGCTTTGCGGAAGACATCGCCCGCGGGCAGGTCAAGGTTCTGGCTGGTGATAGCGGGGTCATGCTGGAGCATCTGCCCGACAAGGGTGTGGACGTGATTTATCTCGATGCTGACCATAATTATCAGGCTGTGGTGCGGGATCTGGAAATCTGTGAACGCAAGCTGAAACCCCATACTGGCCTGCTGATCCTGAATGATTACATCATGACGGATGGCGGAGGCCCCTATGGCGTGATTCAGGCCGCGCATGAATTCATGCTGCGTCACGGCTGGGAAATGGTCATTTTTGCGCTTCAGGACTACATGTATTGTGACGTTGTTTTGCGCAAACACCCAGCTACCCGCCCGCGCCGTATTCTGCAAAGGCTGGTGCAGAAACTGGGATATACCAAGCTGGGGCGCTTCTGAGTGCGGAAGGTTGCCCTCTGGCTGAGCTGCGGCTGTGCGACCGGTCTGGTCGTGCAAACTGCGCTGTGGTGGGGTGGCATCCGGCTTCTGGAGCAGCGTCTGTCACATGAGGAAGCCGTTGGCGATGCCAGCATCCGTGCAGGTTATGATCCCGGTCTGACCAGTCTTGCAGGACGAGAGGTTAATGCAGCCCAGTCTGGTGCCGGGCATCACGCTGATGCAGAGCCGTCTGGCGGGTGCCTGGTTGTGTCTCAGACCAGAAAACATGCAGGCTGGCCGTTCCGGGCGCGGGTAGTGCTGGATGTTGTGCGGGTGACGTGCGCGGGGGCGTCTGGCGGTGCTGGTCTGTCTTACGCTGTCCGCCATGCATCGCTGGAACTGGCGCTGTGGCATCCGTTGACCGTGCAGGGCACGCTGGAGGGGGGGCAGGCTTTTGCCTCCCTGCCAGCCCAAGGCTCGGGAATGGCCCGGCAAGGTGCTCTGCTGCTTCGCTCAGATGGCGCACCGATCCGAATTTCTCTGCCGTTACGCGCGGCGCAGGCTGGTGTCGTGCGGTTCAGCACAGACTTTTTGCATCTGGTGCCGCAAAGAGGGGCAGCGGAGGCGCATCCGGTTACGGCGCGCGGCGTGAGCGGGACACTCGTCTGGAATAGCCATGCGACGATGCAGGCCAGTGCTCTTGCCCTGTCATTCACGGCGCAGCGTGCTGTGGTGGCGCCATGGGCAGAGTCTGTGGACGCTGTGCAGGGGGCTGTCGCCATTCCCGGCCCAGCCGACAGACTTGCAGCCTTGTGGACTATCGCGGATGCGACACCCTCAGCACCCTCAGCACCCTCAGCACCCTCAGCACCCTCAGCGTCTTCCGGTTCTTTTGCTAAGGATGCTGCCCTGCTGCCACAACCGAGGGGCGCATCTCAGTCCGCAGAACCAGCAGGATATACGGAGATTCTGGTGCAGCATCTGGCCGGACGCTGGCGGGGGCTAGGGTTTTCATGGTCCGGGCGGCTGGTCATGGCTCCCGGCGCCGCGCCTCTGGGGGAAACATGGCTGACCCTGAGCGACTGGCGACCTTTTCTGGCACGCTTGCAGCAGGATAAAACGCTCAGCCCGGCACAGATGGCCCTTTTGTCCCGCCTGACAGATCAGCTTGAGGCGCGCACGGGCGGCACGGAAGGTCCGCTCAGTGTGCCATTGCAGGTGAGGGACGGGGCCGTGCAATTCGCAGGGGTCCCGTTGTTATCCGTGCTGGCGACGTTGCATGGGGCATCTCTGTCTGGGGCTGGCATACCCTCAGCCCGTACCCCCTGATTGTGAGGAGCGAGGGTCTGTAGCGACTGTCAGGCTCTGAAAAGGTTGCATCAGGTCCTGTCCGGGTCTTAGGGGCTATGTGTACCGCCACAGTAGGCAATGTGGCGGCCTGCACGTTAGAATGTATCTTTCTCCCGCCGTAATCTGGCGAGGGTTGGAACGTCTGGGGCGCGCAGGAACGGGTTTGTGGCGCGTTCTTCTCCAAGAGTGGAGGGCACCGTAGCCTGACCTGCCGCGCGCAGACGTTTGACTTCAGCGATGCGCGCTTTCAGAGCCGCGTTATCCGGCTCTGCGTGGAGAGCGAAGGCGCAGTTTCCTTCAGTATATTCATGGCCGCAGCAGACAAGGGTTTCATCCGGCAGCGGGGCAAAGCGCTTGAGGCTTGTAAAAAGCTGCTCTGCCGTGCCTTCAAACAGGCGGCCACACCCCAGACTGAACAGCGTATCCCCGCAGAACAGGGTCGGCGGGTCTGCAAAATAATAGCTGATATGGCCCAGCGTATGGCCCGGCACGGTCAGCACCCGGCCTTCAGACTGCCCAACAGCCAGTGTGCCCTTGTCATGCAGCGGGATGTCCAACGCAGGCATGCGCGCCTGTTCCGATGCCGGGGCAGCCACGCGGGCATTATAGCGGGCGCGGAGGGCATCCGTGCCGCCCACATGGTCGGCATGGTGATGCGTGAGCAGAATCAGATCCAGCCTGCCGCCGGTTTCCTCCAGAACAGCCTCAATCGGGGCGGCTTCTCCGGGGTCTACAATAGCGGTGCAGCCGGTGGCTGTGTCCCGCAGGAGCCAGCTATAATTGTCTGACAAAACCGGAATGGCGCGGGTTTGAAGAGACATGCGGCAATTCTCCCTGAACAGCGTTTGAAAAGAGGCGGGCTGTAGAAACATCTGGTGCGGCTGGCGCGAGGAAACCTGTCAGCCTGCCGTGCGCAACGGCAGCGCGGGACAGGGATATCGCAGAACAGGGATATCATGGTACACATCAGCGATGCATAAGGCCATTCCTCCCTCGGCAGATGCCTTTTATCAAACCCGTGAGGGCCAGACCTGTGCTGCTCTGCTACGTGAGCGCCTGCACTGGTTCTGGCCGGATCTGCGCGGCCAGCGTGTGCTGGGGCTTGGTTATGCCGGGCCGTATCTGGCCGCATGGCGGGGGCGGGGTGCGCTCTGCATTTCCGCCCGGACACCGGAGCACCGGTCTGATTTTTCCAGCGCTGCTGGTTTTCCCTTACATTCTGCCAGCGTGCGAGCTTCTGAACCGTTCCGGGAGAAAGCTGCGGAGCGTGAGTGTCTTGTTGACCCGTATGCCCTGCCGTTTGATGACGGGACGTTTGATCGTATTGTGCTGGTGCATGCGTGCAGGGAGGCGGATCAGATGGTGCCTCTGCTGCGGGCTGCTGGCCGGGTGCTGAAGGATGATGGGCGGATGCTGCTGATTCTGCCCAGTAAGTTCGGCGGGCGGTTCCGGCAGAAAGATACGCCGTTTGCTCAGGATGTTGCCTGTTCCCGCACCAGTCTGCGCACCACGCTCGGCCATGCCATGCTGTTCCCTGAGCGGCGGGATGAAGCCCTGTTTCTGCCAGCCCGGCAGGCCTGCGCCAGTGTGCGGCGTGGCCGCCGCTCGGACATTGCGGGTAAAGTCCTTTCACCGGGGCTGGGAAGCCTGATGCTGGTTGAGGCGGTCAAAGATCTGTTTTCCGGGACAGTCCTGCCTGTACAGGCGCGTCGCCCCTGGTTGAGGAAAATACTTTGCCCCACGGAAGAGGTCTCGGCGCAGAACGGCGACACGCCCCCTAAAAACGCCACATACAGGCCGGAGATATAACGGGAAATCTCTGGCGGATGGCCTTGCCTTCCGGGCCGGGCGTTGCCACAAAACCGCGCCCATGGTGTTATCCGCCGGTCTTTAAATTACGTCTGGAGCCAGAGTTCCATTTTCACGTCTTTTGTTCTGTGCAGTTTGTTCGTGCTGTTTGTGGTGGCGGGGGTTCTGGCAGTGGTGCCGGACCGTCTGCTACGGCAGTGCGCGCCCTGGCGATCTGAAATTCTGGCCGGGGTCTGGGGCGGCCTTGGCCTGCTGGCGCTGGTAGGGGCTGTGTGCAGGCTGGAGGGCGGCGTGAGCTGGTTCCCGGTGTTTGGGATGGATGGACCGGCTTTGCCCATGCTGGTGCTGCTGGCCTTTACCGGCGGCCTTATGGGAACGGGGCAGCGTGGTCTGGCCTGTGCGCTGACCGGACTGGCGTTTTTAGCACTATCTCCTCTGGTGTTCGGGCTTCTGGCCGGCACAGCGCTGGTGCTGCTGGCGGACCGGGGGCGGCAGGGTGTGTGTCTGCCTTTTGCGGTGATCCCGGCCTGTATCCCGGCGGATAGCCCGCTTTCTCCCCCTGCATTATGTCTGATGGTTCTGCTGCTGGGCTGGGCGGTTTCCTCGCAGAAAGGCCCGGAGGCTGTTCTCCCTGCCGGGATCGGTCTGTTCCTGCTCGGGCGTCTGCTGGCGGAAGTGGGTGTTCTGCCCCCGGTGCAGCAGGGCTTGCTGATTGTCAGTGGCGGGGCGGTCGCACTCTGGGGGGCTGTGCAGGCTGTGCGGAGCCCGGCGGCCAGCGGTATTCTGGCCGGTGTGGCCAGCGCGGGCTATGGCGGGCTGGTGGTGATGCTCACACTGGCTCTGGCGGCTTCTGTCAAAGGCGGCGAGCTGTTTCGCACCGCAACACTTCTGGCAACAGGCGCACCGTTTCTGGCGCTGCTGGCGGCCCTCTGGCTTGTACGGCAGGAAGGGGGGCTGTTCAGCCCCGGCAGTGCCGTGGCGCAGGCCCGTGGCGCACGGGGCGCTCTGGGCGCAAGCCTTCTTCTGCTCTCTGCGGTGCCACCGCTCGGGGGCTTTTCGGTTTTCTGGTGCCTGCTGAGCGCGGGTGAGGTTGCGGCGGCCCATACGCATCCCGCACAGGCTTTGTGCCTGTTGCTGGTTCTGGCCGGGGCGGCCTGCATTATGGCGCTGGGCACGGTGGGGTTGCTGCGGGTGGGGTTTGCTGCATTTGTGCGGCCGAAGCCTGCTTTTGGCAGGTCTGTAAAGCAGAGCGCTGGTCCGGTGGGCGAGGCTCCCTCTCTCAGCAGCGTTCTTCTGCTTCCGGCATGGATCTGTGTTGGGTGTGCGGCGCTTGTCACGGTGCTGCCCGGTGGCTGGCTGGCGTTGGTGGACCATCTGTTTGCCGGGAATACGCCGCGCGATTTTAGCTGGAAAATCCTGGCCCATGTGCAGTTTGCCGGGTCGGACCTTTCTTTAACGCCTGCATATGCCCTGCTGGCTCTGGGCGTATGTGGTGCCGGGGCCGCCGTGCTGGGGCGGGTGTTTAAGGTGTTCCCGCTGCGTCCGGCCATTTCAGATGCCGCAGTCTGGCGGGACGCGCGCCTTATCTGGTGACTTCTGAGCCGGAAGATGGGGCGGCAGAACCCTCCAGTGTGCCGATGCCTGCTGTCTGGTCCGCTCTGGGGATGCTGCTGGGCGCAGACGGGCAGACGCCGTCCAGTTGGCCGGTGGTTGAGAAAACCGGGGCCGGGGCGCGTTATCTTCAGGCCGTGCTGTTCAGAACCGTGGCATGGTGTGAGGCGCAGGGCATGGTTCTTATCCTGCTGTTTCTGGGGGCCGGGCTTCTGCTGGGGCTGTTTGCTGCAAAATGACACATGATCTCACATGGGGCTGGTCTTTTGCGTGCCTGCTGGCTCTGGCGTTGCAAACTGTTCTGGTTGTTCTGGCCGCACCGTTCTTTACTGGTTGGGTCAATCGTCTGGCGGGTCGCCTCACGGGTGAACGCCGCTTTCCCGCTGGGGGGCGCTGGCAGGAAATTCATCATCAGTTCCGCAGGGCGGGCCTGCGGCAGCGTGGGGACGGGCTGAGCAGTCTGGCGTGCCGGGGCGCTCTGGTTCTGGCCGTGTTTGCCGCCTGCATGACGCCGGTTTTCACGCTGGTTCCGGCCGGGTTTCCCGCACCGGGTTTCTTTTTGCTGTGTGCTGCGCTGATCGGGGCCTCGCTGTTGCTGGGTCTGCCGCTGGTGGTGCAGGGCGGTGCGTCCTCTCTGGCGGGTTGTGCGGCTTTGCTGGCGGAGGGGTTGCTTTTGCCCGCACTCGTGCCGGTTCTGGTCATGGCGGATGGGCAGGATTTCTCGGTTTTTCTGGGGCATCTGCGTCAGCTTTCCCCCGTGGCCGAGGGTGCTCCTTTTGTGCTGATGGGTGTCGCGCTCTTTGTGGTGACGGCATGGAAAGGTCAGCAGGCGGGGGAAGACATGCCCTGCCAGCTTTCCGGCGCGGACCTGGCGTTATGGATGCTGGCGACGGATTGTGTGCAACTGGTATGGATCACGCTGGCCGGAGATGTGGCATGGGCGGGCAGCCTTGCCCTGCCGGGTGAAAGCAGTGTGGAGCCGTGGCTTGCGCAATGCCTCGCCGGAGGGGCGTGGTGGGCGGCAAAGCTGAGCGTTGCGGCCCTTTTGCTGGCGGGTACACAGCTTATGGTGCTGGCGTTCCCGCGCCGGGCGCGGGTGCGTCTGGCGGCGGTGTTTCTGCTGGGGCTTCTGGCGTGGCAGGTGGCGTCTCCGGCGCAGTCCGGCGCGCAGGAGCAGGATAAAACCGCCTCTGCGCAGGAGGATCAGGACTCTGCTTGGCGGAATGAGGACACAACACCATGACACTGGCTGTCATTCTCGCGCCGCTGCTGGCGCTCTGTGTTGTAGCCCGCGGGATGGGCTTTCTGCCCGCGCTGGGCGTGGTGACGGCGGTAGCCATGCTGGTGGACGCGCAAGGCCCGTTGCAGGAGTTTGGGGCGGCCTGTGTGGTGCTGTTGTCCGTGCTGCCGGTCTGGTTTGTCAGCCGGTATCAGGATGATGGCGCGCGGGAGCGTACCGGCCCGGTCGTGCCGTTCCTTGCACTGGGGCTAATGGTTATTTTGCAACTAACAACCGGCACGCCTGCCGCCATGGGCGAGGCTGCGCCGGGGCATGCCGGAGCAGCGTATCTGCCTGCCGGGCTTTGTGTGGCACTGGCGGGACTGGTGGCCGTGACCTGCCGCCAGGCGATGGTCTGGCAATGGGCAGGGCTGCTGGTATGTGTGGATGGCGTCATGCTGTCCGGCGTGATTGAAAATCAGGTCATGGTGGTGGGGGTCACCGCACTGGCGGGCTGTGTGGTGGCGCTGCTAGGCGGTATGTGCGTGCATCGCGTGATGCTGCGGGTTGCCGTGGCGCCTGCACAAAGCGGGGCCGGAGCGGACCGTCCGTCCGCCCGCGCCAGCGGGTTTGAGGTCGGGGATGTGG
>NZ_BAJW01000094.1 GCF_000613905.1 Acetobacter persici JCM 25330
CCCACGCGGCCCAGACGGGTGACGATGGCGCGGGCGGTCTCGGGCAGGCCCGTGACGCCTTTCAGCCTGCCGGGCGGCAGTAAAGCCAGATCCCCCGCAACGGCCATGGCGTGCAGATGGGTCCGCAGGGCGGCTTTCAGATGTGCAGGCAGGCCGAAGGCCCGCAGGATATCCGGAGGAGAGACAGGGGTGCGGTCTGCTTCCAGAAAAGTCCGGAGGGCCGCAGGGTCAGGCAGAGCTGCGGCCCCCGATCTTTTCTGCACGGGTCAGTCCGCCTTTTTCTTCCGTGCCGCTGGCTTTTTGGCCGGAGCCTCGGCCCCGTCTTCAGCCGTGCTTTTTTTGGCGGCTGTTTTACGGGTGGTTGTTTTTTTAGCGGCCGTCGTGGTCTTGGTCGCAGCTTTTTTGGTGGCTTTTTTAGGCTCTGCCTCGGCCTTGGTTGCAGTCTTTTTAGCAGCGGTTTTGGTCGTGGTCTTCTTTTTGGCCGCACCCGCTTTGGCTTTCAGGGGTTTGCCCTTTTCAGCAAGCAGAGCCACAGCTTCATCCAGAGTGACCTCATTCATATCCGTGCCACGCGGCAGGGTGGCGACCATGTTGCCATGCTGCGCATAGGGGCCAAAACGGCCTTTGCGGATCATGACGGGTTCCCCATCCTTCGGGTGCGCGCCCATTGAGCGGATGGAGGCCAGCTTTTTGGCCAGCGCATCGACCGCCCGGTTCAGCCCGATGGTCAGAACATCATCGTCCTTGTCGAGAGACCCGTAGATCGCCCCCATTTTCACATAGGGGCCAAACCGGCCCAGACCGGCTTCAATCGGTTCCCCGCTCTCCGGATGCAGGCCGACAAGACGGGGGAGCGAGAGCAGACCGACAGCCTGATCCAGCGTAATGGCTTCCCCGTCCATCCCTTTTGGCAGGGAGGCGCGTTTGGGTTTGGCTTTCTTGTCTGCCGGGTCCGGCTCACCCTGCTGCACATACAGGCCATAGGGCCCCTGCCGCACGGTAATATCTTCCCCGGTTTCCGGATGCTGGCCCAGAACGCGCATGCCGTCTTTCAGCGCCGCGCCCTCTCCTTCTTCTGCACTGTCAGAGGACAGGCGGCGGGTGAAGGAACATTCCGGATAGTTGGAGCAGCCGATAAATGCCCCGTAACGGCCCAGTTTGAGGCCGAGACGCCCCGTGCCGCAGGCGGTGCAGTGGCGCGGGTCAGACCCGTCCTCACGCGGCGGGAAGAAGAACGGCCCGAGGTCTTTGTCCAGCGCGTTCAGAACATCGGTAATCGTCAGGTCTTTGGTATCGGCAACTGCTTTGGAGAACGCATTCCAGAAGTTGGCCAGAACGTGTTTCCACTCAGCCCGGCCATCGGAAATATCATCCAGCAGTTCTTCAAGGCTGGCGGTGAACGTGGTGTCCACATACTGCTCAAAGAATGAGACAAGGAAGGCCGTGACCAGACGCCCGCGGGCTTCGGGAATAAAGCGGCGGTTTTCCAGCGTGACGTAATTGCGGTCCCGCAGCACGGTCAGAATAGACGCGTAGGTGGAAGGGCGGCCAATGCCGATTTCTTCCATCTTTTTTACCAGCGAGGCTTCCGAAAAGCGCGGCGGCGGCTGCGTGAAGTGCTGGTCCGCGACAACGCTTTCACGCTTCAGCGGGTCCTTTTCCTTCATGGGCGGCAGCATGCGGGAGTCATCATCCGCAGGTTTGTCGCTATCGTCCCGGCCTTCCGTATAGAGGCGCAGGAAGCCGTCAAAGGTGATGATGGAGCCATTGGCGCGCAGCACCGTCTGGCCGGAGGGGCCTGCAATATCCACCGCAACCTGATCCAGTGCTGCGGATTCCATCTGGCTGGCCACGGCGCGCTTCCATACCAGTTCATACAGGCGGCGCTGGTCCGGGGTGAGGTGGGACGCCACGGAAGAGGGCGTGCGGGATACATCCGTCGGGCGGATGGCCTCATGCGCTTCCTGCGCGTTCTTGGCTTTGGAACTGTAGAAACGCGGTTGGGCGGGCACATAGTCCTCGCCAATATGCTGGCCGATATGGCCCCGGATCGCGAACATGGCCTCTTTGGCCATCTGCACGCCGTCCGTTCGCATATAGGTAATGAGCCCCACGGTCTCACCGCCCAGATCAATGCCTTCATAAAGCTGCTGCGCGGTGCGCATGGTGACCTGCGCCCCCATGCCCAGCTTGCGGGAGGCTTCCTGCTGGAGGGTGGAGGTGGTGAACGGCGGCTGCGGGTTGCGGCGCACCTTGCGGCGCTCGACCGACTGAACGGCGAGGTTTTCCGCTTCCACCGCTTTTTTGGCGGCTGCGGCCTGTTCCTCGTTACTCAGGTCAAACTGGTCGAGCTTCTTGCCGTTCAGATGCGTGAGGCGTGCGGTAAACGGCGCGCCAGACGGTGTGGCGAGGGCTGCCTGCACCGTCCAGTATTCACGCGGTTTGAAGACTTCAATTTCCGCTTCCCGCTCACAGATCAGCCGCAGGGCGACGGACTGCACGCGGCCAGCACTCCGGGAACCGGGCAGCTTGCGCCACAGAACGGGGGAGAGCGTGAAGCCCACCAGATAATCCAGCGCACGGCGGGCCAGATACGCCTCAATCAGCGGCATATCGAGGTCACGCGGGTGCGCCATGGCAGTCTTGATGGCGCTTTTGGTGATCTCGTTGAAGGTGACGCGCTGGACGTCCACTCCCTTCAGCGCCTTTTTCTCTTCCAGCATGGCGCGGACGTGCCAGGAAATCGCTTCCCCCTCACGGTCCGGGTCAGTCGCGAGATAGAGGGTTTTAGCGCCCTTCAGAGCCTTGATGATGGCGGCAACCTGCTTGTTGCCCCGCTCATCGGCCTGCCAGGACATGGCAAAATCTTCGTCCGGGCGCACGGACCCGTCTTTGGGCGGCAGATCGCGCACGTGGCCGAAGGAGGCCAGCACCGTGTAGTCATTGCCCAGATATTTGTTGATCGTTTTCGCTTTTGCGGGCGATTCGACCACCACAACGTCAGTCATACTCTCTCCGACCTGCCGGAAGCTACATCGAGACTCAGCCGTTTTCGCCATGACTGGCGGCACGAACAACACGCCCACCGGGGAGTGAGTCCAGACTGCCAGACAGCTCAAGTTCCGTGAGCACGGTCAAGACGGCGGAAGCTGAGAACTGGCAGCGCCTAACCAGATCGTCAACCGCTATGGGCGTAAAGGAGAGCAGATCAAGCACTTTTTCCCGCACAGCCTCACACGTTTCTGCGAGAGGTGGGGGCGGTTCTGTTATGACAGAAGCAGGGGGGGAGGCAGCACGCACGGGCGGCGGCAGAGTGGCCTGCAAGGGCAGAAAAGCGCCGTTCTGGGGAGATTTTCTGCTTTTAGAAGGGGGCGCAGATGTGGCCGTGGTCTTGTCCGTTCGGCCTCCCGTTTCAGGAAAATCAGACGGAGTGAAGGAAAAAGAAGGGTGTTGCGTTTGCGAGTCCTCTGGGCGGCGCTGCAAAGCGGGTTCCGGCGCAGAGTGCGGGGCAACGCGGCTGCTGACTGGCTGCTCCGGCAGAACGGGAGGTAGGTGGGGCAGAATATCCGTCACACTTTCCGTCAGTACCGCCCCGTTGCGCAGCAGGTCATTACTCCCCCGGCAGCGCGGGTCCAGCGGGGAGCCGGGGACAGCAAACAGTTCCCGCCCATAGTCGCCCACCAGCCGGGCCGTAATAAGAGTGCCGGACTTTGGTGCTGCTTCCACCACAACACAGCCCAGTGTCAGCCCGGCAATCAGCCGGTTGCGGCGCGGAAAATGGCGGTTGAGCGGAGCCGTGCCGAGCGGGGCTTCCGTTATCACAGCGCCTTTTTCGGCAATTTCGGCCTGAAGATGCGCATTTTGCAGCGGGTAGGGTTTGTCCAGCCCCCCGGCAATGGCTGCAATGGTCAGGCCTTTGCGGTGCAGGGCGCCTTTATGAGCGGCGGTGTCGATCCCGCGGGCCAACCCGGAGACAACGGATAAACCGGCTTCTACCAGTTCCGTCGCCAGACTTTCCGCCAGCCGCAGACCGGAAGAAGAGGCATTGCGCGCGCCAATCAGCCCGATGCCGGGATGGCTCAGGGCCGCAACATCCCCCAGCACGCTGAGAACGGGCGGCGCGTCCGGAATTTCCTTCAGCAGAAACGGATAATCTGCATCCAGCAGCGTGAGAATATGGCCGCCCATGCGGAGGGTGGCCTCAATTTCCCGCAGGATACTGTCCTGTGAGGGAATAACCAGCGGCTCCCGTCCGCGCTGGGGCAGGCGGGGGAGGGCATCCAGTGCGGCCTCGGCAGACTGATACTGGCTCAGCAGCCGCCGCCATGTGCGTGGCCCCACAGACTCGGTGCGGGCCAGACGCAGGCAGGCGACAAGCGTGTTCATTTTTGTTTGGGAGGAACCCGTGGTTCCGTGCCGTTCAGAATACGGCCGATATTCGCGCTGTGCCGCATGAGCACCAGCAGGCTGATCAGCAGCACGGCCATCGGTTTACCGGATGCCTGAAAGCTGAAGCCGTAAAGCGCCAGTGTTACAAAAGGCATAATGAGAAAAGCGGCCAGTGCCCCGGCGGAGGAAATGCGTGTGAGCTTGGCTACACCCAGCCATGCGGCACAGCCGATAAGCCCGGTGATGGGGGAGAGCGCCAGCAGAGCCCCCAGCCCGGTAGCGACCCCTTTGCCGCCTTTAAAGCCAAGGAAAATCGGGTAGCAATGCCCGACCACCACAGCCAGAGCCGTGACGGCCAGAATCCGGTCAGAAAAGTCCGGCGGCGTCATGATCCATGCGATGACGACCGCCAGCGCCCCTTTGGCGGCGTCCAGCCCCAGCGTGGCGGCCGCCAGATCTTTCCGGCCCGTGCGCAGCACATTGGTTGCGCCAATATTGCCGGAGCCGATTTTCCGCAGGTCCCCCACCCCGGCCATATTGGTCAGGATCAGGCCGAACGGCACGCTGCCCAGCACGTACCCCATGAAGGCCATGGCTGCGAGAAGCCACAGCGCGTAGGAGGCAGGTCGGACATCATGCTGCTGCGGCTCCGTAAACGCGGCGGCCGCCTTTCCATGTGCCCAACACACGGCCTTCCAGCGGGCGGCCATCAAACGGCGTGTTCTGGGCCCGGCCCGGCAGTTTGCCAGCCTGCACCAGCCAGCTCTGGTCCGGCGCAAACAGGCAGAGGTCCGCTGCTGCTCCGGTTGCCAGTGTGCCGCTGGTAGTGCCCAGCAGTGCTGCGGGTTTGTGCGTCAGCAAGGCCAGTGCCTGCGGCAGGGTAAGTGTGCCGTCATGCACCCGTGCCAGCGTGACGCCCAGTAGCGTGACCATGCCCGTGCCGCCCGTGGCGGCCTGTGCAAAGGGCAGGCGCTTATCGTCCGCATCACGCGGCAGGTGGTCGGAGGCAATGGCGTCAATCGTGCCATCGGCCAGCGCCGCACAGAGTGCCTGACGATCCTCTTCCGCACGCAGGGGTGGGGAGAATTTGGCGTAGGTGCGGAAATCGCCGATCGCGTTTTCGTTCAGGTCAAAATAATGCGGAGCGGTGTCACACGTGACATTCAGCTCGCGCCTTGGCCTGCCGGATCAGCGCAACGCCTTCCCCAGTGGAGACATGCCCGAAATGCAGGCGGCCGCCGGTGAGTTCCGCCAGACGAATATCGCGCGCAATCATGATGGCTTCCGCCACGGGCGGAATCCCCGGCAGGCCCATGCGGGTTGCCAGTTCCCCTGCCGTGGCGCAGCCGGAGCCAGCCAGAGAGGGGTCTTCCGGGTGCTGGACAATCATTGCCCCGAAGCCGCCCGCATAGGCGAGTGCCAGACGCATCAGGCGGGCGGGGTCAATCGCGCGGGCGCATCCGTAAAGGCCACGGCACCGGCTTCATGCAGCAGGCCGATTTCCGCCAGTTCCTGCCCTTTGCAGCCTTTTGTCAGCGCGCCGTAAGGCAGGATGGAAATGGCGCCGGTTTCCTCCCCGCGCGTGCGCAGCAGGCGGACCAGAGCGGGGTTATCAATCGCGGGCTCACAGGTGGGCAGCACCGCAATGGTGGTAATGCCACCGGCGGAGGCTGCACGAGCGGCGGAGGCAATCGTTTCCCGATATTCATGCCCCGGCTCACCAATTTCCACGCGCATATCAACAAGGCCGGGGCACAGCACCGCGCCCTGACCGTCAATAATTTCAGCGCCGTCCGGCACGCCTTCCGCTCCGGCTTTGTCGGTGCCTGCAATCTCGCCATTGCGCACCAGCAGGCGGCCCGGCTGGTCCAGCCCGGAGGTCGGATCAATCAGGCGGACATTATCAAAAAGAAGAGTGCTCATGCGGAATGCCTGCTGCGGGTCAGCCGATCCAGCACGGCCATGCGAACGGCCACGCCCATTTCAACCTGTTCCTGAATCACGCTCTGGTCGGAATCGGCCACCAGACTGTCAATTTCCACGCCGCGATTCATCGGGCCGGGGTGCATGACCAGCGCGTCCTTGTTCGCCAGAGCCAGCCGCCGCTGGTCCAGCCCGTAAAAACGGAAATATTCCCGCGCACTGGGGATCTGCCCGGAGGACATACGCTCGCGTTGCAGGCGCAGCATCATCACTACATCCACCCCGCGCAGACCTTCTTCCATGGTGTGGAACACCTCCACTCCAAGGCTTTTAAAGCCACCCGGCACGAGTGTCGGCGGCCCCACAACACGAACCTTGCAACCCATGGTAGTGAGGAGGTGGATATCAGAGCGTGCCACGCGAGAATGGGCAACATCCCCGCAAATCGCGACCGTCAGCCCCGCAAACCGGCCGCAATGGCGGCGGATGGTCAGGGCGTCCAGCAGCGCCTGTGTCGGGTGTTCATGCGTGCCATCGCCCGCATTGACCACACAGGCTTCCACCTTCTGCGCCAGCAGGGCAGGCGCGCCGGACTGGGAATGACGCACCACCAGCAGGTCGGCCTGCATGGCGTTGAGCGTGGCCGCCGTATCCAGCAGGGTTTCCCCCTTGTTTACGGAGGACTGGGCGACGGACATGTTGATCACATCCGCGCCCAGACGCTTGCCTGCCAGTTCAAAAGAGGTGCGGGTCCGGGTGCTGTCCTCAAAAAAGAGGTTGATCAGCGTCCGGCCCCGCAGCACGTCTCTTGGCACCTTGCGGGAGCGGTTGAGCAGGACATAGCTTTCGGCCAGATCAAGCAGCGGCTCAATCTGGTCTGGCGTCATGCCTTGCAGACCGAGCAGATGCCGGGAGTGCCGGCCTGAAAAGCTAGCCATGCAGCACGGCTCCGATGCGGGCGAGGGTTTCATCTTTCCCCAGAGCCGCCAGCGTGGCGTCAATCCCCGGAGAGGTGTTGGAGCCTGTCACCGCAGCGCGCACCGGCTGGGCAACCTGCCCGAGTTTGTGCTCACCAGCTTCCGCAAAGCGGCGCAGGGCGGCATCAATATTTTCCGGCGTGAAGTCTTCCACCGCAGCCAGGTCGCGCGCCAGACCGTCCAGAAGTGTGCGGGCTTCCGGCGTCAGGATTTTTTCTGCCTTGGCGTTGAAGTCCAACGGCACATGGCGGCCGAGGAAGGCAGCGCTTTCCGTCAGTTCGACCAGCGTGCGGGCACGCTCCTTCAGGCCGGGCATCAGGGCCAGAACGCGGGCGCGGACGGTATCATCCGTGCTGACACCTTCAACGGCTTTCAGGCGGTCCATCACGTCGTTGGTCAGGCGTCCATCATCCGCCTGACGCAGCCACACGGCGTTGATGTGCAGCAGCTTGGCGTAATCCATGCGGGAGGGGGAGCGGCCGACACCGTCCAGATCAAACAGGTTGATCTGCTCTTCACGGGACAGGATTTCCGCATCGCCATGGCCCCAGCCCAGACGCAGCAGGTAATTGCACAGGCTTCCGGCAGATAGCTTCATCCCGGAATTCCACCACGGACTGTGCACCGTGACGTTTGGACAGTTTGGCGCCATCCGGCCCGTGGATGAGCGGCAGATGCGCAAAGCGCGGCAGGTCCCACCCCATCGCGCGGTAGATCATGGCCTGACGGAAGGTGTTGGTCAGGTGGTCATCACCGCGAATAACGTGGGTGATGTCCATATCATGGTCATCCACCACCACGGCGTGCTGGTAGGTGGGCGTGCCATCGGAGCGGAGGATGATCATATCATCGAGTTCGGCATTGGCGACGCGGACTTCGCCCTGCACCAGATCTTCAATAACCGTCTCGCCCTCACGCGGGGCTTTGATGCGGACAGCATAGGGCGCGCCAGCGGGCGCTTCCGATGGGTCACGGTCACGCCACATCCCGTTGTAACGGGGCGGCTTGCCGTTTGCCATTGCGTCTTCACGCATCTGTTTGAGCTCTTCAGGCGTGCAGTAGCACTTGTAGGCCAGACCTTTCTCCAGCAGTTCCAGCGCGACTTCCGTATGGCGCGGTTGCCGGGTGGACTGGAAAACGGGCGTTTCATCTGCCGTAATGCCCATCCAGGCCAGTCCGTCGAAAATAACATCGACAGCCTGTTGGGTGGACCGCTCACGGTCGGTATCCTCAATGCGCAGGAGGAACTCGCCGCCGTGATGACGGGCAAAAAGAAAGTTGAACAGGGCCGCGCGGGCGTTGCCGATATGCAGCAGGCCGGTCGGACTCGGGGCAAAGCGTGTGCGGATCGTCGTCATGGGGCGCATCCTTATCACGCACACACGCGGGGAGCCATATGTCCTTCCTGACGGCTGCTCTTCTTGCGGAGCAACGGCTGCTGGTGCTGTGGGGGCCGGTCGGCATGGCGCTTGGTGTGCTGGCCTACTTTCTGCTGCCGCAGGAGCCGGGGGCGGTCTGGGGCGTGGGTCTGCCGCTGATCGTGCTTGTGCTGGGGGCAGTTTTTCTGGCTGTCGGCTGGTTGTCTGTCTGGGGGCGGCTGGCAGGCGGAACCTGTATGGCTCTGGCGCTCGGGTTTGTGTCCGCATGGAGTGCGGCGCACCGCCAGCCTCCTATGCCGGAATTGCCGCGCCGGGCGGTTGTGGTGTCGGGCATAGTGCAGTCCATGACAGTCCTGTCGCCGCGTGGCGCGGACGACTCTGCCGGTGCACGGCGGCTGGTGCTGGCCGGGGCCAGATTCGCCACTCCGCTGGATCAGGGTATGCGGCCTCTGCACCGCACGCTTAGCATCACCCTGCGCCCGGACGATTCTGCGCGCCTTGTGCCCGGAAATGCGGTGCAGGTGCGGGCTTTGCTGCGGCCTCCGCCGTTTCCGGCATTTCCCGGCGGGCGCGATTTGCAGCGTGAGGCGTGGTTTGCAGGCAGTGCCGGGTCCGGGCGAGCGCTTGGGGTAGTGCAGCCGGTAGCGTGTTCACATGGCACACCTTTTGATGCTGGTCGGGTGAATGGCGGTCTGACGGAGCAGAGCCGGGCACCCGGCTCTGTGGAGCCTGCCGATGAAAGTCATCCGGGGCAGGAAGCTGAGGGGCAGGATGGTCCGGCAATCTGTGCCGGGCTTCCTCGAGGGTTTTCCATAAGGCTGGAGCCGCTGCGTGAGCGGATAGATGCGCGGATCAGGCAGGTTTTGCCGGGCGCTACGGGCACCGTGGCCTCTACGGTGCTGACGGGTGAGGGGGCCTCCGTCCCGCGTGCTGTGCGGGAGGATTTTGCGGCCTCCGGGCTGGCGCATCTGCTGGCTGTAGCCGGGCTGCATCTGGGGATTGTGCTGGGGGTGCTGATGGCAGTGGTTCGCCTCGGGCTTTCCGCATGGATGTGGGCGGCGTTGCGCTGGCCATGCAAGGAGATTGCGGCCCTGCTCGCTCTATTAGGGGGCGCGGCTTATGTGGCGTTGACGGGCCTGCATCTGCCAGCTGCGGAGCCTGATGATGGCGGGCGTGGTTATACTGGGGCTTGTGGCGGGGCGGCGTGCTGTGTCCATGCGCGGTCTGGCGCTGGCGGCGGTGGTCGTGCTGCTCGGTACGCCGCAGGCTGTGCTGGGGGGTGGCGTTCCAGATGTCTTTCGCCGCCGTGATGGCACTGATTGCGGGGTATGAGGTGGCGCGCCCGTATCTTTCCCGGTTTCGGGAAGAAAAACGCGGTTTCGGGCGCTGGTTCGCGCTGCATCTGACAACCCTGACGCTGACCAGTCTACTTGCTGGTCTTGCAACGCTCCCTGTTGTTATGGCGCATTTTGGGGAGGTGCAGCCGTTTTTTATTCTGGCCAATCTGGTGGCCGTGCCGGTGATGGCGCTCTGGATCATGCCGATGGGTCTGCTGGCGCTGGGACTCATGCCCCTGCATCTGGATGCGGTGCCGCTGCACCTGATGGGCTGGGGGATTCAGGCTGTTCTGGCCGGGGCACATTCTATTGCGCACTGGCCCGCTGCCCGTGTAGCTGTGCCGTCCATGCCCGGCTGGGGGCTGGCTGCGGTGCTGCTCGGGGTGTGCTGGC
>NZ_BAJW01000093.1 GCF_000613905.1 Acetobacter persici JCM 25330
AACTCAAGCTGTGCCGCCCCTTTCTGGAACGCGCCATTGCCCTGTTTGCCCCGCAGCGTCTGCTGCTGTGCGGGCGGCTTCCGGCCCGGATGCTGCTGGATGCCAGCACCCCCATACCACGCCGGAGCTGGGGGCCTGCCAGCATCTCCGGTGTGGCCTCCCCACTCCCCACGCTTGTCATGCGGCACCCGCTCCAGTTGCGGGCCAGTGCGACGGCCCGCAAGGAAATCTGGCAGGACCTGATGCTTGTTGCACAAACGCTACGGGGCACCCCCTGAATCCACTCCGGAGCAGGAGGAACAGCGGGGCGGCTCAATAATAAAACCGCCTCTATTCAGACTCTGATTTCCTTATGTAACACAAGTAGTTCCCACGCTATTGGCTGGCTATTCACAGCGGCGTTTTCCCGTTTTCTCAGGCACACCTGCTGAGTGCTTACACAGAGTAAACTTGCTTTTTGGCGCAGAACCTCATAGACCCCGCCAGCCATGCGAGCGATAGGACAGATCCCTCATCAAATCGCGGCAAAGGCCTTTATGGCCGGAGCCGCCCTTTTGGCCGGTGCTTCCGTCGTAGCGACGAAAGCCTATGCCAAGCTCCCCGGGACGGGGCAGGACACGCCAAGCGAAGAGCTTGCGATGGTCATGCCACGACAGGCGTTTCCGGAAGGGGATGACATTCCTCTTCCAAAGCCGCTCTCCCCGGAAATCAGCACTCAGATCAAATCCATCTTCCGGCTCCAGCGGCAGGGCGCCTTTGCGGAGGCCATCACCAGCACAACGCGGCTGACGGATGCCACGCTGCTGGGGGATATTGAGGCCGACCGCTATCTGAACCCCGCCTACCATCGGCGCCACGGAACTGCGGGCCTGGCTGAAAAAATATGTCTCCTACGCGGATGCTGCGGCCATCTGGGCGCGTCTGTCCGCCCTGCCGCAGCGCGGCGGGCCGCTCCCGCCGGTGCCGGTTTCCACGCATCTGGCACCAGACCATACCAGCATCCCCGCTGACCCGCTGACGCAGGACTTTACCCGCAACCCCCTGCTGGACCGCACCCTGCGGGAGCGCACGGGCTGGGGCCTGAAAGGCGTCCACAGCGCCCTGCATCTGATTACCGCCACACCGGGCATGACGCCCGCCTACGCCGCCCAGCTTCAGGCAGAAACCGCTCAGGCCATGCTGAACGCCGGGGAGACGGATGTCGCGCTGGAAATCAGTCAGGCGGCGGTAGAAGGCTCCCGCACTAAAAATGCTCTGGCAGGCTACGTCGCCGGACTGGCCCTGTGGCAGCAGGGGCATTATGAGCAGCTGCGCCTTACTTTGAAAAAGCGTCCCACGCCGCCACAGCCACGCCAGAAATCCGCGCGGCCTGTGCATTCTGGGCCGCTCGCGCGCATGAAAAGCAGGGGCAGGACCATGCCCGCCATACCTGGCTCCAGCATGCCGCAACCTTCCCCACCACGTTTTACGGATTGCTGGCAGCCCGCATCCTGCACCCTGCAACGGGTGTGCATGAGCGCGTGCGCAAGGTCAGCTTCTCGCCGCTGGAATCCTCAGGCAACACCCCCTCCGCGCAGGTTCTGACGGAAATTGATATTGAAGCCGTGGGGGCGACCGATATCGGGCGGCGCGTCTTTGCCCTGCTTCAGGTCGGTGAGCAGGAACGAGCGGAAAACACTATCCGACGGGCATGGCCGGACCTGCATGACGTCACCCTTGCCCGCTCCTTCCAGCTTGTTGCGGATGCCGCAGGTTTGCATGACCTGTCAGCCGAAATGGCCGACGCCCTTCAGACCCGGGCCTCCACACAAGGCGCGGAACAGAAAAACCTGCCCCTCCCCCTGCTGAAGCCCCGCCACGGCTTTATTATGGACCCGGCGCTGGTCTATGCGCTGACGCGGCTGGAATCGAATTTTGACCCGCAGGCTGTCTCCGGAGCCGGGGCGCATGGCCTGATGCAGATCCGCCCCCTGACGGCTGATTTTGTCACCAGCCCGCCCAACACCCTGAACCACCGGTTTGAAAACGAGACCAACGCCCTGCATGACCCAAGCCTGAATCTGGAAATCGGGCAGCGTTATGTGCAGTATCTGGCGGACCTGACACGCCATAACCCCCACACCCCACTGCGCGGCGGGGACATGATCCGCCTGCTGGCAAGCTATAATGCTGGCCCCACAGCACTGGCACGGTGGGAGAAAGCCGCGTCTTCCTCAGATGATCCGCTGCTGTTTATGGAACTGATCCCCAACACGGAAACGCGGGATTACGTCCACCGGGCCCTGTCCTATCTGTGGATTTATGCCGCCAAGCTGAAATTGCCGGCCCCGTCGCTCGCCACACTGGCCCGGAACGAATGGCCAGACTTTGCGGACGAACAGGCTCTGGCGCACAGTATCAATACCCGCGTTCTGCACTAGGGCAGACCGGGAGGGATTTCAGCAGGACCGCAGCGCCTGCGTTTCCCGAATAAGGGTGTGGATAAAAGAGAGTTTATCCACCACACCCTGCGTCAGCACAAACGGGTAAAAATCCGGGAGGCCCATGGAGCGGTTCAGGCTGTTGACCGCATAGGTCAGCGGGAGCCAAGCCTGCATGATTTCGTCAAAAGAGGCCTCTGTATACGGGTCGCCATGGCGCGGGGACCAGGACGGCGTTGCCCCTGCCAGAGCCGGATTGATGGAAACGCCATAGGCCCATGCTGTCTCCAGTGTTGAGACAATATGCAGATAATGCGCCCAGGTTTCCGCAAAGTCTTCCCACGGGTGAGACGTGGCATAGACACTGACATGATGGGTCTGCCAGCCAGCCGGAGGCGGGTTGTCATAATAAGTTTGCAGGGCCTGCTGGTAATCAGCGCGGTCATCCCCGAACACTGCGCGGCAGGCATCCAGCCTGCCAGCATCACGCACCAGAACATTCCAGTAATAATGCCCGACCTCATGCCGGAAGTGCCCCAGAAGGGTGCGGTAATGCTCCCCCATTTCCACCCGCATCTGCTCACGGCTGGCATCATCCGCCTCACGCAGGGCAATGGTGATAATCCCGTTATCATGGCCGGTCATGACCGGGGCGGAGCCGTCTTCCGGGTCTTCCAGAAAATCGAACATCAGGCCGCCATGCGGGTCTTCCTGCCGGGTTTTGATTGGCAGGTTCAGCCGCAAGAGCGTGTAGAACAAACGATGTTTCGCGGCTTCCAGCTTGCGCCAGCGTTCCAGATTTTCAGGCTTTTCCAGATTAGGAATGGTGCGGTTAAAACGGCAGGCAAAGCAAAAGGAGGGATGCCCGGATTCATTGGGCATGGTCATCCAGTTGCACACATCATGCGCATGGTTGGCACAATAGGCCAGTTCCGCCTGCCGGATGCGCGGCTCTAATGGCCGCCACAGATCGCCCGCCGCCGGTTCCAGCGCAGAAAGCACGGAAAGCCCCGGCAGATAGCCAAGTTTATGTTTGCAATGCTCACAGACTGTATTTTCAAAAAACAGAATCTGTTCACAGGACTGACAGGTAAAAAGCCTCATAACCGTCACTCTCTTGCGTCCAGTGCCCCAACGCAAGAAAAACCCGCAGGTCAGACGCTTTCGGGGATCAGCAGACGGGCAGTCTGCATGGACACATCAAACGTCGCGTTACACTGGTCCAGCACTCCGCTCACGGGAGCAGCCTGTTCCGGGGCCGGCGTCGCGGCCAGCGGCAGATGGCCCTGTGCTGTCAGCAGGCCGGAGGTTGTATCAAACCCCACCCATCCGGCGCCGGGCAGAAAGGCCTCGGCCCATGCGTGCAGATCACACGTCAGGGTTTCTTCCCCCTCCGCGGTTCTGCTGGATTGCAGCAGATAGCCGGAGACAAACCGGGCGGCAAAACCCAGATGCCGCAACACGGCAATCATCAGCCAAGCACTATCGCGCAGGAGCCTGTCTCACGCGCCAGTGTTTCTTCCGGGCTCCAGATCCCCGGTTCCAACCGCACCTGATAGCCAATATGCCCTGCCAGCGCACGATTGAGCGCAACCAGCATGTCCAGCGTATCGCACGATGCTTTTTTGACCCAGTCAGCCAGAAAGGCGTGCAGATACGGCCCCGCTGCAGGCGTTGCACGATAGGCCGAAAGGGCGGCCTGCTCATCCGGCGAGTAAAGCCCGCTCCGGGGAGCAAACATGGCAGCTCCCGCCTGCTGTTGCTGCGCAGCCTGCTGCTGGCGTTGCAGGGGTGCAGATCCGGCAGAAGAAACAGCGTCCAGCGCAACAGGCGGGGCCCAGTAACGGGCCTCGGGCGCGAGCGTGAAATCAAACGCGTTTCTGGGGCTCAGATCAGCCTCAAGCCGCACTGTGATATCAAAATGCGTGACACGCTCAGCAAAGACGACTTCCGCAACCTGATTGCCAAACTCATCCTGCTGCCAGCTTTGCTGGCACTCCGCCGGGTCAACCCGCAGTGCGTAAGCCCGGACAGGCGTTCTGGCGGAACGGGACGGCCGGAGCCGGATGGTCTGCGGGCCAAGAAAAACAGGCCGGTCATACCGGTAGCGGGTCTGATGAGTCAGCAGCACGTGTGAACTCATGCTGGTATGGCCCTGAACACCCTGCGCATGCTGGAAACGCCCTGCTCCTCTCCTGACCACAAAACCGGAAAAAACCGCTTATGGCGTCTGAACGCGCATACGGTATCAGCATTAATCCACCGCAGACCAGCCCCCTGCGCATGATATTCCGATAAAAGAACAAATTTCTGTTTTGCGGCTTGGCAAAGCCCCCAAATCCTGCTCGTGTTAAATCATTAACCGTAACGAACACGGCATGCAGAGGCGCAGGTTTCCTGACCAGCCGGAGTGCCGGACCTCATATCGGGAGTCAGGGTATGAATGACGCGCCACTCCATGCACCCGCTCAGGCAGCCGGTATTTTTGCTGCGTATGATGTTCCGGATTTCTTCTGTGAACTCATGAACCGCAAGGACACTGTTCCTCCCGCTTTACGGGAGGTGCAGAACCGTCTGGCGCATTTCAGTCTGGCGGACCTGCGGCACCGCACCAACGCTGCGGAAGCCCAGCTTTACCGGCTGGGCATTACCTTTACCGTCTATTCCGACCGCGAGGCGATAGACCGTGTGCTGCCGTTTGATGTTATCCCCCGCGTGATCACCGCTGCCGAATGGGACCATATTGAGCGTGGGGTCCAGCAGCGTGTGCAGGCCATCAATCTGTTCCTGCATGATATTTATCATGAGCGCGCCATCCTGCGGGATGGCATTATTCCCGCCGATCTTGTTCTGAAAAACCCGAACTATTGTGAGGCGATGGTCGGGCTGGATGTGCCGGGCGGCGTGTATGTCCATATTAACGGCACAGACCTGATCCGTGATCAGAACGGGCGTTTTCTGATTCTGGAAGATAATGCCCGCACGCCGTCCGGTGTCTCTTACGTCATTGAAAACCGGCATATGATGCTACGGCTCATGCCGGATCTGGCCGCGGGCCTGCCGCTTCGCTCGGTGGAAGAATACGGGCTGAAACTGCACCAGAGCCTGTGCGAGGTCTCACCAGAGGGCGTGATGAACCCGCAGGTCGTGCTGCTTTCTCCGGGCATTTATAATTCTGCTTATTTTGAGCATGTTTTTCTGGCGCGCGAGATGGGTGTGCCGCTGGTGGAAGGCAAGGATCTGGTGGTGGAAAACCACCGTGTCTATATGCGCACGGTGGCAGGCCTGCGGCCTGTCCATGCTATTTACCGCCGCCTGAATGATGAATTTCTGGACCCTCTGGCTTTCAATCCGGAAAGCATGCTCGGCGTGCCCGGGCTGGTGGAGGCTTACCGCCGGGGCAACGTGACCATTGCCAATGCGCTGGCACAGGCGTTGCGGATGATAAAGCCGTTTATGCCTATATGCCCCGCATTATCCGCTATTATCTGGATCAGGACCCTATTCTGGACAGTGTGGAAACGCATATCTGCGCGGAGCCGGACGGACTGGCCTACACACTGGCCAATATCGATAAGCTGGTGATCAAGCCCGTTGGTGAATCCGGCGGTTATGGACTGCTGATCGGCCCGCACGCCACGCAGGAAGAACTGGAGGAGTTCCGCCACAGGCTGAAAGACAATCCCGGCAATTATATCAGCCAGCCGGTTGTTAATCTTTCCGTCTGCCCCACCCTCTGCCCGAATGGCGTGGAAGCACGGCATGTGGACCTGCGGCCTTTTGCGCTGACAGGCCGCTCCACATGGGTTCTGCCCGGAGGCCTGTCCCGCGTGGCGCTGCGCAAAGGGTCTCTGGTTGTTAATTCGTCACAGGGGGGTGGCTCCAAGGATACGTGGGTGCTGGCATCATGACTGAACTTTCCGCAGGCCTTTTTGAGATGCAACCGGGACTGAACAATCTGCTTTCCCGCTATGGCGAATGCATGATGTGGCTGGCGCGCTATATGGAGCGCATAGAAAATCTGGCCCGGCTTCTGGAAGTAACCGAAAGCTTTGTGCGCGGGCCGGATGGCCAGCCGGGATGGGATACCATCCTGCAAATCAACTCTGACGAGGACTGTTTTTACACCCGCCATCAGAGCGTCACGGAAGAGGATGTTATTGCCTTTTACGTCACGGAAAAAGAAAACCCGAACTCCATCAAAGCCATGGCGCATGCTGTGCGGGAAAATGCACGTGCTGTCCGCCCGTTGATTTCAACGGAAATGTGGATGCAGCTTAACGTCTTTACACGTTGGGTGCTGGACCTTCAGCCATCCGATATCCGCATGAACAGCCTGTCCGGCCTATGCAACCGCCTGAAGCAGGACTGCCAGAGCCATTTTGGCATTACTGAAGGCACACTCTACCGGGATCAGGCGTGGCTGTTCTATCTGCTGGGCAAGTATCTGGAACGCAGTGACAGATTACCCGCCTGATTGATATCCGCTACCATACCCTCCTGCCGGGGCATGAGCCGGTGGGGTCTGACATTGATATTACGCAGTGGGCCTCCATCCTGCGCTCGGCAGCGGCCTACCATGCCTTCCGCCGCTTACAGCCCGTGACGACAACACCCGCGAATGTTGTTGGCTTTTTGCTGAAAAATGATGCCTTCCCGCGCTCTCTGACAACCAGCCTGCGCCTTGTGGACAGCACGCTCAGCACGCTCGCCGGACATGGCAGCCTGCGCCGCCTCTGCGCCCCCATTCAGGAACGAGTGGCAGAATTGCGCGTAACCCTTGCAGACCAGACAGTGAACGACATCATCATCCGTGGGCTGCACGAATATATGCAGTGGATTCAAACCCAGATTTCAAAAGCACAGCAGGAGACCGCTCACGCTTTCTGGCCCATTACCCCGCATGCAGGCACCGTGCAGATCCAGACGCAGCAGTAACCGTAGCAGCACTGTCTAACGGCAGAGCTGACCGCATAAAAATGGCCTGACAGACAGGCTGTTCAGGCCATTTTTATACGCTTTTTCTCAGGGGTTCAGTTTTCCGCCAGAACCTGACGGCTGGCCCGCACACGCGAGACACGGCGACCTTCCATTTCCACCACCTCAAACAGCCAGCCGGAATACACCACCTTATCCCCCAGAGCGGGCACACGGCGGAGCAGCGCCAGAATCAGGCCGCCCAGCGTGTGATAACTGCCTTCATCCGGCAGGGCGCGCAGGCCGAGACGGTCCTTCACTTCATCCGCGGAATCCGTGCCATCCATCAGCAGAACATCTTCCTGTGTGGGCGCATGGTGAGCATCCGTCGCCTGAGAGGATTCGTGGCGGCCTTCCCCCACAATGGCGTCAAACAGGTCAGACGCCGTTACAACGCCTTCAAAAGAGCCGTATTCATCAAAAACAAAGGCCATCCCCAGAGAAATGCTGCGCATCCGCTCCAGCATATCCAGTGCGGAAATGCTGTCCGGCACCACGACCATCTGCCGCAGGCCCGCCTCGATTGAGACAGGCATGCCATCCAGCATACGGTCCAGCATGTCCTTGGCCAGAACGACCCCGACGGGGTTATCGACCCCCCCTTCACACACAACCAGCCGTGCATAGGTTGTCTGTTTGAGCGCCTTGATCAGCGCATCGCGCCCGGCGTGGCGGTCAATCCAGTAAAGTTCGTTACGCGGGGTCATGATGGCGCGCACCGGACGGTCCGCCAGACGGAGCAGGCGCTCAATCATGGTGCGCTCTTCATGCTCCAGCACCCCGGAGCGCGCACCTTCGGCAATGTAGGCTTTCAGTTCTTCTTCCGTCAGCGTCTGGCTGACGGCATCACCCGCGCCCATCAGCTTCAGCACAATGTTGGAAGACTGACGCAGCACCCACACCACCGGCCGGGTGGCGTTTGCCAGAATTTCCAGCGGCAGAGCCAGACGGGCCGCCATTTTTTCCGGCTCACGCAGCGCAAGCTGTTTGGGCACCAGTTCCCCCAGCACCAGCATCAGGGCTGTAATGGCCAGGACCACCAGCACCATGGACACCTGTGCCGCCACGGGGCGGAGAAAATCAATTTTTTCCAGCATGGGGGTCAGGTGCGCTTCAACCTGTACACCGCCAAATGTCCCCTCCAGAATGGAGACGAGCGTCATGCCAACCTGCACCGTGGGCAGAAAGATCTGAGGATCTTCCGCCAGACGCATGGCACGGTCAGCACCCCGCATGCCCTGCTCCCGCAAAATGGCCAGACGCGGCATTCTGACCGAAATCAGCGCCAGTTCTCCCATGGCAAAAACGGCGTTCAGAATAACCAGCAGAAAAATAATAAGAATGGAAACAGTCATGGAATGCGGTGGCCTGCGTGACGACGGAGACAGCACGATACGGGATGATGGCGCTGGAGACCAGTATGCGCTGGCCATGCCTGCCAGAGCGCATCCTTATGCGGAAAACAGCTTTTTGAACCCACTCTTATGCGGGCAGCGTATGCCAGCCAGAGCAGAAAATCAGGGGAAAAACACCCTTAACAGCCCGGCATCCCAGACAAAAAAGAGCGGCCTCTGTGCAGAGACCGCTCCCTTTATGGAGTCGCGAACTGAGAGAAAGGCTCAGTCTGCCGCTGTGGCTTCCACAGGAGCGGCCGCTTTGACCGGCGCTGCGTCCGCGTTGGCGGCATCGGTGCGGATCACCTTCACGCGCGGCGCCTTTGCGGGCTTGCGTGCGGCAATTTCTTCCATCTGC
The DNA here is from genome assembly GCF_000613905.1 of Acetobacter persici JCM 25330. GTDB lineage: Bacteria > Pseudomonadota > Alphaproteobacteria > Acetobacterales > Acetobacteraceae > Acetobacter > Acetobacter persici. The sequence continues at coordinate 9,150 of NZ_BAJW01000093.1, forward strand.
TCTTCCACCTGCTTGGAGAAGACGTACTGAGCAGGGCGCTGGTTGGCGAGGGAGATTTCCGGCGCCATCGGCTTTTCCGTCTCCGGTCCGAAGAGAGCGACTTTTGCAATGTGCCAGGGGCGACGCACCGCATCCATCACAGCCGTGGACTCGTACCCGGAATGCACCATGCAGTCGGCGCATTTTTCATAGTTGCCGGTGCCGTAATCGTCCCACTTGGTGTCTTCCATCAGTTCGTTGAAAGACTTGGCGTAGCCTTCACCCAGCAGGTAGCACGGGCGCTGCCAGCCAAAGACGTTCCGCAGCGGCTTGCCCCACGGTGTGCAGTGATACTGCTCATTCCCGGCAAGGAAGTTCAGGAACAGCGGAGACTGCGTAAACCGCCATTTCTTGCCCTTGCCCAGACGGAAAATGTCACGGAAGAGCTGCTTGGTCTTCTGGCGGTTCAGGAAGTGTTCCTGATCCGGCGCACGCTCATAGGCGTAACCCGGGGCCGTCATGATCCCGTCAACGCCCATTGCCATCACTTCATCAAAGAAGGAGGCGACGCGCTTGGGGTCTGCACCATCAAACAGGGTGCAGTTGATGGACAGACGGAACCCGCGTGCCTTGGCCTTTTTGATGGCCGCAACAGCGCGTTCATACACGCCGTCCTGACAGACGGAAGAATCGTGCATGGATTTATCGCCATCCAGATGCACGTCCCATGAGAAGAACGGAGAGGGTTCATACTCATCCATCTTCTTCTCAAGCAGAAGGGCGTTCGTGCAGAGATAGACGTATTTTTTCCGGGCAATCAGGCCACGGATAATCTCAGGCATTTCCTTGTGCAGCAGAGGCTCACCCCCGGCCACAGCAATAACGGGTGCGCCTGCTTCCGCGTCCGCATCCAGACATTCCTGCACAGTCATGCGCTGGTTGAGGATGGCTGCGGGATAATCAATCTTGCCACACCCGGCACAGGCCAGATTGCAGCGGAAAAGTGGTTCAAGCATCAGAACCAGCGGATAGCGCTTGCGCCCGGTGATGTGCTGTTTGACGACATAACTGCCGACCCTGACGGCCTGCATTATAGGTACGGCCATAAACCCCCGCTCCGGCGCATCTGAGACGCTGCATCATAACTGAGTGAGACACTTCTAATCTGTCAGAACGTGACCATGCCGGGCAATCAGCCCCTGCACACCGTGTCACAGCCAGTGCAGACGCTGTGCGCATAATCACGTATGGAACTGTTCGCCTGCATATAGGTTGGCTCGTTTGTCAAGCTCAAGCCTTTTTCAAAACCTGTTGCAAAAAAGACACAATATGGAGTTAGTTTTGATTACAGGCTTGCGTTCAGCCCGGAAACATTAAACCAAAACGCCTTACTATACGCGATGTGTGAAAATATTTCGCGCGACGTTAAGACACACTCAAGGCAACGAAATCCCGCCCCGCCTTATTCAGGACGGCATTGCGCTTCCTAAAAGCAAGAAGATGGAAACGATCGCATGGACAGTTCTCACGACAAAAATGCACCGCCACGG
>NZ_BAJW01000092.1 GCF_000613905.1 Acetobacter persici JCM 25330
CGTGAGCGTGACCCGCACCTGATCGAGCAGGTGCGTCAACCGCGCCTCGCGCGGGCGCGTGGTGGCCGCCAGCCAGCCGGAAAGCGGCTATATCCGCCTGACAAGCGGGCGCACCATGCTGTTTGCAGACGCCGCAGGCCCCGCCCCGGATGGGTATGACAGCACAGCGCATGCGGGCATGCTGTCCTTTGAATTTTCCTCTGGCCGGCAACGCATTATCGTCAATTGTGGTGCCAGCACCCAGCGCGGCTGGGCCGAAGCCCTGCGCTACCCGGCCGCACATTCCGTGCTGGAAATGGGCAGCCTCTCCCCCGTCCGGCGCGACCAGACAGGCCGCATCACAAGCAGGCCCGCCGTCACGCGCGCGCAGGCTTCGCAGGATGGCGCGCACTGGCTGCACATGACGCATGACGGCTACAAAGCACAGGGCGGCGGCGTGTATTCCCGCCAGCTTTATCTGGGGAAGGACGGCCAGACCCTGCGCGGGGCAGACACTCTGGAAGGCACGGAAAGCCGTGATTTCTGTATCCGGTTCCATCTGCACCCCGACATTACGGTCGAAGAGATCGAGCACGGCTTCCTGCTTTATACGCACGAGGAAAGCTGGCTGTTTCAGGCCAACGTGCCTGCTTACGTGGAAGACAGTGTCTATCTGGGCAGCGGGGAGCGCGTGGACACCCTGCAAATTGTCCTCTGCCCGCCCGAAGCCCCGGAACCGCCAGAAGAGCTTGCATCAGAAGAGCATACGGCCGGTGATGAAGGCTGCGCGGAAACAGAAGGTGAGCACGCCGACCATGCCTCAGGAGAGGCCTATGACGCCCCTCACCCGGAAGACGACGCGGAATACCCCCACACCCATTCCGGCCCCGCCGAGGACAATGAGGCGTTTTACGCGGACTACGCTGCGGGGCACGGTGGAGACCAGTCTGCTGAACTCCCGCAGGAGACACAGGCAACCGGACAGGACGAGACAGCGCTCCCCCATAATGATGAAGAAGACGCCTTCAGCCCGCTGTTGCATGACGCCCCTCCGGCCGACAGCAGACCGTATCAGGCTGCACATACACCAGACCTCGGCCTGACGGATCACAGCGCAGACGCGGCGCACGAGGCTCCGAGCATGGCGGAGGCTCTGTTTGCCAGCGAGGATGCGGGCTCAAACCACGCCGCTCAGGCAGAGCAAGTAGCTCCGCAAACACCACAAGCCGCATCCTCCGGCGCAACGGCTGAACCCTCCAGACCTGCTGCTCCAACCATGCGTCCGGTCCGCTGGGCACTCACCCTGATGACTGAGTAAGCCCGCGCGTGAAAATTCTTGAAATCACGAACGTCGATTTTTCCCTGAACCATTTCCTCCTGCCGCTCATGCAGGCCCTGCGGGAAGACGGGCATGAGGTCATTGGCGTCTGTGCGGATGGTCCTCTGGTAGCCGCACCCCGGCAGGCCGGCTTCCGGGTGGAAACCCTGCCTTTTGCGCGCTCCTTTTCTCTCCCGGCGCAGGCGCGCGCCTTCTGGGCGCTGGTGCGCCTTATCCGGCGGGAAAAACCGGATATGGTGCATGCCCACATGCCGATCAGCGGTATTCTGGCGCGGGTGGCTGCCAGACTGTGCGGCGTGCCGCGCATTGCCTATACCTGCCACGGCTTTCTCTTTAACCAGCCGGGGTCTGCCCTGCGGCGCGGGCTGGCGCTCGGGCTGGAATATCTCTGCGGGCGCATCACCGATGTTTATCTGACGGTCTCACGCGAAGAAGCAGACGACGCTCGGCGGCTCCACATTGCGCGCAACCCCATTGCCATCGGGAACGGGCGGGACAGCACCCGCTTCCGGCCCGACCCGGCTACCCGCGCACGCATCCGGCAGGAACTGGGCACAAAAGACAGCACACCCGTTATTATCGTCGTCTCCCGACTGGTGCGCCATAAAGGCTACCCGGAACTGCTGGAGGCCATGCGCAGCGTGCCGGACGCGGAACTCTGGGTTGTGGGGGAGCGCCTGACGTCCGACCACGGCGCGGCGCTGGACACCTGCTTTGCCGAGGCTCAGGCTGCTCTTGGCCCTCGCCTGAAATGTCTGGGCTACCGGGCGGACACCCCGGCCCTTTTGGCGGCCGCGGATATTTTTACGCTGCCCAGCCATTTTGAAGGGCTGCCCATGTCCATTATCGAAGCCATGATGACCGGCCTGCCGGTTGTCAGCACCGATATCAGCGGGCCACGAGAACAGGTGATCTCTGGAGAAACCGGCCTGCTGGTGCCACCCGCCAGAGTTGCGCCCCTTGCTGCGGCCTTGCGTCAGCTTGTGCAGGATGTGCCTTTACGCACCCGCATGGGGCAGGCCGGGCGGCAACGCGCCCTCGACTTGTTTGAAGAAAAGCAGATTATTCAGAAAACGGTCCGACTGCTCACGGGCAGCCCTTAAATCCTGCTGACAGGCTGGAGAGAAAATCCGTTTCTCTCCAGCGACAGGGTTTTTCCATAACTTTCACGCCGGACAGCCGCCGCCGTGATACCCCACGGTTTATCGGGCGGCAGAATGCGTTTTTGCGCTGCCCGCATGCGGGTCAGCCGAGGGTTCGGGCGTTTTCAGCATCCGGATTGTCAGGCGGGAGGGAGACGCCGCAATCCGTGCGCCACCGCGTGTGTAGTCGAGACGAATCCGCACCCCGTTGTCATTTTCCATCAGCTGGCCGCTTACGCCACGGCCCACCGTTGCCTCACCGGAGAGCGCCCAGAACGTGCCGGGGAAATCTTCAATCCGTTGAAGGTTATAGACCTTGCCCACACTATCCCCAGAGGAATAGCCAATGGCCGCGGCCGATGCCCCGCTGACGGAGAACGGATAGCTCCGGCCACCGTATGTCAGAACCCCATGCCCCCATGTATATCCCACACCCAGATCGGCTGAGCTGGTGTGAAACGAGACTTCACCCGTTACAGGCCCAAGCGCTGTCTGAGCACAGGCGGTCAGAGACCACGTGCCACACAAGGCCAGAGCAGTCGCAATGTGAAGGGATGCAGAGCGCATCAACAGGCTCCTTGCTTCAGGATGGCGGCCGCCAAAATCCGGGGGATCCAGATGCAGCACTTTTTTGTCTTGCCATGTTTTACTGAAAGAAGAAACACGGCAAGACCAGAAAGGCAGCAACCTTTTTAAAAAGTTTTTCCTGCCTCTATTCAGCGTTCCAGACAGGCTCTTTCAGTTCTTCCAGAAAAGCGCGGTGCGCCGCCAGTTCCGCCTGCGTTGGCACCACGCGTACAACCCGGCGGCTGGCCGGGGCCTCATACATCACCGCAGGGCCGTGCGTGCCGTCCGCCACCAGCCCCAGACCATGCTGGCGGCCGCCCATCAGTTCCACATACACATCGGCCAGCAGTTTGCAGTCCAGCAGGGCGTTATGGGTGGTTCGGGCAGAAAGATCGACGCCAAAACGGCGGCACAGCGCATCCAGACTGTTGGGCATACCGGGGAAGCGCTCACGCGCCATATCCAGCGTATCCACCATGCGGGCCATATCCAGCGGCTTGCGCCCGGCCCGCTTCAGTTCCGCATTCAGAAAGCCAAAGTCAAAGCGGGCATTATGGGCAATCAGCGGATCATCACCAATAAAGCTGAGAAATTCGTCCACAACCTCAGCAAATTTCGGCTGTCCCTCAAGGTCCGCCGCCGTAAAGCCATGCACGCGGGAGGCCTCTTCCGGCACATCCCGCTCCGGGTCAATCAGCGTCCGGTAACTGCGGCCTGTGGGCAGGTCTCCCACCAGTTCAAGGGCGGCAATTTCAATCACCCTGTCCCCGGTCGCCGGGTCCAGCCCTGTGGTTTCCGTATCAAACAGGATGGAGCGTTTCATGCCTTCAAGCCCTTAATCAATGCGCGAACCTGCCGCCGTGTTGCGGCCAGAGAGACCCCGGTGTCTATCACCGTATCGGCCAGACGTCTCTTTCTGGCATCCGGCATCTGCCGGGCCATCAGCCGTCGGGCCTCCGCTTTTGGCAACCCCCGCCGCCGGGCCACCCGCTCAGCCTGCTGGCGGGGCGGCGCGGAAACAACCAGAACCTGATCACACACGCGCTGGCCGCCGGTTTCAAACAACAGCGGAATATCCAGCAGCACACAGCGCGCACCCTGCCGCCTGCACCGCCTGAGAAAAACCTGCCGGGCCGCGCGCACCATAGGATGCAGCACAGCCTCAAGTTGCCGGAGCAGACCGGGCGTTTCTGCCACGGCGCGCCTCAGAACAGCTCTGTCCAAGTGCCCGTCCGTCACGGCCTCCGGCACAAGAGCCGCAATAGGGCCGAGAGCCGCGCCATGGTCTGCCTGAAGCGCCCGGACAACGGCATCAGCATCAAACACCGGAATACCCGCCTGCCGGAACAGGGCCGCCACAGTGCTTTTGCCCATGCCCATGCCACCCGTGAGGCCTATAATTTTCATGCCGGACGCCTGAGCCTCCCTTCTTTCATCAGTCCGTCTTGCCACGTTGCCTGTTTTTATGAGGGGTCTGACCACAAACCGTCCGGCTCAGAACGCACAGCCGTTAAAACGTGGCGCGCACGGTTGCTTCTGTCTCCGCATCCACCACCGGGTCCTGCCCAAACCATTCACGAAAGCCAAGGCGCGCCTGATGCAGCAGCATCCCCAGCCCGCCAAGCGTTTTCAGACCATGCTGTTCAGCTTCCGCCAGCAGCGGTGTCAGGCGCGGGACGTAGACGATATCGGCCACAACCAGCGCGCGGGACGCCGCTTTCAGGGAGGGGCGGAACATCGGGTCCGGACCACCTTCCATCCCGAGAGACGTTGTGTTGACCAGCAGATCATACGCACCCAGACCGGCTTCCCACGCCTCCCACGGCACGACCTCAAGCCCCGGCAAAACTGCGGCAAGGCTCTCTGCCCGCGCCTGCGTCCGGTTGGTCACGGAGACCTGCACCCCGCGATCCTGCAAGGCCGCGGCAACGGACCGCGCTGCCCCTCCGGCCCCCAGCAGGAGCGCCCGACCTGATACCGGAACAGGCAGACCGTCAGCTTCAAGACTGGCGACAAACCCTCCGCCATCCGTTGAAAGGCCGCGAATCCGCCCGTCTTCTTCAAAAACCAGCGTGTTGACGGCTCCGGCCCGCTGCGCCGACGGGTCCAGACGATCGGCCAGCGCGCAGGCGGCTTCCTTATGCGGAATGGTGACATTCGCGCCCCGGAACCCGGCCGCCTGCAAACCCCGCACTGCGGCTTCAAACTGCTCCGGCCGCACTGGCAGGGGCACATAGGCGCCATCAATCCCGTACCGCCGCAGCCAGTAATTATGCAGCGCCGGAGAGCGGGAGTGCGAGACCGGCCACCCCAGCACCCCGGCCAGCCGCGCTTTGCCGGTGATAATCTGAGGGGAAGCAAAAGCAGAATCGGGTGTTTTCGTCATGCTGGTCTCTTGAAGTGTACGGGTTGGCACAAACTTACCGCTTCTCCGGGGTCACGATAAATCTCAGGATGCAAATAGAAGAGCCACGCCAGCCCGCGAGCGAAAGATCACAGGCAAATGCGGGCTCTTACCTTATACCCGCCCCTTATGCTCCGGCGGCCCGTACGCTGGCCGGTTCCGCCACCTGCCGGTTATCCTGAACGGGAGCATCATCCGCCGCTCCGGCCTCGCCGTAGAGTTTGCAGAACTGCGCCCACGCTTCCGGCAACAGGCGCGCCAGACGCTCGGCCCATTCCTTTTGCCCTGCTTCCTCAGCGATCAGATCCTGCCGGATTTCGATTTCCAGATACGGGAGCTGCCGTTTTTCACCATGCAGGGGGATTGTGTAATCGGACGTATCCGTGAGCGCATAAGGCTCATTATCCCCCACAGTCAGCCCCTCCCGCCGCAGCAGGTCGAGCATGATATGGGCCAGACGCGAATCATGATTATGCAGGATCCCGGCATGCCATGGGCGTTTGAAACCCCGCATTTCCGGGGTAAAACTATGCAGCGCCACCACCACAGTCGGGCGCCCAGCCTGCACACGGGCATCCAGCTCCTGCGTAATCCGGGCATGGTAAGGGTGCAGGATTGCATCATGCCGGGCGGCAATCTGCTTCGGCGTCAGCCCCTCATTAGCAGGGACGGGCGTGCCGTCGCTCACGGTGACAATGGAGGTCGGGTGGCCGGGCGCACGATTACAGTCAATGACCAGCCGGGAATAAACCTGCTCAATCAGCACCGCTGGCAGGCGGCCCGCCAGACGCCGCCCCACGCCATCAATGCCAATATCCCAGCCAATGTGCCGCGCCCGCTCTTCCGCGCTCACGCCCAGATCCCCAAGTTCCGGCGGCACGGCACGGCCTGCATGGTCGCTCACCAGCACAAACGGACCACCCTGATCAGAGCCATACACGGCAAAACCCGCTGCTGTTTCTGCGTTGCTGCCCGTCATCCTGCGCCCTTCCCGTCTTCTTTCACTCTCTGCATGGCCTTACCACAGGCGCGTCCAAACGGCCCACACCCTGCCTGTGCTCATACCATACCCCGGCCCCTACCAATGCCAATGGTGCGGTCGCCTGAAACGTAAAAAGGCCGCCACGGCCAGAACCGGGCGGCCTTCTGTTCAGCCCTCCGGCACTCTGCCGGAAGCTGTCATGCCTCAGCTTTTGGCGGAGGAGACCACAACACCGGCTTCCTCAGCCTGTGCGCGCACCAGACCGGCATCTTCCCCCGTCAGGCCTTCATCATCCAGTTCCGCGTCTGTCAGGTCATACACCAGATAGACAGGATCTGAGCCTTCCAGCGAGTCTTCGCCGCCCAGATCGTAAGAACGGGCTGCCACATACGCGGCACCGCGCATTTTCTCTTCAATTTTCTTCACGGCTGCAATCGGGCTTACAGCCTTCGTGACTTCCAGCAGCACGTTCGGGCCGGGGTCAATCACACCGTAGGTTGTAAGCGTGTTGGTTGCACTCATAGTCTTGAACTCCTGAAAGCCTGTTCTTCCTGCCCGAGAAGATAGGGATGATCCCGCCCGGCGAAAACCCATGCCGCACAGCAGGGCAGCCCCACCCCCACAACAGGTGGTCGGGCCAGCATGGCGCATCTTCACGGTTTGCGCCACAGCGCCTGCATCAGTAGGGTGCAGCCTTTACACGCCTGCACCCTCAGCGCGGCCAGAACAGGCCAGACCCGCCGGATGCAGGGCACAGACATTTTGTAAGGATACGGGTTGGGGCATGACATGTCTCTGAGCAGCCAGAACAGCACAGACACCACCAGCGCGGCCACAGCAGCCACACCTGGGGCCAAAGCAGACACCAACATGCAGTGGGGCGGCCGTTTTGCCGGTGGCCCCTCCCAGATCATGCAGGCCATCAATGCCTCCATCGGGTTTGATAAAGCCATGTGGAAGCAGGATATTGCAGGGTCTCTGGCCCATGCGGCCATGCTCGCCCATACCGGCATCATCTCCGCTGAAGATGAAGCCGCAATCCGCGAGGGCCTGACGGCCATCGGCAAGGACATTGAAGCCGGACACTTTGAATTTTCCGAGGCGCTGGAAGATATTCACATGAATATCGAAGCCCGTCTGTCCGAACGGATCGGGGAACCCGGCAAACGCCTGCATACCGCCCGCTCCCGGAATGATCAGGTCGCGACAGATTTCCGCCTGTGGACGCGCGATGCGCTGGACGGGCTGGACCAGCAGGTTGCCTCGCTGATGCGCGCTCTTGCCCGCCGCGCAGAAGACCATGCGTCAGACCCCATGCCCGGCTTTACCCACCTGCAAACCGCGCAACCCGTGACCTTTGGCCACCATCTGATGGCTTATGTGGAAATGCTGGCGCGGGACCGGGGCCGTCTGGCCGATACCCGCAAACGCCTGAATGAGTGTCCGCTTGGCTCCGCCGCCCTTGCCGGCACGTCTTTTCCTATCGACCGGAAAATGACGGCCCGCACGCTGGGCTTTGACCGACCGACCGCCAACTCTCTCGATTCCGTGTCAGACCGGGACTTCGCGCTGGAATATCTCTCGGCCCTGTCCATCATGGCCATGCATCTCTCCCGTCTGGCGGAAGAAATTGTCATCTGGTGTTCTTCACCCTTCTCCTTCATCCGGTTGTCTGATGCGTTTACCACCGGCTCCTCCATCATGCCGCAAAAGCGCAACCCGGATGCGGCGGAACTGGTCCGCGCTAAAACGGGCCGCATTACTGGCAGCCTCGTCAGCCTGCTGACGGTGATGAAAGGCCTGCCGCTGGCCTACGCCAAGGACATGCAGGAAGATAAGGAACCTGTTTTTGCCGCGACTGACGCCGCAGCCCTCTCCCTCGCCGCGTGTGACGGCATGGTGCGGGACATGACGGCCAATACCGCTCAGATGCGCGCACTCGCTGGCTCCGGCTTTTCCACCGCGACCGATATTGCCGACTGGCTGGTCCGGGTGCTGAAGGTGCCGTTCCGCACCGCGCACCACGTCACGGGGCGCCTTGTGGCCAAAGCGGAAGAAAAAGGCGTCAATCTGGCGGATCTGTCTCTGGCCGAAATGCAGGCCGAAGAGCCGGGCATTACAGACGACATCTATTCCGTGCTGACCGTTGAAGCCTCCATTGCCTCCCGTACCAGTGAGGGCGGCACCGCAGGCAGCAACGTGCAGCGTGAAGCCCGCCGCTGGCTGGCCGCGCTGGATGCTGAGGCCGCACCTGAGAGCAAGGGAGCCTGAGCATGAAAATCCGGCTGATTGTCAGTTTTCTGGCGCTGGTGGTGCTGGCTCTGCCGCTGAGTGGCTGCGGCAAAAAAGGCTCCCCCACGCGCCGGGGCCACAGGATAAAATCACGTATCCGCAGACCTATCCGCCAGCAGACTGACCACAGCCCCTCCCGCCAGCTTCTGCCCGCCACGCCATCCCGCCACCCGTGCCCCCGGCACTCAGGAGTGGCGGGATGGGTGGCAATCTGGCAGAGTCACGGTATAAACTGGCGGCATAAGCTGGCGGGATACCAGACCATTTTTCTTTTCTAAGGCTTACGCGCCCCATGGCCGATGATGTGACGTTTCATGACCCGGACCCCACCGTTGCGGAGCTGCTGGCCAGCCGCCCGTATCTGGACATGGACCCGCTCTGCGGCCTGATGCTGGACGGTGTGGCTCTGAATGCCATTGCGGAGCAGGTCGGCACGCCATGCTGGGTGCTGAGCGGTGACACACTGCGCGCCCGGATGCACCGGATGCGGCAGGCCATGCAGGATGCCGGGCTGAACGCCTCCATCCACTATGCTGTGAAAGCCAATGACCATCTGGCCGTCCTCTCCCTGCTGCGGGAGGAGGGATTTGGCGCGGATATTGTCAGCGGAGGGGAGCTGGCCCGCGCTCTGAAGGCAGGCATTCCGGCCAGCCACATCGTGTTTTCCGGCGTTGGCAAAAGTGATGCTGAGCTGGAAAAGGCCATTGGTCTGGGCATTGGCCAGATCAATGTGGAAAGCGCGGAAGAGCTGGATATTATTTCCGGCATTGCCTGCGCGCTTGGAAAAACCGCCACCGTCACCCTGCGCGTCAACCCGGATGTGGATGCAAAAACCCACGCCAAGATCACAACCGGTCTGGCCGCCAACAAGTTCGGCATCCCGTATGATGATGCGGCGGCTCTGTACGCCCGTGCCGCCAGCCTGCCGGGCATCCGCGCCGCCGGGTTCTCCACCCATATTGGCAGCCAGATTCTCTCTGTTGCCCCCTATCGTGCCGCCTATGCCCGCATTGCCGATCTGGTGCGCACCGTCCGGGCGGCTGGCCAGACGGTCGACGTTGTGGATTGCGGCGGCGGCCTTGGCATTTCCTACCGTACCAAGCCGGAAGGCCAGCCGGAAGCACTGGCCGGAGCCATCAGGGCAGAACTGGGGGATCTTGGCGTGCGTCTGGCCATTGAGCCGGGGCGCTGGCCTGTTGGCCCCTCCGGCCTGCTGCTCAGCACGGTGATCCTGAACAAGGCCCGGGGGGAGGAAGCCCCCTTCCTTGTGCTGGATGCCGCCATGAATGACCTGCTGCGCCCCAGCATGTATGATGCCTGGCATGGTATTGTCCCCCTCAGCCCGCATGATGCCGCCCTGCCCGCTGGCCCCGCCCATGTGGTCGGCCCGGTGTGTGAAACGGGCGATACATTCGCGCGGGACCGCCAGCTTCCTCCCATGCAGCGCGGCGCCCGCGTGGCTTTGCTGGACACCGGGGCTTATGGCGCGGTGATGAGTTCCACCTACAACAGCCGCCCGCTGGCGGCGGAAGTGCTGGTGGATAAAGGGGCATGGTCCATCATCCGCCAGCGCCAGCCGCTTGAGGCGTTGTGGCAGGAGGAAACCGTGCCCTCCCACCTTCCGGAACGGCATGACCCCGGCGGGTCTGAAACAGGATCTGGCCTCCTCCACCGCAGAGGGAGGCTCTCTGGCGGCCCGGCTGGCAACCGCCCGACAGCACGCGGCCTTTGTGCTGCGCACCGAACGGCTCTGGCCTGCGCTCCAGCCCACGCTGGCGCTGCTGGGCGTGTATGGCATTGCGGGCCTCCTACGCCTGCCACAGCATCTGCCGGACGGGCTGCGGCTTGTGCTGGTGGCCGGGTGGCTCAGCCTGTGCGGCTGGCGGCTGCATCAGGACCTTTCAAACCTGAAAGCCCCCTCGGCGGACGCCATTGACCGCCAGATTGAACAGGCCTCCGGCCTGCATAACCGCCCACTTGCTACCCTCACAGACCACCCCGCCGGCGTAAAAAAAGGTCAGCCCCAGCCACTATGGCAGGCGCATCAGCAACGG
>NZ_BAJW01000091.1 GCF_000613905.1 Acetobacter persici JCM 25330
CGCGCGGCGGGGTGCTGGATGGCCGGGATATCGGCACGGCCATTTTTCCGGATGCGGATGTCAAACTGTTCATTACGGCCTCTCCGGCCACGCGGGCGCTGCGCCGCTTTTACAGCTTGGGGAAGACCCGGCGGCGGATGATGCAAAAGCCCGGCTTGCGGAGATGGAAGCTGCGCTGAAAGCGCGCGATGCGGCGGATGCCGGGCGTGAGGCCGCGCCGATGCAGGTGGCGGACGACGCCGTTGTGATCGAGACCGACACGCTTGGCGCGGACGATGTTCTGGCCGAAGCCCTGCGGGTTGTGCGGGAGCGACTCGGCACCCGCGTGGCCTGAGGGCCGCCGGGGGCTTTCAGGAAGTTCTCACGAAATCAATAATTTTACCCGCACCCCCCATTAAAATCCTGCGGATTGTGTTGACAAGCCGCGGCTGGAGGGTGTCTCTGCCCTCAGATACCTGTTGTGTGCAGCAGGTTTCCTTTTCAGTCAGGGTCGCGGGAGAAAAGACGGACCACCGTGTTCGCTCTTTTAAGTCCGTGGCAAGTCGTGCTGCCGCATGGCGGCGCGCAGGAAGTGTCGGCTTCATTCCGGGCCGATGCAGGATTTACAGTTACACATGGCTTCAGCCGCAACCCCGGCCACGGACCATTTCCGTGGCGAAGATTTTGCTACCCTTCTGGACGAGACCCTCGGCCGTGACACCGGCTTTGACGGGTCCGTGGTGCGTGGACGCATTGTCCGCCTGACCGACGAATTCGCGATTGTCGATGTTGGTCTGAAGAGCGAAGGCCGCGTTTCCCTGCGCGAATTTGCTCCTCAGGGCGTGACCCCCGACGTAAAGCCGGGTGACGTTGTTGAGCTGTATGTTGAGCGTTACGAAGACCGTGACGGCAGCATCGTGCTCTCTCGTGAAAAAGCCCGCCGTGAAGAAGCCTGGACGAACCTTGAAAAAGCGTTCGAAGCAAACCAGCGCGTCAACGGCACCATCTATGGCCGCGTTAAAGGTGGCTTCACGGTTGATCTGGGTGGCGCCATGGCGTTCCTGCCCGGCAGCCAGGTTGATATCCGCCCGGTGCGTGACGTCAGCCCGCTGATGGGTGTTCCGCAGCCCTTCCAGATCCTGAAAATGGATCGCGCACGTGGCAACATCGTTGTCTCCCGTCGTGCCGTTCTGGAAGAAACCCGTGCAGAACAGCGCAGCGAACTGATTCAGGGCCTGACCGAAGGTATGATCCTGGACGGCGTTGTGAAGAACATCACCGATTACGGTGCGTTCGTTGACCTCGGCGGCGTTGACGGCCTGCTGCATGTGACCGACATCGCATGGAAGCGCATCAACCACCCGTCCGAAGCGCTGCAGATCGGCCAGCCGGTCCGCGTGCAGGTGATCCGCTTCAACTCCGACACGCAGCGTATCTCCCTCGGCATGAAGCAGCTTGAAGCTGATCCGTGGGAAAATGTCGCCCTGAAGTACCCGCCGGGTGCGCGTTACACGGGCCGCGTGACCAACATCACCGATTACGGCGCATTTGTTGAGCTGGAACCGGGTGTTGAAGGTCTGGTGCACGTTTCCGAAATGTCTTGGACGAAGAAAAACGTCCATCCGGGCAAGATCGTCGCGACGTCTCAGGAAGTCGACGTGATGGTTCTGGATGTGGACAGCGCGAAGCGCCGCATCTCTCTGGGCCTCAAGCAGGTTCAGCGCAACCCGTGGGAGCAGTTCGCGGAAGAGCACAAGATCGGCTCTACCGTAGAAGGCGAAATCCGCAACATCACCGAGTTCGGTCTGTTTGTTGGTCTCTCCGCGGACATCGACGGCATGGTTCACATGTCCGACCTGTCCTGGGACGAAACTGGCGAAGAAGCCATGAAGCATTACGAAAAGGGCCAGGTTGTCAAAGCCAAGGTTCTGGACGTTGATGTTGAGAAAGAACGTATCTCTCTCGGTATCAAGCAGCTTCAGGAAGACCCGGCCGCTGACGTTCTGACGAGCGTTCAGAAAGGTGCCATCGTGACCTGCACCGTCACAGCAGTTCAGTCCAACGGGATTGAAGTGAAGGTTGACGATGTTCTGACCGGCTTTATCCGCCGTGCGGAACTGGCCCGTGACAAGGCTGAGCAGCGTCCGGAACGCTTTGCGGTTGGTGAACGCGTGGATGCGAAGGTGGTCTCTGTTGACCGCGCTGCCCGCAAACTCGCGCTGACCATCAAAGGTCGCGAAGTTGAAGAAGACAAGCAGGCTATCAACGAATACGGCTCATCCGACAGCGGTGCGTCTCTCGGTGATATTCTGGGTGCGGCCATTCGTCGTCGCAACACGGATAGCTAAGACGTCCGGATTTTCTGGCGGAGCGGCTTCTGGCCTGCTCCGTCGGAAGAGACAGCGTTCAAGCAAGCCTTTCAAAAGGCGGTGTCGGAAACGGCACCGCTTTTTTTGTGTTTTATCGCCATGATGCTCTCCATCTTCCAGTTTGTGATCACTCTCCGCCGGGCGCGGGGTTGTCTGACAGGAATGTGCGTGGGAGCGTGGAACCCCCTTAAAACAGGAGTGATGAGTCCATGACGTCTCGCCCGCTTTCTGGCTGCCCGGTTGTAATTCCCTCTCATGCTGAGTCCTTCGGCCCCTCCGGGTGTGATACCCGGAACGCGGCTGTGGCGAGACAGAGGCAAGGCGCGGGCGGTCTGCACGGGCAGGCGGAGGGCCAGCAGCAGCTTGGGCGCAGGCGGCTTCTGTCGTCCCTGCTGCTGGGCGGGAGCATTGTCCCTGTGGCCGCAGGCCTGTTGCGGGTGCCAGAAGCACGGGCGGCGCAACAGCCCGCGCAGGGAGCAGTACAGGGAGCCGCACAGGGTGGTGGCACCCCCACAACCGGGGTGAATGGTGATCAGGGGTATGAATCCGCCGGATCGTTTGAAATTGTTGCTGATTTTTACGGTCCCGGCCCGTCCGGCGTGGTGGTGACGGACGAGGGGCGTATTTTTGTGGGCTTCCCGCGGCATGCTGTGAACCATAAGGGAGCCACGCTGGGGGAACTGGTGCAGGGGCGTGTTGTGCCATGGCCCACGGCGGCCCTCAGCCTGCCGTCTTCTGCCGCCCCGGCGGACCGGCTGATGTCCATCCACGGGATGACCATGGATACGCAGGGCCGGATCTGGGCGATTGATGATGGTAAACTGGCAGGTCAGCCCTTGCAGCCGGGTGCCGCCAAGCTAGTCTGTTTTGAGCCTTCTACCGGCAGGCTGGTGCATAAAATTGTGCTGACGGCTCCGGCTCTGCTGCCAGACAGCCACATGAATGATCTGCGCGTGGACCTGACGCATGGGCAGGCGGGCACGGCTTATGTAACGGACAGTTCCTTCGGGCACAGCCCGGCACTGGTGGTGGTGGATATTGCCTCAGGCCGGCAGCGGCGTGTTCTGGCGACCCATCCTTCCACACAGGCGGAGCCGGGCTTTATGGCGGTGGTGGAAGGGGTGCCACTGGTCTACACGCCCGGTAAGCTCCGCGCTTTGTGGTGGGGGGCGCTGATGGCATTACGCTCAGCCCGAAGAGTGACCGTCTGTTTTACGCTCCGCTGACCAGCCGCAGACTATACAGCCTGCCGACCGCGTTGCTGGCCGACCCGACGGTGACGGAAGCCGCGCTGGCCGCAGCCGTGAAAGATGAAGGGGAAAAAGGAACAGCCGACGGGCTGGCGACCGATGCGCAGGGACGGATTTATACAACAAACTTCGAGCAGGATTCCATTTTGCGACGCAATACAGATGGGTCTTTTGACCTGATGGTGCATGACCCGCGTATTCTCTCACCTGATGGAATTTTCTGCACAAAAACGCATGTTTATTGCACATTGGGGCAGTGGAACCGTCTGGCCAGCTTTAATGGCGGGCAGGATAAAAGAAAGCCGCCCTACCACCTGATCCGTTTTCCGATCGAACCTGTTGCTGCGTATAATGCTGAAGAGAAAATCTGAGAGTATGTTTTTAATTAAAGGGTTTTCTATTCTGAGCTTATAAAAAAATTTTCTGTGCTGTGCTGTGCTGTGCTGTGCTGTGCCGTGTCTGCTTTGAGAGCCTCACAACGCAGACATATGCAGGTAGAGCAGTTCCAGAAAATCAGCCAGAGATTTCAGGGGTTTTTTCTGTTCAAGGCAGTCTTTCGCAAACAGAAGGGCTGCTTTCTGGCGTGTGGTGCGCAGAGAAGGGTCGGTCAGCACTGAAAAATCGGCCACATGGGCATAGCCAATGATGCGGCGGATGATTTCTGCGGCGCAGAAACCCACGGTATCCTGAAAAATATTTTGAATAAAAAGAGATTTTTCAAAATTCTGCGTGGATTTGTCTGTGGTGGCGTAATAAAGTGTTGAGCGGTCCTCCGCCCATTCTCTGTCCTGCCAGAGGGCGAGGAAGCCTTTTTTGAAACTTGTCCAGAATGTCTGGATCATCTCCAGATGCAGTGCCTGTCCGGCCCGGTCGGGCGTTGCAAACAGGCTCAGGATCAGATTGCCAGTAAAAAGCCCGGCATCAAAGCCAATGGGGCCATAGGTGGCAAATTCCCCGTCAATAATTCTTGTATCGGTGCCATCGGTCATGATGGAGCCAGTATGCAGGTCCCCGTGCAGCAGAGCCTGCGGCGCGCTTAAAAAACGCAGACGCAGACTATCACTCCGTGCCTGCACGGCCGGGCTGGCGCGCAGGGCGTCCACAATGGGGGTGATCTGCGGGTCGGCCCAGTGATTGCGCGGGTGGTCATGATACGGGTCTGTCAGCACCAGATCGACCGTAATGCGCGTGAGCGTCTGGTTGCGCGCAAAGCGGATCCGGCGGTCCATAATCCGTTCAAACGGTTCTGCCAGCAGGGATGTTGCGAACGTGCTGCGCGCAACAAAATCGCCCACCTGTGCGGCCACAGACGGGTAAAAATGTCCGGCCATCATGGCGGTGCGCATTACGGTGTGCCCGGAAAGCCCCGGCACAATCAGAATAAACTGCTCTGCGTCAAAATGCAGACATTCGGTCGTCAGGTCCGGTACATGCGGAAACACGGCACGCAGATAGGCGGCTTCAAAAAACGTGCGGTCAAGCGGCATTTTCCATGAGGGGTCTACCCGCACATGCGGAAGAGACTGCTTCAGGCAGACGCTGCCCTGCGGGCCTTCCGCCAGAAACACCATGTTGAGGTTGCCGTCACTGACTTCCCATACCCGCCAGGCATCCGGTGCGCCCCCAAGGCGCGCCGCAATGGCCGGGAGTGTTGCAAGAAAGGTCCGGACGCCTTCAAGGTCCAGAGGGGTGTAGGAAGAAGCCTGCTGCGCGTTTGGCGTCGTCATGGTGTTTCTGTTGTTCCGGACTTTGGTGTGCCTATGGGGGGAAGGCTGCCCACACAGCACAGAAAATGCTCAGGCAGAGCGTTGCGGCTCTGCCCGAAAAACACCTTAATCGAGACAGGCCTGTTTGAAAGCCTGAAACGCCCGCGCCCGGTGGCTTATGGCGTTTTTCTCGGCTTCTGCCATTTCGGCAAAGGTCCGGCTTTCTCCCGTGGGGGTAAAAATCGGGTCATAACCATGACCTTTTTCACCGCGCGGGGGCCATGTGATGCTGCCATCCACGCGCCCTTCAAAGCTGCGGGTAGTGCCGTCCGGGTAAGCAAGGCACAGCACACAGATAAACCATGCGTCGCGCTCGTCAGAGCCAATGCCGTCTTCAATCCGGGCCATGGCGGCGGGGAAGTCTTTGTCCGGGCCAGCCCAGCGGGCTGAGTAAATGCCCGGAGCACCGCCCAGCGCGCTGACGCATAGGCCGGAATCATCCGCCAGAGCGGGCAGACCCGTTGCCTTGGCCGCCGCCAGCGCCTTGATGGCGGCGTTCCCGGCAAACGTGGTGGCGGTTTCTTCCGGTTCCGGCAGATTGAGGTCCCCGGCAGACAGCACGGTCACCCCAAAATCCGCCAGCAGGGTCGAAAATTCGGCCAGCTTGCCTGCGTTATGGCTGGCCAGAACCAGTTTACAGCCAGCTTCCAGCTTATCAGCCTCCGGTTTGCCGGGCGTCATGTCAGCGGTTCTCCGCGGTTTCAACAGCCAGCGTCTGGGCGTCAAACAAGACGGACACGCCGGTGCGGGCCAGAGCAAACAGCTCGTTGAAGGCATCTTCCGTAAACGGAGACTCTTCGGCTGTGCCCTGAATTTCTACAATGCGGCGGTCGGCTGTCAGTACAAAATTGGTATCAGCGGCGGCGGCGCTGTCTTCTTCATAGTCCAGATCCAGCACCGGGCCTGCCTTGGTCAGACCACAGGACACGGCGGCAACCTGCCCGCGCAGCGGCATATGGGTCAGCACGTTTTTTGCCACAAGCTGGCCAAGGGCCAGACGCAGAGCCACCCATGCCCCGGTAATGGAGGCGCAGCGTGTGCCGCCGTCGGCGTTCAGAACGTCACAGTCCAGCGTGATGCTCATTTCCCCCAGAGCGGCCAGATCCACCACGGAGCGCAGGGAGCGGCCAATCAGGCGCTGGATTTCCTGCGTGCGGCCGGACTGCTTGCCTTTGGCGGCTTCACGGTTGCCACGGGTATGGGTGGCGCGGGGCAGCATGCCGTATTCCGCCGTCACCCAGCCGGTGCCTTTGCCGCGCAGGAAAGGCGGGACGCGGTTTTCAACACTGGCGACGCAGAGCACTTCCGTGCCGCCGACGCGGATAAGGGCCGAGCCTTCCGCGTGGCGGGCAAAGCCGGTTTCAATGGTGACGGGGCGCATCTGGTTGGGCTGGCGGCCGGACGGGCGCATGGGTAACTCCTTAAAACAATATGGTCTCTGCACATAAAGCGGTTTTGGCAGGAGTGAAACCTTGGAGCCGCACCATTGTTTTTCTTGTCATACCGGACGCAGATGCGCAGAAGCAGAAAGATCCTGTTGTGAAGGAGGAGGTCTGACCCTCATGAAACGTGGTCTGCACCCAGCAAAGCCTGTTCTGCCGCCGGGGCTGGATACCCGCTCCGCCACCATTCTGCGGGAAATTGTGGAGGAATATGTGGCCAGCGGCGAGCCCGTTGGCTCACGCACACTCTCCCGCAGGCTCGGGCTGCCGCTCTCCCCGGCTACGATCAGGACTGTCATGGCCTCTCTGACGGAAGCGGGCCTGCTGTTTTCTCCGCATACCTCCGCCGGTCGCCTGCCGACGGAGGCCGGGCTGCGCCTGTTTGTGGATGGTCTGTTGCAGTTTGGCAGTCTCTCGGAAGAGGAACGGCGCGGGATTGGTCTGTCTCTGGAGGCGCGCGGGCGGTCTTTGCAGGATACGCTGACGGAAGCGTCCTCTCTGCTGTCCGGGATGTCCGATGCGGCCGGGCTGGTGATTGCGCCAAAAGGTGAGGGTGGCGTCAAACATATTGAATTTGTGGCGCTGGGCGGCAACCGGGCGCTGGTTGTGCTGGTGGGTACGGATGGGCATGTGGAAAACCGGGTGATTGAAACGCCCGTCGGCATGCCGCCCTCGGCTCTGGTGGAAGCCGCCAATTACCTGAACGCGCATGCCTTGGGGCAACCCTGCCGGACCTGCGGGAGAGGGTGGGGGCGGATATTACGGAAAACCGGAGCGCGCTGGATCAGTTAACCACAGACGTGGTGGAAAGCGGTCTGGCAATCTGGGGTGGCGGGGATGAAGAGCGCGGCGGCACCCTGATTATTCGCGGGCAGGGCAAACTGCTGACAGATGTGGACGGGCAGGAGCGCCTGCTGGCCATTCAGGCGCTGTTTGAGCGGCTGGAGCGGCAGGAAACCATGCTGCGGCTGCTGGAACTGGCGGAAAATTCTGAGGGCGTGCGGATTTTTATCGGCGCGGAAAGCGGATTATTTGGCGGCACGGGCATGTCCATGGTGGTGGCCCCCGCCCGGAACGAGGCCAACCGGATTGTCGGCGCGATTGGCGTTATTGGCCCGACACGCATCAATTATGGCCGGATTATCCCGGTTGTGGACTATACGGCCCGCTTTCTGGGCGAAATGCTGGGATAAAAGACAAAATTCGCCATGATGTGGTCAGGAAGAGCGACGAGACTGAAGACGGCAGCGCATGAGAATGGTAAAGGACCTGCATGACAAGAACTCCGTCTTCTGGTGAACCCGGGTCTTCTTCCAATAAAAACGAGGGGAGAGAAGCCTCTTCCCGTCATGGCCCTGCATGGCGCAGGCCGCGTTTCCGCCAGTGGCGGGGGCTGCTGGGGACGGTGGCCGCTCTGGCACTTGTCGGCACGACAGGGGCTGCGGTTGTCGTCTGGACCCAGTATGAAGGCATTGTGTCTGACCTGCCGACGGTTGAAGGCCTGCGGACCTATCAGCCGCCGGTGATGAGCCGCCTTTATGCGTCCGATGACCGTCTGATTGCCGAACTGGCGGATGAACGCCGGGTTTTTGTGCCGTACAGCGCTATTCCGGACCGGGTGAAAAACGCCTTTATTGCCGCGGAAGACCAGAAATTCTGGAGCCATAAGGGTGTTGACCCGCTGGCAATCGCACGGGCCGGGCTGACAGACCTTACACGCGGCAAGGGACGCAGGCCGATCGGGGCCTCGACCATCACGCAGCAGGTGGCGCGCGTCATGCTGCTGGGCAGTAATGCGGTTTCCATGAAGCGGAAGGCCAAGGAAGCCTTTCTTGCCATGCGGATTGAGCAGGTTCTGCCGAAAAGCAAAATCCTCGAAATCTATCTGAACGAAATTTATCTGGGTAGCGGTGCCTACGGCATCGGGGCGGCCGCGCAGACCTATTTCAACAAACCTCTGGACCAGCTTGATGATGCGGAGGCCGCCTTCCTTGGGGCGCTGCCCAAATCCCCCACCAACTATAATCCGGTGCGCTTCCCCGAGGCCGCGCGCGGCCGCCGTAACTGGGTGCTGGAACGCATGGCCGAGACGGGCGCGCTGACGCACGAGGCTGCGCGGGCTGCGGAAGCGGAACCGCTGATTCCGCATAATTTTGTGCGCCCCGGCCCGGCCCCCGGTTCTGAATGGTTTGCTGAGGAAGTCCGCCGCCAGCTTCTGGAAAAATATGGTCAGGACATGACCATGCAGGGCGGGCTGGATGTCCATACCAGTCTGGACCCGTCCCTTCAGCTCACAGCGCAGACAATGCTGCGGCAGGGGCTGATGGCGTATGACCGCGCGCACGGTGGCTGGCGTGGGCCGGTCATGCATGTGGAGACTATTAGCGCATCATCCTCTCAGGAGGACTGGGTTGCGGCTCTGAAAGCCGAAGTGGCCCCGCTGGGGATGCTGGACCAGTGGCGTCTGGCGGTCGTGCTGGACCCGGCGCATGGCCGGGTTGGCTGGCTGGAGGGCGCTATTGTGCGGCGCGGTGCCACCATGCAGGGCGGGACTCCGCAAACGGGAGAAATTCAGGACCGGGATCTGGCGTGGGCGCGGCGTTTCCGTCTGCTGAAGGCAGGGGATCTGGTGATGGTCGAGCCGCAGGCCGGGAGCAGCCGCGTCGGCCTGATGCAGGTGCCGCATGTGGAAGGCGCTGTGGTGACGCTGAACGCCCGCACCGGGCGCGTCTTGGCGCTGGTGGGCGGCTGGTCTTTCCAGACATCCCAGTTTGACCGTGCAACACAGGCGCTGCGTCAGCCCGGCTCCTCCTTCAAGCCGTTTGTCTATCTGCAGGCGATGGAGCAGGGCATATCCCCCTCTCAGTCGTTTGATGACTCGCCGGTGTCCTACGGCACATGGCACCCGAACAACTATGAAAAAGACTTCTGGGGCCCGACGTCCCTGCATGACGCTCTGCGGGAATCCCGCAATCTGGTGACTATCCGTCTGGCGGCCCATATCGGCATCAAGAATGTGGCGGATATGGCGACCCGAATCGGGCTGGTGGAGTCCATGCCGCATGTGCTGCCCGCAGCACTGGGGGCTGTGGAAACAACGGTGCTGAAAGAAGCCGGAGCGTATGCGTCACTGGCCGCAGGGGGCCGGAAAGTCACCCCGACCCTGATTGATGACGTGCAGGATCGTGAAGGCCACGTCATCTGGCGTCCAGAAGGGATTTCTCTGGTCGCGGCCTCGGCTCAGGCGGCTGACGCGGCGGGTGCCGGTGGGGGCACCCCCGGTGCGGCAGCAGGTCCGCCCTCTGCTGCGGGGGCTTCCGAGACGGATGCGGTTTTCCCGGATGCTCCTAAAGGGGCCGATGGCGCAAAAGGACCGGCCCCGGCGGCAGCCCCCGTGCAGAATGATGCGGTAAAGTTCGTCATGCCCGGGCAGGATGAAATTCCTGAAGTGCAGGATAACCGCCCGCGCGTGGCGTCCGAACAAAGTGCTTTCCAGATCACCACCATGTTGCAGGATGTTATCCGGCGCGGGACGGGTGTTCAGGCCGGGAAGGGGATTGATTATCCGCTGGCCGGAAAGACAGGCACCAGCCAGAACTTTAACGATGCATGGTTTGCAGGCTATTCGCCCGATCTGGTGACTGTGGTGTGGATTGGCTTTGATACGCCGACATCACTGGGCAAGAACGAGACCGGTGGCACCATTGCCGGGCCGATCTGGAACAAGGTGATGAAAACCGCGCTGGAAGGCCGCCCGAAGCTGGATTTTGCTGCCCCGGAGGGCATCACACTGGTGCGGTATGATACAGGCCGTGGCGTGGCGATTGATGCCTTCAAGCCGGGCCAGATTCCGGGTGTGAGCGTCAGCCTTGCGGATAACGGCGCCTCGCACGAGCTGACGGCGGCGGATACCGGGGCTGAAAACATGGCGGATTCGGAAAGTGATATGGCCGCCGGGGCAGGCCAGTCCGGCGCTGCGGCCACCGGGT
>NZ_BAJW01000090.1 GCF_000613905.1 Acetobacter persici JCM 25330
ACCACCGCCTGCAGGAACGCCGGGCATCAGCATTCCGGGAAGTTCATCGCAAGCCCTCCGAGTGAGGTTTCCTTGTAACGGTGGTTCATATCCCGCCCCGTCTCGGCCATGGTCTGCACCACCTGATCGAGCGAGACGCGATGTTCTCCATCCCCGCACAGCGCGAGAGACGCCGCGTTAATCGCCTTGATGGCCCCAAACGCATTGCGCTCAATGCACGGGATCTGCACCAACCCGCCCACCGGGTCACACGTCATGCCCAGATGGTGTTCCATGGCAATTTCCGCTGCATTTTCCACCTGCGCGGGCGTGGCCCCCAGCACGGCAGCCAGCCCCGCCGCCGCCATGGAGGACGCAACCCCGACCTCGCCCTGACACCCGACTTCCGCGCCGGAAATGGAGGCATTCAGTTTGAACAGGCTGCCCATGGCGGAGGCTGTCAGCAGGAAATCCCGCATCCCGTCCACCGTGGCCCCCGGGCAGTAATCCCGATAATAGCGCAGCACCGCTGGCACCACCCCCGCCGCCCCGTTGGTCGGGGCGGTGACAACGCGCCCTCCGGCAGCATTTTCCTCATTCACAGCAATGGCAAAGAGGCTTACCCAGTCCATAATTTCATGCGGCAGGTTGCTGTTGCGCCGGTCCTTATCCTTCAGCCGTTCATATAACGCATGCGCCCGCCGCTGCACCCGCAGTTTGCCGGGCAGGATACCAGCCTGCGCCACGCCGCGTTCAATGCAGTGCATCATGACAGAGGCAATATGGTCCAGATGCGCCACAACCTCGGAGGTCGGGCGCAGGGCACTTTCATTCTCCAGCACAATCCGGGCAATGCTCAGGCCGGTTTTTTGCGTGAGCGCCAGCAGGTCCGCACCAGAACGAACATCATGCGGCACATCCGGCAGCGCGTAGGAACTGCTGTCCGCGGCCTCTTCTGACACAATAAACCCACCCCCTACGGAGCAGAACCGCGCGGTGCGCAGCAGGGTGCCGGTCTGGTCAAACGCCTCAAACTGGAGCGTGTTGGGGTGTTTGGGGGGCTGGGTTTCCTTATCCAGAACAATATCCGTCTCCGGCGCAAACCGCACCGGCGGCAGGCCGCCCCGCGCCGGAAGGCACCCCTCCGCCCGCACATGCGCAACCATGGCGTCCGTCTGGTCCGGCCTGACGGTTTCCGGATGTTCCCCGCACAGGCCGAGAATAACCGCCTTGTCCGTCGCGTGGCCGCTGGCCGTCCATGCCAGAGAGCCATAAAGCGTAACCCGGATGTGCGCGACCGGGGATGCGCCGCCTGGCTGGCCCGCATCCTGCTCCGCACAGGCCTCCATAAATCTGAGCGCTGCCCGCATTGGCCCCACTGTATGGGAAGAAGACGGCCCGATACCAACTTTGAAAATATCAAAAAGACTGATCATACCGCGCGTTGCTCTTCCCCATGCCAGACGCCGCCTGTGCTGCGTCCTGCTACCATACGCAAGCGGCTGCTTTTTTACACCTCCGCGTGAAGAGCCCGACTGATTTTCCGGGCCGGGCTCAAGGCGCATGTTTCCTGCTATTCTGATTTTGTTATTTTTCTTATTGTAGCCCCTCTTATTTTCATCATTCCGGAAAATATGCCCATGCTGCCTCTGCGTTCCTTCTCCCATTGCCCGGTTCTTCCGGCGTGAGGCAGCTTCTAGCCTCCCTCCTGCGCGCCCCTTTCAGCGCGGCAAGACTGTATCTGTTTTTCGCCAGCCTGATGGTCGTGGTCAGTGTTTTCTTTACGCCCGAAGGCATGACGCCCGATGAAGGACCGCATTTTTTCCGCGCCATACAGGTCTCGCAAGGCGAACTGACGGGGATGCGGAAAGGGAACCAGAGCGGCGGGATGATCCCCAGCTCCGTGCTGCCCGCCCTGATTTCCACAGTCGATCTGATCGGCCACCCGGAGCGGCATTTTTCCATCACGTCGTTTGATCAGGCGTCCCACATCCCGTGGAGCCAGACCTACGATTTTATCGATTTCAGTAATGTCGCCATTTATGCGCCGGGGGGCTATCTGCCGGAAGCCCTCGCCATCCGCATCTCCCGCGTCACCGGCCTGTCCGTGCTCCAGACGTTTTATGTCGCCCGACTGACAAACGGATTTGTCACCATTCTGCTCTGCACGGCCGCCATTGCCCTCAGCCGCCGCGGAACAGCGTGGCTGCTTGTGCTTGCCAGCCTGCCCATGACGCTCAATCTGGCGGGCTCCTGCTCACATGATGGTATTCTGATCGGCCTGTCCGCTCTAGCCGCCGCCATTCTGACACGCCATACTGCCGCATCGCGCTGGAGCACAGGCAACTGGCTGGGCCTCAGTGCGCTGTTCGCCCTGCTTGCCATGGCCAAGCCACCCCTGCTGCTTGCAGCGCTTCTGCCCGCAGCGTTTGCCCGCCGCACCGCCCTGCGCCCGCTCCTGCCGTTTACCCTCAGTCTGCTGGCAACGGCGGTATGGTATGTCTGCGGGATTGCCCCCTTCAAGGTGCAGTTTCTGGCCCAGACGGGGGTGTCCGATAGCGGGCAGATCCGCTGGATGCTGCTCCACCCCCTCAAAACACTCGCCGTCACCTTCCATACGCTGGCGCTCTATGCACCGGCTTTTGCCTGCCAGATGATCGGCCGTCTGGGCTGGCTGGATACCCCGCTCAGCAAACAGTTTTATGTGCTGACGGCCCTTGTTCTGGTGCTGGCGTTTCTCTCTGGCGCCCTCTGGAAAGGGGCCGCCGCTGCCCGGCAGGAGAGGCGCAGTGTGCTGGCAACACTGGCCATTATGGCCGCCAGCAGTCTGGGCATCATGCTCTCGCTGTATGTAATCTGGTCCCCCGTGGGGAGTGACGTCATTTCCGGTATTCAGGGGCGGTATTTTCTGCCGCTGCTCCCCTTCTGCGCGCTCCTGCTGCCCGCCATGCCGCAGGCGGGCAGGCTGGCGCCCGGCCTTGCGCGCCACCAGATTTCCGTAGCTCTGCTGGCTGTATTTCTCAGCATTGATGCCGTCACGCTCGGCCACGCTCTTCTCGCCCGGTTCTGGTAGCGCCCGTTCCGGGAGAGCCAGTTCCGGAAAAACAAATCCCGTGCCTCAGGCACAGGGGGCGGTACCGGGTCCACTGTCAGGCGCTGTTTGCTGTTGAGCAGACGCTCTGCTTCATCCTCACTCGCCACCGCAGGCGGGGACCCACGCAGCGGCAGGCGGGCGGTCTCACGCACCGTCAGCATGGTGAGCGCGCCTATCAGCGCCGCCGCCATCAGATACCATGCGGGCATATCCAGCATGTTGGTCTTTTTCACCAGCCAGGCCGTAATCAGCGGCGTCGTGCCCCCAAACAGGGAGACAGAGACGTTGAACGCAACGGAGAGCGCCGTATAGCGCACCGGCGTATAAAACAGCGCAGGCAGGGTGGAGGGCATGGAACTGGTAAAACAGACCAGCGCCAGACCCAGCAGCATCAGCCCCCCGAAAATCCCGAAATCATTCCCGCTGCGGATAAGATGCAGACTGGGGATAGCCAGTAAAAACAGAGCCACGCACGCGCTGATCACCATCGGACGGCGGCCCAGCCTGTCACTAAAGTACCCGCCTAGAATATTCAGCGGCATCATCAGCACCATGACCAGAATAATCAGCAGCAGGCCTTTGCTTTCCGGATAATTCAGCGTGACCGTCATATAGCTGGGGATGTAAGTCAGCAGCATATAGTCCGTTACGTTAAAGACCAGAACCAGCCCAATACATTTCAGCAATTGTCGCCAGTGCACCGTCAGCAGGGCACGCCAGCCCGGCTTATCCTGCTCACGTTTTTCAGCCTGTTCCGCATAGGCCTGAAAAGCCGGTGTTTCCTCCAGTCTGGTCCGCATATACAGGCCAATCAGCCCCAGCGGCCCGGCCACCAGAAACGGAATACGCCAGCCCCAGCCCAGCATGGCGGCATCACTCAGCAGAAACTGGAGTGTGATCACCGCACCGGCCCCGGCAATATAGCCCGCCAGTGTGCCGAATTCGAGCCAGCTCCCCATCAGCCCGCGGTTCCGGTCTGTTGAGTATTCGGCAATAAAGGTCGCCGCGCCACCATATTCCCCGCCGGTGGAAAACCCCTGCACCAGACGCGCCAGAAGCAGCAGAACGGGGGACCAGACGCCAATCTGCCCGTAAGAGGGAATAAGCCCAATGCAGAACGTGCCCAACGCCATCATGATCATGGTGATGGCCAGCAGCTTCTGCCGCCCATACCGGTCCCCCAGCGGGCCAAACACCGCGCCGCCAACCGGGCGCACCAGAAAGGCCACGGTAAATGTCGCAAAGGTGGAAATAAGCTGCACCGCCGGATCGGCCGAGGGGAAAAACACTTTTCCCAGTGTTACGGCAATATAACCGTACACACCAAAATCAAACCATTCCATGGCGTTGCCCAGAGCCGCAGCGCCTACGGCCCGCCTGAGCATATCGGTATCCACAACCGTAATATCGTCAGGTGTCAGATTTTTCCGGCGTTTGAACCAGCCGAAATGCGCGTGAGAGTCGTGCTGATCGCTCATGAAAAACAAACCTCTCCGCCTGTTTTCAGGTCTTTTTTACGAGGGGATTTTGGAGTGTGTCCGTCACTATCGTCCTGTGTCATGGCTGCATAAATACACAGCCATGCCCGGAATGTCGAAAAAAGGATTAAAATTCCCAGGGCCTGTTGTCGGTTACCTCAGAAAATAGCGGAGAGAGGGTGCGGAGCCGCGAGGATAAAGTCGCTTCCAGTTTGTCGAAGCGTGGTGCAATACGCATGGACTGTTTCGGAATCGTAAAAAATTTATTACGTAACATTTCATTTTTTATTGAACACTAAGTCTATTTTCCTTGAATAGCCTTAGTTTGTCTTTGATATAATAACCGGTCCAGTCTGTCATTCTCCACGCTTTTGGATAAGCGCATCCTTCTCTACGCTTTGTGGACAGAAAACGCTGCAAGATCAACGTCCTCACCGGAATCATCTGTGCCACCCTAAACTATAGGTTAACACATCAGAACGATTTAGAAATCGACAAACCTCAATTTGAAATGGGATCGTAACAAAAATGCGGTGAAGTTGCCTGTCTCGCGATGAAATCATCTGCGGTCATCCGGGGCGACATACGGAGTTTTGTTGAATGAGTACTCTTCTTCTATCTGTTCGGCATGATCAGAAGAAATCTAAACACTTCCCGTCCAGACCAACCCTGCGAAAGGTCCTGCTCATTGGAGCCGCAGTCACAATTGCTGGCTGGAACAGCAATGGCGCAAACGCCGCGACCACAACAGCATCACATAGCTCTGTCGCCCCAGCCAAAGGCAAGAAGAAGAAAACCGCCCCCAAAACCACCAACACAGCACCGACTTCCGCCGCGACACCCTCAACGGCCACTGGAGCGGCAAACACGCAACAGGCAAGTTCCACAAGCGAGAAAACTGCGACCATCCGGCAGACCTCAGCAGGCACAAAGAGCGCCAGGAGCGAAGATGTAACCGTTACGGGCACCCGTCTTTCCCAGACGCGCCTGAGTAACGTCATGGCCGGCAGCACGCTGGACGCCAAACAGCTTGCTGCCCGCGGATACACCAACCTTGGCCTCGCCCTTCTGCGTGAAAATCCGGCGTTTTCCGTGCCGTCGAACAGCCCCGTTGGCAGTCAGGGCTCGTGGGGAGCCGGGCAGACCTTCAGTGGGCTGCTCGCTTTGGGAGACCAGCGCACCCTTACGCTGATTGATGGCATGCGTATGGTCGGCGGCGCGACGGCCTCCCTTTACGGCGCGGGCAGTGGGTCGCAGGTGGATGTGGGCACCATTCCGACATCACTGGTAAAAAAGATTGATACCCGTTACGGCGGCGCCGGTGCGGCCTATGGTGCTGATGCCGTGGCTGGTGTGGTCAACTATCAGCTCGACGATCATTTCAAAGGCCTTGATTTCAACGCACAGGGAAACTGGACCCAGAAACTGGATGGCGGGCAGGAAAAGGTTTACCTGAAATACGGCACCAGCTTTGACCATGACAAAGGTGGCATGGTGTTTGACGTGGAATATCGGAACGCGGACGGCCTTGTTTACAATGATCGCGCCAAAAGCATCGGTAGTGAAGCAGAGACCTATCTGTGGCCTGCGCTGACAAGCAATTCACCCTATTATTATGTCCTGACCCGCAATGAGCGTTTCAGCCAGCTGAGCGCCACCGGTATTCCCCTTGTTAATGGCAACCTGAATCCGTCATCTTTCGGAAAAGCGTCAGGCGGTCTTGCAGCACCTGGCGGGGGTGTTTTGCAATTCAGCCCGAACGGGCAATCTCTTGTTCCCCTGACAGGCACAGTCACCCGCAGTAATTATTACACTGCGGGCGGGAATGGCCTTTCCTTTGAAGATTATGACCAGCTTTATACACCGCAGAGTTCTCTGAACCTGACAACGCTGGGACATTACGACTTTACCCCTCACCTGCACGCCACATGGCAAGGCTGGTACCAGCGCGGACAAGCAAAAAGTTCTGTCAATCAGGGCCTATACTATTCCGCCACGTTTGAAGGCAGTCCGCTCACGCACGCCAATTTTAACGCTGACCCACAAAGTTATGTTAATGGCAATCTGGTTTTAAGCACAGCCAACCCGTATCTGACATCTGCTGAACGCGCCACCATCATCAATGGCCTGAAGGCTTCTGGTCAGCCGACAGATACATTCTATCTGTCCCGCGCCAACCAGGATTTTGGGGAAGGTGCCTTCACCACCACAAACCAGATGTATCGCTTTCAGGGCGGTCTGAATGGTGATTTCGATGCCATTGGCCGCCATTTCGACTGGAGTGTTAAGAGCGAATACAGCGAGTATCTCAGCAACACCAAAACCTTAATGGTGGACACCAACAACCTGATTAACGCGCTTGACGCTGTTACACTTCCTGATGGCTCCATTGGCTGCGCACCGGGTTATACCAACTCTACAGCCAGAACCCGTAGCGAGACCTGCGCTCCCCTGAATGTCTTTGGACGTGGTCAGGAAAGTGACGCGGCTCTCAAATACATTACGTCCTGGGTGAACCCCAGCAACACCAATAAGCAGCTTGACGTTCAGGCAGAAATTCACAGCACAATTTTAAAGCTGCCCGCAGGGGATGTACGGTGGGATCTGGGTTACGAACATCGCTGGGAATCTTATGACTTCAATGCAGGCAGCATCCTGAATGGTGAACTGCTATCTGACGGCAGCCGCCGCCAGTATGGTGATGAAATTCCCACCCCCAACACCAGCGGGGCGTACGGCACACATGAAGTCTTCGGGGAACTGGATGTGCCAATCGTGTCGCCGGACATGCATGTGCCGGGGGCTTATCATATTTCAGCTACGGCAAACGGACGCTACATCAACAACAGCATGACCGGGAGCTACTGGACCTATATGTTCGGTGGCAGCTGGTGGCCCACCAGAGATTTCGGCTTTAGTGGAAATTATGCACAGTCCGTTCGTAATCCCTCCGTCACGGAACTGTTTTCTCCCACCAGCCGCGTCAACAGCATGGCCAGTGACCCCTGTGCTCAGGAAGATATCGCCAACGGCCCCAACCCTGCCGTGCGTGCAGCCAACTGCGCCAAACAGGGTATTCCCAAAGGCTTTGTCTCCAATATCGTGAACTACGGTATTTACGGAACTGACGGCGGCAACGCGCATTTGCAGAACGAGGTTTCCCACAGCTATACGGGGACACTGCATTTCATGCCGCATTTCATTCAGGGTTTGCAGCTCGACGCCTCTTTTGTTGATGTCACCATCAGCAATGAAATTGAGGATCTGGGCATCAGCGACATCATGAGTGCGTGCTATGACTCTGCCTCATTCCCCAACAAGTATTGCAGCATGTTCTCCCGTGACCCGGATACCCATCAGGTTACGGATTATCGGGAAGGCTTCGTCAACATTGCCAACCAGCATATGCAGGCGCTTGAAGCCAAGCTGAACTACTACATCCCGCTGTCCCGCTTTGGTGAGCGGTTTGTAAACTGGGGTGCGTTTAATCTGGGCGTAAACTATAACCACTACATCAAAAATACGCAGACATTTCTTGGGGCAACCTACCCGCAGGTTGGCAGCACCAGTTCACCCAAGGATTCCTTCACGGCTAATCTGGACTATATCCGTGGGCCGCTTTTCGTGCAGTGGCAGACCATCTATTACGGCCCGTCCAAATTCAACGTGACCGCCAGTGAATATGCGGAAACATTTAACAGCCGACCGGACTTCTTCTACTTCAACACCACCATCGGCTATAAGATCACGAAAAATCTTAACTTCAACTTCATGATGAACAACGTTTTCAATGCGCTGCCCAAAGGCGTGGGAACGGTTGGCCTGACACGCTATTACGATGTCATTCTCGGTCGCTCCTTCCAGGCCTCAATCGGTGTCCACTTCTAATTGAAAAAAGTGTAGATCCTACTTTCCAGTAATCTATGCGCTATGGCCACCGGGCCGAACCGTTAGGTCGTTACGGGTAAATCCTGTAACG
Source organism: Acetobacter persici JCM 25330 (assembly GCF_000613905.1). Lineage (GTDB taxonomy): Bacteria > Pseudomonadota > Alphaproteobacteria > Acetobacterales > Acetobacteraceae > Acetobacter > Acetobacter persici. The sequence goes on from NZ_BAJW01000090.1 coordinate 8,531, forward strand.
ACCTAATGCGTTATAATCTTTCCCATAGGCGCGAAAACCGCATGACGTGGTCAGTTCGTCGCGAGACAAACCGCCAGCCTGATCCGCTCTCCCTCACTATCGCTCAGGCGTAGGAAGGCCTTCATCCCTCCCCTGAAAACAAGGCGAAACCGTCACAAATCAGAGAGACGTAAAAGCCTCATGCCACCCAGCGCTCATTGCCGCAGCACTTAATAAGCGCAGGAAATCCGGCCGCCAATAAAGCGTGGTTCTCCGGGGATGTAAAAATAGGTCGTTGTGGCCTGCCCACCGCTTTCCGCAAACCGGCGGTTCAGGATATTGCGGGCATACACCGTCGCCTCCCACCGCCCGGAAGCGGAGCGGAAGGACACATGCGCCCCCAGCAGGAAATAGGGCGGCAGACGATAAAAGCCGGTACCGCCGGGCGTTATGGCCTGACTGCCGCGATACTGCCAGTCCGGCCCGAATTCCAGCGTATAGGCCCTCGCCAGCGGCTGCCGCCATTCGGCTGACCCATTGAGCGTCAGTTTGGGCTGGCCATTATCCACGCCGCCAAAATTATCGTTAATAGCTTTCCACACGCCATGCTGCGCATAATAGGCGTTGGTTTTAGCGCGGTTCACTGTCGGGAAATCCTGAAAATTCCCGCGCTGCCAGCCAAGATTTTGCGTCAGATGCAGATGGCTGAACGGGTGCGCCTCAATCGTGCCTTCAAACCCCCAGCTTTCAGATTTCGGGGCATTGGTAATCTCGCTCAGCGGCCCGTAATTGGGGATCAGCACCGTGCCCAGAATCTGCTGGTTGTGAAAATCATTGTAAAACGCTGCACCGTTAATACGCAGCCGGTCCGGAATAGGGTCGGCTTTAAATCCGGCCTCATATGTCAGCACCGTTTCCGGTTTAAAGGGGTCAAGCTGTGCCTGAATCTGGGTATTGTTGGCGGTAAACCCACCGGGTTTGAACCCTTTGCTCATTTTATAATAAACGAGCGCGTGCCGGAGCATCTGCCAGGAGACGCCAACCTGCCCGGCAAACTGGTCGGACGTCGTGCTCTCACCATGAAAGTTCTGCGTCGCCCCGCCAAAAATCTGGGACCGCAGGCCGGTAATAGAGCGTTCATCCCGCTCATGCAGCAGGCCGCCCCAGATCATCACACCATGCGGCAGCCGATAGCTCAGATGCCCGAATTCCGAGAGACTTTCCTGATTCAGGCCAAACGTGGTGGACATCATATAACCACGCGCGGGCCTGTAGTCCGTGTAGTCAAAAAAGAACCGCTGATCCATGCGCGTGCGCTGATAATGCGCGCCCACCACCCATTGCAGCTTATCCTGCGTATTGGAGGAATGGAGCCGCAGTTCCTGCGTAAAGGTAGTGGCGTCAATCGTGCGGTACGTATCCGCCTGAGAGAGCGCCGTGCCGTCCTGATCGGTATATTCGCCCTGTCGTTCCGTCTCAAACGCGCTGATGGCGCTTAGCGTCAGTGGGCCGAAATCATGGTCGATATGCAGGTCGGCACCCCAGAACTGATTATGTTCACTGGGTTTGATTCCGGCTTTACGGCCAATCAGTTTTGCAAATTGCGGGCGAGAGGACCATTCCGCCTGCTGCCATGAGGCCATGTCCGGCAGCGCCTGCGTGCCAATCAGCCGGTGCACCGGCACGGCGGTGACCACCTCACTGTTATCCTGCGTAAAATGGCCACCCAGCAGAATGGTGGTGTGTTCGTCCGGCTTCCAGCGCAGTTTGCCACGCAGCGCCCAGAGGTCCGCATCGCCCAGATGGTCCCCGTTCAGCGGGTTGGTCTGCCAGCCCCCGCCATGCTGGGTCTGCCCGGCCAGACGGAAGCTCAGCCCCCGCGCCAGCGGGCCGGAGACATAGGCCTCGCTCCGGCTGCGGGCGTAAGAGGCAATGTCCTGCGTAGCGCCAAAATGCCATGTGTCTGTCGGATCGTTGGTGTGCAGATGCACTTCCCCGCCCGTATCAGACTGCCCGTGTTCCGTGCCCACCGGGCCGGGGGTGACGCTTGCGCCTGCAAGATCAAACATCATCCCGCTGGTCATGGATGAATACGGGAAGGCGACATCATCCACATAGGTCAGCACCGGGGCCATGTTGTTCTGCGTGAAGTCATTAAACCCCACCCCGCGCAGATAGAAATTGGTGGAGGCCGTGCCGTTAATGCTCTGAATGGTCAGGTTGGGGGCAACACGCTCCAGCCCGCGCAGCGTCACCACGCCACGTTCGGTCAGCCGTTCCGCCGTAATGCGCGTTGTGGCGTCCGGGATATGCTGTGCTTCCTGATACGCAAAATCATGCCGCCGCGCACTGACATCCACAGCCGTTGTCTGCCGCGCCACCACCGGGCCGGGTTTGGCCCGTGCGGAACGCCGGGCGGCCGGACCAGACGCACCCTGCCCTGCC
>NZ_BAJW01000089.1 GCF_000613905.1 Acetobacter persici JCM 25330
CGCTCCTGCCGCCCCTGCTGCTCCGGCCGCAGCTCCTACGCCTGTTCCGGCATCCCCCGCGCATCCGTGACAGCGGACGCCCGCGGCACAGACCTGTTTCTGGAAATGCTGGCGGCTGAACGGGCCGCCGCCCCCAACACTCTGGCCGCGTATACGGCGGATCTGACAAGCTGTGAGGAGTCGCTCGCGGCACAAGGCGAGTCTCTTCTGGATGCGACCGCCGCCGGACTTGCGGACTGGATGGCGGATATGGGCCGCAGCGGGCAGTCCCGCCGGACCGTGGCCCGCAGACTGTCCTGTATCAGGCAGTTCTATCTGTTTTTGCTGCGGGAAGGGATGCGGCAGGATAACCCTGCGGCGCATCTCGATGCACCCCGGCCCGAGGCGTCTTTGCCGCATTTTCTCTCCGAATCGGAGGTTGTCGCGCTCATTGATGCCTGCGCTGTCTCCCCCGACGCATCGGAGGCAAGGCAGCGGCGCGGGCTTGTCGCCCGGGCCGCGCTGGAACTGCTTTATGCGTCCGGCCTGCGGATTTCTGAACTGCTTGCCCTGCCACGAGAGGCCTTGGCCGGTGAGCGGCAGATGCTCGTGGTGCGCGGGAAGGGTGGTCGTGAGCGGCTCGTGCCGCTGTCCGACAGCGCGCGGGAGGCCGCGCAGGCCTTGCACGCGCTGGATGCGCAAAAGGGCAGTCCGTATCTGTTTCCGGGGCGAGACCCGAAAAGACCGCTGACACGGCAGGCGTTTGACAAAATATTGTATGAGGTCGGTTTACAGGCCGGTCTGGACCCTGCGCGCCTTTCCCCCCATGTGCTGCGTCATTCCTTTGCGACACACCTGCTGGCGCACGGGGCGGACCTGCGGGCCTTGCAGATGCTGCTCGGCCACGCGGATATCGCCACCACGCAGATCTACACGCATGTGCAGACCGAGCGGCTGAAACAGGCCGTGGAGTCTTATCATCCGCTGGCAGCAGATCAGGCCGCGCGAGCCGAAAAAACAGGTTAAACGACACGCCATGCACGAAGTGGCTTGGTTTTACGCGTGGCTGTGCTATCCGCTTGCCCATGCGTCAGTTCCTGGATTTCGAGAAGCCCGTCGCCGAACTTGAAAACAAGATCGACGAGCTGCGGCAAATGACCGACCCTGAAGGGGTCAATATCGCCGAAGAAACGGCCCGCCTTTCAGAAAAGGCGGAGAAGCATCTTCGTGCCATTTATGCCAAGCTCACACCCTGGCAGAAGGTGCAGGTGGCGCGCCACGCGCAGCGCCCGCACACACAGGACTATATCAATGCTTTACTGACCGAATTCACGCCTCTGGCGGGGGACCGGCTGTATGCGGATGATAAAGCCATTATTGGCGGCATGGGCCGCTTTGATGGTCAGCCTGTGGTGGTGATTGGCACGGAACGTGGTTCCGACCTTGAAACCCGTCTGGCCCACAATTTTGGCATGGCCCGCCCGGAAGGCTACCGGAAGGCCCAGCGGCTGATGAAGCTGGCTGGTCGTTTCAACCTGCCGATTCTCACCTTTATTGATACCGCAGGCGCATGGCCGGGGATCGATGCCGAGCAGCGTGGTCAGGCAGAAGCCATTGCCCGCTCCATTGAGGTCTGTCTGGACGCTCCGGTCCCGCTGATTGCCACCGTGATCGGGGAAGGCGGGTCCGGCGGGGCTGTGGCTCTAGGTGCTGGTGACCGCGTGATGATGCTGGAAAACGCCATCTACTCCGTCATTTCGCCGGAAGCCTGTGCCTCCATCCTGTGGCGTGACCCCAAGCAGGCCAGCACGGCAGCCGAGACGCTGCGGCTGACCGCGCAGGATCTGTCCCGTCTTGGGCTGATTGACCGGATTATCCCCGAGCCGGTGGGGGGCGCACAGCGTGACCCGAAGGCAGCTCTGGCCTCCGTGCATGATGCGCTGGCGGAGGAACTGAAAAGCCTGACGCCGCTGGCTCCGGCCCGGCTTAAGGAACTGCGGCGCGAGAAGTTTCTCGCCATGGGGCGTGAAAACCTGTCCTGAGCGGACAGGCCTTAACGCATTCAGGCTTCAGGGCGGTGGTTCCCCTTCCACGGGAGCACCGCCTTTTTCTTTGAGCAGATCATAAATGGCCTGAGCGGCTTTCTCGACCTCAGCAGTGTCCTGCCCTTTGGCAACTAGCGCGACACCCCGGCGTCCATCCTCCCGGTGGAAGGGGTAGGAGCCAAGGTCAAGATCGGGGAAGCTGTTCTGAATGGCTTCCAGCCCTTCCGCCAGAGCGCCCTCAAACAGGGAAGTGGTGTGCCATGTGCGGGAAAAAACCGGCGCGCCCTGCTTCAGGCTCGGGGCGAGTGCTTCAAACATGGCGCGCATGATGCGCGGCACCCCGGCCATTACATGCACATTGCCAATGGTAAAGCCCGGCGCAATGGAGACGGAATTGGAGATAGGCGTTGCGCCGCGCGGCAGTTTGGCCATGCGCTGGCGGGCGGTATTGAAATTGTCCGCGCCAAAATGCTGCTCCAGCAGCGCAAAGGTCGGCGGATGGATCTCCCACGGCACGCCAAACGCCTCGGCCACGCAGGGCGCGGTAATATCATCATGCGTGGGGCCAATGCCGCCGGTGGTGAAGACCTCATCAAACCGGGCGCGGAGGTCTGTCACGGTGTCTATAATCGTGTCCCGGATATCGGGAATAACGCGGATTTCCCGCAGGGGGATGCCTAGTTCTCCAAGCCGGGTGGCCAGAAACTGGATATTGTCGTCTCGGGTGCGGCCGGAGAGAATCTCATTCCCGATCAGAATGAGGGCTGCGGTGCGGCGCATGAAAAACCGGTCCTTTCAGCGTGGTCCCTTGGGTGGGAGCAAGCGGCTTATGGAAAAATGAGCCGGGGGCAGCCTGTGGTCAATGGCCTCATAACTGTGCGGGTGAGCAAAGCCGTGCGTGTTTTTGGATTGACCGGGAGCGGTGCAGTTCATAGCTTCCGCACCATGTCCGAAAACCGCTCAAACCCCGAACCCGTTCTTCCCCGCGCCTGGCCCTTTGAGGAAGCGCGAAAACTTGCCGAGCATGTGGATGCCCGTGCGGCCGCCAGACCGGATGATGCCGCAGGTCCCGCCCTGCTGGAAACCGGCTATGGTCCGTCCGGCCTGCCGCATATCGGCACGTTTGGTGAAGTCGCGCGTACGTCCTGGGTGCGGCAGGCCTATACGGCGCTGACAGGCCGCCCGACGCGCCTGCTCGCGTTTTCAGACGATATGGATGCCCTGCGCAAGGTGCCGGACAATGTCCCGAACCGGGACCTGCTGGAAAAATATATCGGTCAGCCGCTCTCCCGCGTGCCGGACCCGTTTGGCACACACGAGTCGTTTGCCGCGCACAACAATGCCCGCCTGTGCAGCTTTCTGGACAGCTTCGGCTTTGACTATGAATTTGCCTCTTCCACCACATATTACACGTCTGGCCGGTTTGATGCCGCGCTGAAACGGGTGCTGGAAGTGCATGATGAAATTCTGGCGGTTATTCTGCCCACGCTGGGGCCGGACCGTAGGGCGACCTATTCCCCGGTTCTGCCGCTCCACCCGCGCACGGGTGAGGTGATGCAGGTAAAAATGGACGCCATTGACGCCGCAGCGGGCACCGTCCGCTGGACCGACGCGGAGGGTGAGACATTTGAAACCCCTGTGACGGGGGGCCACGCCAAGATGCAGTGGAAGGCCGACTGGGCCATGCGCTGGTATGCTCTGGGCGTGGATTATGAAATGTCCGGTAAGGACCTGATTGACAGTGTGCGTCTCTCTGGCCGCATCTGCCGTATTCTGGGTGGCACGGCTCCGGCCGGGCTGACCTATGAGCTGTTTCTGGATGAAAACGGCCAGAAGATTTCCAAATCCAAGGGCAATGGTCTCTCGGTTGAGGAATGGCTGCGCTATGCGCCGCAGGAAAGCCTCGGGCAGTTCATGTTCAATCAGCCGCAGCGCGCCAAACGGCTGTTTTTTGATGTGATCCCCAAAACGGCGGATGAGTATCTGACGCATGTGGAAAAAGCTAAGGCGCTTCAGGCAGCGGACAGTGACAGTGCGGATCTGAAGGCCAATCCGGCATGGTTCATCCATAAAGGCCACATTCCCACCGATGCGGGGAGCCCGGTGCCGTTCGGTATGCTGCTGAATCTGGCCAGCGTAGCCAATGCGGAAACGCCGGAAGTGCTGTGGGGCTTTATCCGCCGGTATGATGCCTCTGTATCCCCCGAGAGCCACCCGATGCTGGCGCATCTCTCAGCCATGCCATTGCCTATTATGCCGACTTTGTTCGTCCGGCCAAAACCTTCCGCGCACCGACGGAACAGGAACGCGCAGCGCTGGTGGACCTTGCAGACGCCCTGCGCGGATACGAGGGCGAGGCAGCCGATGCCGCGATGTTGCAGAATCTGGTGTTTGAAATCGGCAAGCGCCACGCGTTTGAACCGCTGCGGAACTGGTTTGGCTGCCTGTATGAGGTGCTGCTGGGGCAGAAGGAAGGGCCGCGTTTTGGGGGCTTTGTGGCTTTGTATGGCGTAGCGGAAACCGTTGCCCTGATTGAGGCCGCTCTGCTGCGGGACTCTCAGGCATAAGGGCCGGAAGCGTGTTTGCATGGTGAAGAACGTGCCGTCATCACCACAAGGACAGGTGCCTGAGCCCCGCCCGGAAAAAACCGGGTGGCGCAAGTGGCTGAAGCACCTGCCACACCTGATCGGGCTGGCGCTGATGGTGGCCGCCATCGGGGTGGTGCAGCATGAACTGCGCCACCTGCGTCTGGCGGATATCAAGCAGGCGATGATTGCCATTCCCGGCCATCAGCTCTGGCTGGGGGTTGGCTGCACGTTCTTATCCTACTTCATCCTGTCTTTTTATGACCGGCTGGCCGTGATTCAGGTCGGCTATAAACAGATCTCGTTCCGTCGCACGCGTTTGCGGCGTTCTGTTCCTATGTGCTGTCCCATAATCTCGGGTTTTCGGCGGTTTCCGGGGCGGCTGTGCGGTATCGGCTGTATCGCAACTGGGGCGTCAGCTCGTTCGCCATTGCCCAGATTATTGCCTTCTGTTCCGCGACCTATCTGCTGGGGGCCGCCGTGCTGATTGGCGGCGTGCTGGTGTGGGAACCGCAGGTTATCCCTATGGCGGGCAGACATGTCCCCGGCCCGGTTCTGACGGTGCTGGGTGTTCTGCTGTGGGTGGGGGTGCTGGCCTATATCGGCATGGCCTTCAAGGTGCGCACCTTTACGTTTCGTAAATGGACGGTCGATCTGCCTTCCCCCCGGATGGCCGTCATGCAGACCGTTGTAGCCGCAGCCGATGTGGCGGCGACGGCGGCCATCGCCTATGTGCTTCTGCCGCCGGGTGTCGGGGTCGATTACGGGTCTTTTCTGGCAATTTACATTGCGTCCTACACAGCGGGGCTGATTGCCAGCGTGCCGGGTGGCTTAGGCGTTTTTGATGGCGCGATGCTGTTAGCCCTCGGGCCTTATATGCCCGCGCCGCAGATTCTGGCGTCGTGCTGATTTTCCGGCTGTTCTACTACATTATCCCCCTGTTTATGGCGGGGATCATGTTCGCGGGGCATGAGCTGTTCCTGCGTGGTGATGATGCTCTGGCGAAAAAGAAAAGCCGGAAGCAGAAGACCCCGGCGGCTGTCAGAATCCGCCCCAGTCAGGTGGTGCGGGAGAGTGAGGCCGATTTCTCGGTCGCCGTCGCGACAGGCACGGTCTCCCTGTGCGGACTGATGCTGATCTGCCTTGTGCTGCTGGACCCGGTGCCGAAATTTGGCATTGTGCAGGCCGGGCTGTTCTCCGCCGCCGGGTCTGTCAGCAATTATCTGCTGTCCCTGATGGGCGTTGCGCTGATTGGTCTGGGCATTGGCCTTTCCCAGCGTGTCACGCTGGCATGGCGGGGTACGCTGGTCTTGCTGGTCACAGCGGCCGTTATGACCTTTCTGCGCGGCAATACCGTTCTGGTGCCTGTCATGCTCGGGCTTTCCGCGTTTCTGGTGGCTCCGTTCCGGGCCTGCTATTACCGCCATGCGCGCCTGCTGAGTGAGCCGCTCTCCGCCTCCACCCTGCTGAGCCTGCTGCTGCTGTTTGGCTGCGTGATTGCGCTGGCCAGCCGGCATGGAGCGGGAAGCTGGTGGCAGATGGTGTTTGTTTTCCCGGCATCCGGGGCGGCGCGCTGGACCATTGCACTGGCCGTTCTGCTGGCGCTGGTCGTCACCGGTCGTCTGATGTGGCCGGGGCGGATTGCGGTGCGCCGGTGGGATGAGGCCGCCTATGCCGAGTATCTCACTCTGGATCACGCCCTGCCGACTATACAGGACCTCCAGCCGGATGGTTTTGTGGCCGGTGAGGGCGGAGAGGCTGTGATCCCCGTCCGCCGCAGCGGCACCTTTCTTGTTGGTCTGGGGGACCCGGCCGGAGCGCAGCAGGATTGCGTTTCTGCTATATGGCGGATGCGGGATCTGGCGTTGCAGGACGGGCTGAAACCCGTGTTCTGGCAGGTGGGGAAACCCTTTTTGCGCATTTACGATGATATCGGGCTGAGCGTCTGGCCATTTGATGATGGCACGGGGCTGCATTTCTGCTATCCGGCCGATGATATTGCTCTCGCATCGAAATTTTTTGCCACCTATAAGGGCACAAGAGCAGATTCTCCGGCACCTGCCGGGCAATAAGGTTTTATGCAGGGCTTCGTCAGGGGCCGGTTTTGCTGGATATGTGCATGTCGGCTGATTTTACTGCCTCGCTGTTTAGCGGAGGGGCCGCTCGTGTAGCGATCACCTCCTTCCTGCTGGCATTTCCCGCTCTGTTTTCCATCGTCAACCCGTTTGGAGCTGCGCTGATTTTTGCGCAGGCCACGGCGGGCCGGTCCCGGCGGGAGATTTTCGCGCTGGCCCGGCTGGTTGCGTTTTATTCCTTTATGCTGATGGTCGTCTCCATCTGGTGCGGCAGTAAGGTGCTGGTGTTCTTCGGGGTTACGGTTAACGCCCTGCGCGTGGCGGGCGGGACTGTGGTGGCCGTGCGGGCATGGAACTTGCTGCAAAGCCCGGAAAGCATGGAAGCCCAGAAGGAAAAGCAGGCCTTGCAGGGCGGCAAGACCGTCATGGCCCCCAACTGGTCTGATTCCGCATTTTTCCCGTTGGCCATGCCCTTTACCGTGGGGCCGGGGACAATTGCGGTTGCCATTGCGCTGGGTTCAGGCAGCCCGCCGGGAGCATCTTTTCTGGCGTATGAAGGCGGCATTACCATTGCCGCGGTGTGTGTGGTCCTGATTGTCTGGCTGGCTTATTCCGGCTCGGAAAAGCTGGTCTCTCTGCTGGGGGTGACAGGCACGCGCATTGTCAGCCGGATGGCGGCTCTCGTGCTGCTGTGCATTGGCGTGCAGATTCTGGCCGCCGGGGTGCAGGGGTTTGTGGTGGATATCTGGCAGCGCATCAAGGCTGCGGGTTGAGCCGCGTTTAATCCCTCAAACGCAGTTTTCTGGAAGGGCTGGCATCACAGGATGCGCTGCCCTTTTTGTATGGCGCTTTATTCTGCCGTGATCTGCGTCACAGTGGCGTCTTCCGCATGGAGCAGGGTTTTCAGGCGCGCAAGCTGGGCAGAGGCCTGTTCCGCAAAGCCGTAAGGCGGTTTGATAACAACCAGCCCCGCCCCATTCAGGCGGTCCGGGTCCACGGGTTTACGGATCAGCAGTTCAGCGGCCAGCACATCCGGCACGCCCGCGTCTTGCAAAGCTGTATGGAAGGCGCGGACAGGGGTGCGGTGCTTGATGGGGTACCAGATGGCAATCATGCCGGTGGGGAAGCGCGTGCGGATGGTCTGGACGGCTTCAAGCAGGCGCGCAAACTCGCCGGGTTCTTCAAACGGCGGGTCGATCAGCACCAGACCGCGTTTGGCGGTTTTGGGTGGCAGCAGGGCGCGCAGGGCCTCATACCCGTCGCGCTCATGCACAAAGACATTCGGGGTGCGGGTAAACAGGCCGTAGAGCTTGCGTTTGTCGTCCGGGTGCTTCTCGCAACAGATCAGTTCATCCTGCGGGCGGAGCATCAGAGAGGCCAGCAGCGGGGAGCCGGGATAATAACGTGGGCCACCGGCTTTTTTGACAAGCTCCAGCCATGGGGCGAGAGGGCTGTCCGGCCCTTCTTCCGCCAGCAGGCCGATGCCCTCTTTCCATTCCTGCGTTTTCCCGGCTTCCTCGCTTGTCATGTCATACCGGCCAATCCCGGCATGGGTATCCAGCACCATAAAGGGGCTGGGTTTACGCAGAAAATGGCCGAGCAGCGAAACCAGAAGCGCGTGTTTCATACAGTCTGCAAAGTTTCCGGCGTGGAAGGCGTGGCGGTAGTTCATGCAATACTCTCTTGCGGGGCGAAACGGGCGGCCATCTCTTCCAGTGGCCAGCGGGGGCGGGGGCGGACCGTGCTGTCATCAGGCCGGGGCAGGCCTAGGTCTGCGGCTTCCTGACAGGTTTCAAGGGCTGCCCAGCCCACCATAACGGCATTATCCGTGCACAGCCGCAGCGGCGGGGCGGCAAAGCGCAGGCCTGCATCGGCGGCGACCTCTTCCAGCCGGGCCCGCAGCACGCTGTTGGCTGCTACACCGCCTGCGGCAACCAGAAGGCCCGCTTCCGGCATCATTTTCAGAGCGTTGCTGACGCGGTCAGCCACCACATCCGCCACGGCCTGCTGGAAAGACGCGGCGAGGTTTGCGGCAAACTGATGCGGCAGAGGGGCCAGCCCATAAGGCGCGAGCTTTTGGGATAGGGCGGTTTTCAGGCCGGAAAAAGAGAAGTCACACCCCGCACGGCCCATCAGTGGGCGGGGCAGGGGAATAGCGTTCGGGTTGCCGGACTGCGCCAGCTTTTCCAGTTCCGGGCCGCCGGGCCAGCCAAGGCCAAGCATTTTGGCGACCTTATCAAACGCTTCCCCCGCCGCATCATCAATAGTGCCGCCCAGTTTGCGGTAACGGCCAACACCTTCCACGGCAATGCACTGGCAATGCCCTCCAGACACTAACAGCAACAGGTAAGGGAAGGCCGCCCCTCCCGGCACCAGTCCGCAGGCGGGCTGTCAGCGCATGGGCTTCCACATGGTTGACGGCCACAAACGGTTTGCCGAGTGAGAGGGCCAGCCCCTTGGCAAAACTGGCCCCCACAATCAGCCCACCAATCAGCCCCGGCCCGGTGCTGGCGGCTACAAACCCGATATCCTGCGGGGCCATGCCCGCGTCCTTCAGCGTGGCCTGCACGAGTCCGGGCAGGAGGGCCAGATGGGCGCGGGCGGCAATTTCCGGCACCACGCCCCCAAAATCTGCATGGCCGTCCTGCGAGACAACCCTTTGCGCCAGACACGCCCCCTCAGCGGAGAGGATGGCGCAGGCGGTTTCATCACAGGACGATTCGATCGCCAGCACAGGTCCGGTGCCGGGGCTGTTTTCTGGCAGGTTCTGGTGGTTCATAGCCCTCTGGCTCCCTGTGCTGTGGTGGGAACAAAGCCTGATATTCCGTATGTGATCCGGGGGCGGAATGGTCTGCTGCGCGTGGGGTGCGTCTCTGGGGCGCGAGTTTTTCAGACCTTTCGGGTATCATGGCTTCTTGTCCTCTCTCCATTCCCGGTAATAGACACTCTTATGGACTCAGCCTACCCTTCCTCGCCCGCCCCTTCGCCCGCGCTGCAGAAAGTTGCGGCGGAAGCGGCGGCCCGCCAGAAAAAGACCTCCGGGCATGCGTCCCGTCGTCTTCTGCCCCTCCGTGTCGGAACCCGAGGCTCACCCCTCGCGCTGGTCCAGACCCGTGCTTTTCTGACCATGCTCACGCGCTTCTGCCCCGTCTTGCGGGATATGGGCGCGTTTCAGGAGCATCAGATCAACACCACGGGGGATCAGGTGCAGAACCGCCGTCTGGCCGAAATCGGCGGGAAAGGGCTGTTTGCCAAGGAAATTCACGAGGCTCTGTCTGACGGACGCATTGATTTTGCCGTCCATAGCCTCAAGGATCTTGAAACCACACTCCCTCCCGGCCTTGTGCTGGCCTGCACGCTGCGGCGTGAGGATGCGCGGGATGCGCTGATCCTCGGCCCCAACCTGTCCCCGACAGACCCGGATGATCCGTATTCCGCCCTGCCGGAAGGCGCGCTGGTGGGCTGTGCGTCCGTACGCCGTCAGGCCCAGATGCTGCATGCGCGGCCTGACCTGAAATTCGGCCTGCTGCGTGGCAACGTGCAGACGCGACTCGATAAACTGGCCGCCCGCCAGTGTGACGCCACGCTGCTGGCGCTGGCTGGCCTGCGCCGTCTGGGCATGGCGGAGCGTGCGTCTCTGGTTCTGTCTCCCACCATCATGGTGCCTGCCGCCGGGCAGGGCATTGTGGGGGTGACGGTGCGTGAGGACGATATTGAACTGCGCGAACTGCTATCCGCGATTGAAGATTATGAAGCCCGCGCCGTCGCTACGGCGGAACGCGCCCTGCTGGCGGAACTGGATGGCTCCTGCCGGACCCCGATTGGCGGCTACGCGCAGCTGATTCCGGTTGTGGCGGGGGAAGACCCCAAGCTGCACCTGACAGGCCTTGTGGCGCGGGAGGACGGCTCCTTCCTGCTCAAGCGCGCCATCAGCGGTGCGCCGGAAGATGCGGCGCGTCTGGGCAAGGAACTGGGTGAAAGTCTGCGGACGGACAGCCCGTCCGATATTTTTGAAGAGAAATAAGGCCGCCTGATGCCAGCCTCCGGCAGCCGGCCCGGCGTGCTGGTCACGCGGCCAGAGCCGGGCCTTTCTGAAACGCTGGAGGCTGTTTCTGCCGCCGGGTGGGGGGCATATGCCTCCCCGGCTCTGCTGATTACGCAGCAGAGTCTGCGTGTGGCGTCCCTGCGATTTGCCGCCTGTGTGCTGACAAGCGGGCAGGCCGTGCAGGCGGCACGGACCGCTCTCCCGCTCACATGCCCGCTTTACGCTGTAGGAGACCGCACGGCGCAGCGCGCCCGCACCGCCGGATTTGCGGCT